>JBCCYE010000006.1:0-150288 GCA_039190425.1 Pseudomonadota bacterium | reverse complement strand
GGATAGCTGTAGGTTGCCCAGGCGGCGCCGGTCCATTCCGGCGTCACCGGCAGGTCAGAGCCTTTTGGTATGAACAAGGTGCCTTCATCGATCTCCGTGTCGGTTTCTGCTTCCAGCCATTCCGCGTTGATGCCAACCACAAGGTTGCTTGTGAGGGCCCAGTCCAGTTCACCCGTAACACCTAGCACATGCGCGTCACCCGCGTTGGCTACGGCGACCTGGAAGGGCTGGCCGCAAACGCCGGCAATGACATCCGGTCCATCGTCTGGGCAAGGCGCGGTTGAGGGATCGGTCAGCTCCAGCTGAAAGTCTTCCCAGTCCATGTAAAAAGCGGTCAGTCTCACCTGCATCGCATCTTCCAGCAGCGTGCCCTTATAGCCAAGCTCATAATTGATCAGTTTGTCCGGATCGTACTGCTGACTAAACGTCGGATTGCCACGCTGGCGGTTGGTGCCACCGGGTCGATAGCCTTCCGAGTACAGCGCATAGACCATTTGATTGTCATTGATGTCGTAGGATACGGACAGTTTCGGTGCGATTTCCGAGTCGTTCGCCTTCAGTTTCTGAGTTTCTTGCCCGGGTTGGGTATTGGGCAACTCCTGTCGATAGCGCGTTTCGTTGTCGCGGTCGAACCAGCGTGCGCCAAGCGCCACTTCCAGTTTTTCTGTTGCATGCCAGGTGACCTCACCAAAGGCAGCAATTTGTTCGGAATCCGTCGAGCTGTCCGCGAAAAACGGAGTGACGGCATTCGGTAGGTCAACGCCATAGCGGAATTCATTAAAATTCAAGGATACGGTTTCCTGGTACAGCTCACCCCGGCCACCGCGTCCATTGATGTTGGCGGTGGGAAAACCAAAAAACTCCGTATAGGAGTAGTTGGACTCTTCGTAGAAGACACCGGCGAGCCAGTCGATGGTGTCCCCCTGGCTGCTCAGACGAATCTCCTGAGCGAAGCGGTCGCTGGACTGCTCCTCAGCGAAACCCGACAAAAAGTCCCCCTCTACCGTCGGCGCGTTACAGTATCCCGCTGCGCCCACTCCGGAGTCCGGATCCGTATTCACGAACACGACGCCGCCACCTTCAGGTGGCGCGTAGTAGTAGGGGAAATCCGCTGGATTGCCTGCGTAGAGAATGCAGTAGTAGGCGGCGTAGGATTTTTGGTAGTTGGTGACGTCCTGCACGAAATCGCTGTCGCTGTCGTAATAGGAAGTCGCGGAGATCAGCTGAGCGAAGCCGAGGTCGGCATCCAGCACCAGGCTGTAGATGTCGTACTCGACGTCGTAATACTCTTCGTTGAACTTGACGACTTCGAGATCGCCGACGAAGGGATTGAAGGCGTTGTAGGAGCCGGAGTCGGTCTCTTGATGCAAAACGGTTCCCGTGGCGTTCCAGCGTTCGGTAATCTGCCAGCTCACGGCGGCACGCCACCCAGTCACCTGGACGTCATTGATATCGTCCTCGACCACATCGCCGTTGTCGATCTGGCCCCAGCCGCTGGGTGAGCGGCCGAAGGCAGCATCGGTTTTACGGTCACCCTCGATGGTGCGTCCGAACACATTGTCGATAAAGCCACCATCTTCAGCGCCGAAGCCGACCAGGCGCACTGCAAGAGTATCTTCCACGATGGGGAAGTTGACGACCACTGAGCCCTCGTAGCTTTCGTCACTGTCTTCACCGGCGCGCAAGCTGCCGTCCACCACGATTTCCTGTTCGGACAAGTTGGGTTGATTGGTGATGATGCGCAGCGTGCCCGCCGTCGAGTCGGATCCGTAGAGTGTCCCCTGGGGGCCGGCCAGCGCTTCCACCCGGTTGATATCGACCATGCGAATATACGGCGACTGACCTTGAGTGGTCACGGAGATTTCGTCGACGTAGACAGAGGACGTGGACTGCACAATGTAGTTACCCGGGTCTGACACCGCACCGCGGAAGTATACGTCAGTGATGCCTGCACCCAGGTCGACCACGTTTACGGAGGGAATGAATCGGCTGATGTCGGTGACGTTGCGTGCGCCGATGGCACGGATGTTTTCCTCGGTAAGTGCCTGCACATCCGCGGCTATGTCCATCACGGACTCGGTGCGTTTGCGTGCGGTCACCAGAACTTCTTCCAATCGGGCCTCAGTGCCCGATTGACCATAGACGGCAGACCCTGATCCGAACAGTGTGGCGGCAGATATGGCTGCTGCGAGAGGCTTCACCCGAAAATTCTTGGTCGAGCGGCGGTTGCGGCGCTTGCCGCTGAGGGGCGTGCTTCGCTGTGGCATATGCTGAGTATCTCCTGGGCGTCGTATTACGTTGCTGTGTAGTTATGGTGACCCTTGCGGACTAGCAATAAGCTAAGCATGATCCATTCTGAACGCTCGGTCCAATCTGGCTACCTCGCCTATAGGACAAGAATTGGGAAAAGAATCCCGCTGTTACCGCCGAGTATCAGAGCGGTTTTTGATTGGGCTGTGCGTCGCGGGGCAGATCGGCAAGCAGCGGCGCCAGCACGTCGATCAATACGTCCAGGTGTGGTTCATAGCGCTTCCACAAGTTGAGGGAGCTTGTGTAGATTGGCTGGCGGACTTGTTCAGAACTCGCCGTCTTAACCGATCGCTGCGTACGATGAAAATTGACGCAGCTGTCTTCATAGGGCAGGTCGCAGTAATCTAGAATGCGTTGCACCTGCCCCTCCAGGTCGGCCACCACGGATTCATAGTCGACATCGAGGACTTGCCCGGGCATGACGTCATGCCAGTGGCGCATTAGGCGGTCGTACAGCAGATAGTATTCACCGATCTCGATCAAGTCGTAGGTAAACGGTTGCCCACTGGCGAACAACTGTTTGTAACTGCCAAAGCAGCTGTCCAGCGGATGGCGGCGTGCGTTGATGATCTTTGCCCCCGGTAGCGCCAGCTGCAGCAGGCCGGCGTAGACAAAGTTGTTGGGGTTTTTGTCGATGAAGTGCGGGGCTTCGCTGCGGTACTTTTCGGTGCACTGCAGGTATGCCTGACCGAAACGCCGCCAGACTTTGTCGCCCATCTCTGACAGGTTCTGCGGGAAATGCGCTCGCGCCGGGTGATCGTCCTTGAGCCCCTGCACCAGTTGCGGCAGATCGCTCAGCTCATGGGTGCCCTCGACGAGGCTGTGGCTTGCCAGAATCTGCTCGATCAGGGTGGAACCTGAGCGCGGCAGGCCGACGATGAAAATGGGAGCCGTGTTACCGCAGCCCAGGTTGGCATGCGCTTCGAGGAACTCACGACTGAACACCTCGATGATCGAGTCAATCAGTATTTCCTGTCCGACCGGATCGTAGCGCTCGAGCTGTCGCTGTGCTTCGTTGCAGCGGCGGAAATAGTCAAAGGCAAGGTCGTATTCCTTGCGCCCCTCGTGTTCCAAAGCGAGGGCATTACACAGTTGTGCTTCTCCCAGTGGCTCCAGCTCCGCTGTCGCGAGCAGGTGCATCATCGCCTCGAGCTCGGTATCTTCAAAGCGGAAGGTCTTTAGATTGGCAAGATTCCAGTAGGGCTCGGTGTTGGTCGGATTGGCGGCGATGTTGTTCCGATGGGCCTCTATGGCAGCGCTTTGTTCGCCGACCGTCTTCAACTGATGTGCCAGGCCGGAGTAAGCCCCCGGATGTCCGGGAACGAGGTCCAGTGCCTTGCGGTAGTTGTCGATTGCTTCTGTGGTGAGGTTGTACTGAGCCTGAGCGTTGGCAAGGCTGATGTAGGATTCGGCAACCTCTGGTGCCAGAACAACAATGCGCTCGGCGCTCTGCATCGCGTCGGCGTATTTGCCCAGTTCTGTCTGCACTCTCGACAGGTCCAGCCAGGCGCGAGCGTAGTCTGGCTTCCGTGCAACGGCGCGTTCCAACAGAGTCTCGGCGTCCTCATACTTGTGATGCTCAACGGCCATTTTCGCCAGTTGCCGTAAAGCCTCTGCGTGATTTGGATTGCGCTTGAGGATTCCCCGAATAATGGATTCAGCCTTGGCGTGTTGACCGTCGCGCTGCAAAGCCTCCGCCTGTTCCAGCTCAGCAATGACCTGTTGCTCCGAAGGAGTGTCTGAGGCAGAGGCGGCCAGCGCCTGTGCGCGTTCGATCTTGCGGGCGACGTGGGAGCGATCAGGGTCCAGCTCGAGGCTGTGGCGATAACTGTTCAGGCTCTCACCGAAGCGTCCCTCTACCATCAGCAGATCCGCCATGGCTTCATGGCCACCCGCAAACTCCGGAAACAGCTTCAGCGATTTTTTAATCGGTGCAAGCGCATCCTCAGGGCGCCGGGCGGCGATCAGCGCTTGACCCGCCAGGCACAGAATGTTCGGGTCGTCACCGAATGCCTTGAGAGCGCTGAGGCAGATATCGACGGCGCGACCAGCTTGCCCTTCACGCAGTGCAGCGGTCGCTTGATGAAAGGCGTCTCTAGAGGTGGATTGAGCAGACACTATTGCGGCGGTTCCGAGGCTGTTCGCTGCGACGAGTAAATCATAGCTCCCGAGCAATTTCCAACGCCAGCGCACGATAGCTTCCGACCCTATAGGGCCAGAGTGTGGTCGTGTCCGAGCGCAGTATAGTGAGGCGGCATCAGTGCTTGATGTCAGCGATTGCCCATGCGACCCATCGGGCGCCGGGCCCTACACTCTTTGCGTAACAGGCGGCCGAATCTATGAAACAGAGCGTGTTGTTCGACTTTCTCGATCGGCGGCATTTGGACTTCGCCGAGTTTGTGGCGTCGTCGGAAGAAAACGTTGCATACATCAATTGGAATGACTATGTATTGCCCCAGGACTATGGCGATCCACAGGCGGAGTACCGGGCGATCCGTTCGTCCTGCGCGCTTTGCGATGTCTCTCCCATGCGCAAGGTCAGAATCGTCGGCGATCAGGCGGCCTTTTTCCTTGACCACCTGGTTACCCGACCTGTCAGTAGTGAACCGGTTCAGCGCGGTATCTACGTCGTTCTATGCAATGCCGATGGCACCTTGAAGGACGATGCCATGTTGTACAAGTTTGCGGAGGATGACTACCTGCTGATGCCGTCTGATATGGATCATCGGCCGCACCTGGAGGCACTTCGCAAGGGTTTGGGTATTGCTTCAGACAAGTTGACCATCGAAGAGCAAAGTGATCAGTGGATCGGACTGGCGGTGCAGGGCCCCAGGTCGGCGCTGGTGATGCAGCGGCTGGGATTCAGTGAGGCACCTGAACTTAGCCCCTATGAGGCGGCGACGAGCACCCTGGACGGTGTGCAGGTCAGAATTGCGCGTATGGGGTTCACCGCAGATCTCGGGTACGAACTCTGGTGTCCGCCTGCCCTTGCTGGGGCGCTGATGCAGGCGCTACGGGAAGTGCGCAGTGAGCTTGGCCTGGCATTGCCTGGTTACGGACTGGCGGCACTGGAGGCCTGCCGCCTTGAAGGTGGGTTCGTGGTAGCGGGTTGGGATTTTGCTACCGAGGCGGACCCGGCCGAGGGTTTTGAGCGTTATCCCCAGGAGGTCGGTCTTGGCTGGCTGGTGGATCTGGATGCCATCGACTTTGTCGGCAAGCAGGCGTTGCTGGCGAAAAAGCAGCATGGATTTCGATACCTGCTGCGTACGTTTCACTCAAGCTACCCGGCGGCGGTTGAAGATGGCACCCGAGTGTTTGCGCGACAGGATGATGGCGAGCAGGTGATTGGAACGGTGAACTGTTCGGCCTGGTCCTGGGGTTTGGAAAAGACCATCGGTAATGTGTCCATAGAACGCGAGTTTGCGGGCGTGGTCGACGGCTGGATAAGCGTCGACGGCGCGCGCTATAGCTTGCAGCTGGGCCGGGGTGCGCATATTGACCTTGAACGGCGCAATCAGATACCGGCCGAGACATACTTTCCGCGATGAAGGCCTACGATGCCATCGTGATCGGTGCTGGGCATAACGGTCTGACGAATGCCGCCTTTCTGGCGAGGGCCGGTTTGAACGTGGTGGTGTTGGAGAAAAACGCTTACATCGGCGGGGCAACCGTGTCGCGCGAGCTGTACGAGGGTTGGCACTACTCCAACTGCTCCTACGTCTGCAGTCTGTTTCGACCAGAGATTTATCAAAAACTGGACCTTGGCAGGCACGGGTTGGAGGTCGTTCCGCTGCAGGGCAGCACCACCTTCATGCGCAATGGCGACTACTTTGGCAGCTACCATCGACCTACTGTCAGGCGGCGTGAAATCGCGAGGCACTCGCTGCGTGACGCGGACGCTGCGGTGCGCTTCGATGCCGATCTGATGAAATGGTGTCGGCTGATACGTGGCTTTCTGCTTCGCACGCCGCCCAATCCCGCGACCTTGAAGATTCGCGACTTTATGGAACTCGCCTATCTGATAAAGCAGTTTTATACCCTGTCGGAGAGCCAGATTTACGAATTCATCCGGTTCTTTACCATGTCAATTGCAGAGTATCTCGAGGAGTACTTTGAAAGCGATGTGATATTGGCCCACTTCTCCGGCGGCAGCATCATCGGGACCGGGCTCGGCGTGTATTCACCCGGCACGGCCTATGTCCTGCTGCATCACGCCATGGGGGATGTGGATGGCAATATAGGGGCCTGGGGCTTTGCGCGGGGTGGTATGGGGGCGGTCTCAGACGCATTGGCCGGAGCCTTCAAGGCGGCCGGCGGTGAAGTTCGCACAGATTGTGACGTACAGCAGATTCTGACGGAGGGGCGCGACGTGTGCGGTGTGCGGTTGGCCAGTGGAGAAGACATCAAGGCTCAAGTGGTGGTATCCAGTCTGGATGTGCAGCGAACCTTCCTGGGGATCATTGACAGCAGCGACGTGCCGGAAGCCGTGCTTCGGCGCGCGCAGAACTTCAAGATCCGCGGCTCATCAGGCAAGCTGAACATCGCACTGGATGGCATGCCCCGGTTCCCGTCGCTTCCTGCGGGCTCGCCGCTCACTCTGGGGCACATGCACTTTACCGATACACTGGAGCGATTGGAGCGAGCCTACGATGACTGGAAGGAAGATCGCTGGTCTTCCGATCCTTACGTTGATGCCCTGATTCCTTCCCAGTACGACCCGACCCTTGCGCCACCCGGCAAACACATGATGTCCGTGTTTGTGCAGTACTGCCCCAGTGCTATCGACGGTGGGTGGACAGAGGATGCGAAGCAGGCATTTGGCGACACGGTGATCGATCAAATCGCTCAGTACAGTCCGGACTTCAAGAGCAAAATCCTGCACGCGGAGGTACGCACGCCAAAGGAGATCGAGGCAGAGGTCGGCTTGACCGGTGGCAACATCTTTCAGGGTGAACTGACGCTCGACCAGCTGTTGTTCAATCGGCCTTTTCCCGGCCTCGCGCAATATCGGGGCCCACTGCGCAGTCTCTACCTGTGCGGTGCTTCCACACACCCTGGTGGGGGCGTGATGGGCGCACCCGGGGCAAATGCTGCCCGGGAGATTCTCGGTGACCTGGGGCGACCCAATACTGTGCCGGAGGACTTCGGCGATGACTGAGCTGACAGGGCAGTCCGCTATCGTGGTGGGCGCAGGCCACAACGGTCTGGTGTGTGCTCTGTATTTGGCTCGAGCCGGTTACAGAGTTCAGGTGTTGGAGGCGCGGGAGGAAGTCGGTGGCGGCGCCTCGACTCAGGAGTTCACACCGGGATTTAAGGTGTCCGCGCTGGCTCATCTGTCCTACGGGCTGAATGAGACGGTATGCACGGAATTGGGTTTGAAGGCCGATGCTCTGGGAAGTAGCAGCAGAGTCGATACCGTGGCGTTGGCTCAGGATGGCAAACATCGGGTTCTGACGGAGAACCGTGTTAACGGCCCTGGCGTGACGTCCGCCGACGCCGCAGCCTACGTGCGTTTCAAAGAAGATTTTCGCCGGTATGCGCGCGCACTTGAACCACTGATGTTGAACCGTCCACCCAGGCTTAAGCATATGGACTGGACCGACAAGAAAACACTCGGCAAGTTGGGCTGGTCGCTGCGCGTTGGGTTGGGTGCAGAGCGGATGAGCGAATTCCTGCGCGTGTTCGGTATGAACATCTTTGACGCGTTGAATGAGTACTTGGACGACGAGCACATCAAGGGTGCCCTGGCGGTCGATGCTGTGCTTGGACATCACATGGGCCCACGGACGCCTGCCACGGTGCTGACCTATCTGCAGCGGGTCTGGGGTGAGTGCAACGGCGCGGCTTCCGTGCCCATGGGCGGTATGGGTACTGTCAGCCAGGCGCTGCTGGGTTTAGCCAGAGCGCAAGGGGTGGATATCCATGTGGGTGAAGCGGTGAACCGAATTCTGATTGAGGACGACTGCGCGGTCGGCGTGACACTGCAGTCCGGGGCTGTGCTGCGTGCTGATGTTGTGGTGTCGAACGCAGATGCTCAGACCACGTTCCTGGATTTGCTCGATGTTGCCGCGCAGGATGCCCAGTTCGTGCATCGTGTGTCGCGCACAAGAACGCGCGGCGATGTGGCGCGCGTGTTTCTTGCGCTCGAATCACTGCCGGAGGTCACTGGACTCTCCAGACACCAACTCGCTCAGCGCCTTTTGATAGCGCCCGATATGCGCTACGTTGAGCGCGCCTTCAATCACGCCAAGTACGGCGAATTTTCACAGTATCCGGTGCTGGAAATCACCATACCCTCGCTGGTCGACCCAGCGCTCGCTCCCGAGGGTAATCATGTCATGTCCATATCGGCGACGTTCGCTCCCTATTGTTTAAAAGAGGGCTGGCCTGCCGGTCGACAAACGTTTTTGGACCGAGTAATGGCGGTTCTGGAAACGTATCTGCCCGGCATTGGGCGCCGGGTTGTCGCGAGTGAGCTGCTGGTGCCCGAAGACATCGAAGCGCGCTTTAATCTGCGCGGCGGTCACTGGCATCATGGTGAACTGTCCATCGATCAGTCTTTTATGATGCGGCCCGTCCACGGTGCCGCCCAGTACGACACCCCGGTTTCTGGACTGTATCTGTGCGGAGCAGCCGCCCATCCAGGCGGGGGCATCAGTGGCGTACCCGGGCGCAACGCGGCACGGCGTATCCTCTCCGCTGAAGGTGGCCGCCCATGAGCGAGAACAGCGCAGCCCGCCGTGTTGTGCAAGGCCCAGATCACGATCCGAACGAGGTCCTGCAGCGCTCTCCGTTCCAGTCCCGCATCGATGCCGCATCCTCAGCCGAGCAGTGGATGTCGTGGAACGGTTACAAGACGGCGCGCCTCTACGATACGCTGGCCTCAGAGTACTTCGCAATTCGCAGCAGCTGCAGCGTGATGGATCTGACGCCCATGGAGAAATACCGTATCTCTGGTCCGGACGCGCTGCGGTTTCTGAATCGTCTGGTGACTCGCGACCTGTCGTCGCTTGCGCCCGGCCGTGTCGCCTATGTTGTCTGGTGTAATGATGAAGGCCAGGTACTCGATGACGGTACGGTATTTCACCTGTCGTCCGGCGATTATCGATTGTGCGCGCAGCATCACCAGTTGGACTGGCTGCTCATGTCGAGCCTGGGAATGGATGTACAGGTGCGACTGGAAACGCACGATGTCGCAGCGCTGGCGGTGCAGGGTCCCACGGCCTGCGCAGTGCTGCGTGCGGCGGGGCTGGCCGGGCTGGAAGCGCTCAAACCCTTCCAGATTGTTGAGACAAGGTTAACTCATGCTGAGGGCACCTTTGACGTGACGGTATCGCGAACCGGGTACACAGGCGATCTCGGCTATGAACTCTGGCTGGAACCCCGCTGGGCAATCGCGCTGTGGGATTCCGTCTTTGAAATCAAGCAGCGCGGACTGTTCGACATACGACCGATTGGTTTGTCTGCCTTGGAGATCGTGCGGCTGGAAGCGGGCTTCATCATGCCAGGCGACGATTTCGTTACTGCGGAAACGGCGGTCCGGTCCGGTCGCACGCGCAATCCTTTTGAGGTGGGTCTGGGTTGGCTGGTGAACTTTGAGAAAGGCCATTTTACGGGTCGTCGGGCGTTGCTTGAGCAATCCTCCAGGCCCATACAGCGCCGACTGCTCAAGCTCGCGGTGGATGGCAATAAAGCGCCCGTCGATGCGTTTCTATACGGCCGCAAAGGCGGCAAGCAGCTGGGAGAGATCAGGGTTCAGGCCTGGTCACCGATTATGAAAACCCACGTTGCGACCGCGGACGTTCGTTACATCGGTGGTCAGCCGCCGGAGCGCCTGTGGGCCCAGATATACTATGCAAAGGAGTTGGCCTGGCAGGTCAAATGGGCTCGCTGTACTGTGCTGGATAAACCGCTGTGGCAGCACCCCCGTCGCACTGCGACACCACCGGAGTAGGGTGTGCTCACTGGTAACAACAGGAGAAAGTCGATGCAATACCAACGGTTTCGATCTCGGGTTCAGGCGATGGTGATCTGTGGTGGGGCCTGTCTGTTTGCACTGGGGATTTTGCTCGGCGTCTACTTCGGGCAGGGCCTGTCGGTCGACATGGCGACTGTTTCCACGGCGAATGCCGCTGAAGGGCCGGCCCTGGTGACACTCGACCCTCAGCGTCTCGGTGGTGGTAATCTGGGTGAATTCGAGCCCTACTTGCCGGAGGTCAGTGATCTCATCGCCCGCGGGCACGAGTATTTCTACAGCGCTGACCAACAGTTTGGCGTCGGCGTGTGGGAAAGTAAACCAGGTACACTGCAATACTCTGACACCGACTACGATGAACTTATGTACGTGCTCGACGGTGCGTTGATCATGACAGCCCGGGGTGGCACCCCTCAGCGGTTTGGCCCCGGCGAAGGATTTGTTCTACCCAGCGGTTGGAGCGGTGAGCTGGAAGTCCCTGAGGGTGGTGTACGCAAGATTTGGGTGTCGTACATGAGTGGTCTCAAGTAGCACCTGATTCAAAGCAAGCGTGATCTCCGCCGCGTGTTCGCTGTCGAGTGGTCGACTCATCTGCATGAAGCATGCTGGCGTATAGGGCCGGTAGTTTTGCCCTGTAGGCGCCCATAGCCTAGTCCCCTTGCTGGAGAAAACAGAGTGGCGTCTTTGCAGTCCTACGATGCGGTCATTATTGGCGGTGGGCACAATGGGCTTGTTTGTGCGACATACCTGGCCAAGGCCGGTCAACGGGTTTTATTGCTGGAAGCGTCCGATACATTGGGAGGACTGGCGGCTACCCGTGAGTTTCACCCCGGATTTCACGTATCGGTAGCGCACAGCCTGCATCACTTTTCCGCCGAGATTGCCAAAGAGCTGAATCTCCAGACGTACGGACTGGCGGGGCACGATCGTGCGCTCGCCACCGTCGCTCTGGCTCAGGATGGCAGACATGTGCAACTCTCAGCGGGATCCGTGTCCGGGGTCAGTGATGCCGATATTCAGTCCTACGCGCGCTACCTTGAACTGTTAAGCAAGTTTGCCAAGGTCCTGCGGCCTTTTTGGTTCAAAACGATGCCGAGGATTGGCAACCGGTCTGCCAAGGCACTGATGACCTTTGCTGAACTGGGCGTCCGCCTGCGGATGTTGGGACGTCAAGACATGGGTGAGTTCATGCGAGTTGCGACGCTACCTGCGCGTGATTTGATGGATGAGTACTTTGACAGTGACCTGCTCAAGGCCGCCCTCAGCTGGGACGGTCTGATCGGATCTAAGATGGCCCCGCGATCGCCGAATGCGACAGTTCTGGGGTTGTTGTACGGTATGAGCGTCGACCAGGAAAACACGCACACCCTGCCAGTGGGCGGCGTGGCCGGATTGGTCGATGCGCTGGCGGCGGCTGCCCGGCAGGCGGGTGTGGAGGTTCGCACAGGCGCAGCGGTTGAGCGCATCCGCATCGAAGCCGACGCCGCAATGAACGATGGCCTCGGGGGGCAGCGGGTGACGGGGGTGGAGCTTGCTGGGGGTGAAGTGATCGGCAGCGCACGAGTGGTCTCCTCCGCAGACCCCAAGCGCACCTTTGTCGACCTGGTGGGTGTACAGAACCTTGGCATTGAGTTCACCAACTGTATACGTCGCTTACGTTGCGATGGCTACGTTGCCAAACTGCACCTGGCACTGAACGCGCTACCGAACTTCAGTGGCTTGGACGACGCCAAAGACCGCATGATTATCGCCCCCGAGCTGGATGCCCTTGAGTTCGCCTTCGACAATGCCAAGCACGGGGAGCTTCCGGAGCAGCCCGTGCTGGAGGTCCTGATACCAACGGCTCAGGAACCTGCGTTGGCGCCCGCGGGTCAGCACGTTCTGTCGGCACATGTTATGTACGTGCCCTATGCGCTCAAGCAGGGTTGGGATGCACAGGCAAAGGAAACGCTGACACGCCGCGTGATCGACACCCTGGCGACCTACGCGCCCAATATCAACGACAACCTCCTGCACGCCGAGTTGCTGACACCGGCTGATCTGGAGCAGACCCACCGCGTGACCGGCGGCCACTGGCACCATGTGGAGTTTTCTGCAGACCAACTGCTGATGATGCGTCCCACCTACGATGCCGGACAGTATGCGACCCCGGTCCCTGGTCTCTTCCTGTGCGGTGCGGGGTGCCACCCTGGTGGAGGCCTGGTAGGCGCTCCCGGGCACAACGCGGCGAAGGAGATCTTGTCGTGAAGCAGTACGATGCGATAGTGATCGGCGCCGGTCACAACGGTTTGACGAGCGCTGCTTATCTGGCCAAGGCTGGGCTGGATGTGCTGGTGCTGGAAAAAAACGACTACATCGGCGGTGCTGCGGTGACCCGTGAAATGCACGATGGGTGGTTTTATTCAAGCTGCTCATACGTGTGCAGCATGATGCGTCAGACCATCCATCGGGACCTGAATCTGACCCGACATGGCTTGGTGCTGGTGCCTTATCTGGGGACCGTCAACTTCGGTGATGACGGTCGTACCCTGATTGATTACCCCAGCGAGGGCGCCAACTACAACGCTCTGCGGCGACACAACGCGCACGATGCGGATGCTATGTTTCGCTTTCAGGCGGATCTGGCCCGCTATGCTCAGCTGATACGGAAAACATTGTTACGTACACCTCCCGACCCGACGTCGTTTCGGCCCCGAGACCTTTCCGAGTTGTTGTGGTTAGCGAAAGAGTTCTGGTCGCTGGGAGAGCGAGAGTTGTACGAGTACGTTCGCTTCTTCACTATGAGCGCGGCGGATTTTCTGGAGGACTATTTCGAAGACGATCTCATCAAGGCGGCCATGGCCAGCCCGGGTGTGATCGGCACGGCGCTGGGGGTCTACTCTCCCGGGTCGTCCTACATTCTGCTACATCACGTCATGGGCGACGTCGATGGAAACATCGGCGCCTGGGGCCTCGCGCGAGGTGGGATGGGCGCGATTTCCCAGGCACTGGCGGGCGCGTTGCAGGAACACGGCGGTGAGATACGTACTAAGGCGGGCGTGGACAAGATTACGGTAGAACACGGAAGAGCCACCGGGGTTGTGCTCGAGAATGGCGATGAACTGTCCGCCCGCATTGTGGTATCCAACCTGGATGCGAAACGCACCTTTACTCGGTGCATGGATGAGTCTGATTTGCCGCCCGGCATCTACGAGAAGGCTAAGAACTTCAAGATTCGCGGCTCCTCCGGCAAGGTCAATATCGCGCTGTCGGGTATGCCCAAGTTCAACAATGTACCGGATAACCCCTACGTCAATCGAGGCGGGCAGGGCTTCTGCGGTTCCCTGGAAACCATGGAACGTGCCTACGATTGTTGGAAACGCGGACGCTGGTCGGATGACCCTTTTGTCGAAGGCGTTATCCCATCCGCCTGGGATCCAACCGTAGCGCCGCCCGGCAAGCACTGGATGTCGACATTCATACAGTACTGTCCCCCGGAGCTTGCCGATGGGCCCTGGACACCCGAGAAGCGCGACCAGTTTGGCCAGACCGTGATTGATAAGATTGAGCGCTACAGTCCCGGGTTCAAAGACCTGATAGTCCATATGGAGGTGCGTACACCCTTTGAAATCGAAAATGAGGTGGGCCTGACAGAAGGGAATATCTTTCAGGGTGAGCTCACCATTGATCAGTTGCTGTTCAACCGTCCGTTTCCGGGCTACGCGCAGTACCGCATGCCAGTAAAGAACATGTACATGTGCGGATCCTCAACCCATCCCGGTGGCGGTGTATCCTCTGCCTGCGGCGCCAATGCCGCGCGAGAGATTCTTATGGATTTGAAACTGCCCAATACCGTTCCCGAAGACGATTGCTACGATGAATAGCGGCGCGAATATGAGCGATAGGTACGTCAGCGAAAGTGACCCCTTCCAAGGTGAGCGACTCAAAGAATCGCACTTTCATCCTCGCCAGGCGGCGAGGAATCTCCGTGAGGCTTGGTCAAGCTGGAATGGCTATAAATTCGCAGACTACTACTACGATGCGGAGTATGAGTACTTCTGTATTCGCAATACTTGCGGAACTTACGATATCTGTCCCATGCAGAAGTACTACCTGCGCGGTAGGGACGCGATCACTGTATTGAATCGTATGGTGACTCGAGACGTCAGCAAGCTGAAAGAAGGGCGCGTGACGTACGTGTGTTGGTGTACCGATGAAGGCCGCATGATCGACGACGGTACCATTTTCCGTTTGGGGCCGGAGCATTTTATGCTTACCTGTGGCAGTCCATCACTTGCCTGGCTCAAGAAGAGCTGCTTCGGGTTTGACGATATCACGGTAACGGACATGTCGGATGACATCGCCGCGTTGTCGGTGCAGGGACCGACCAGCTGCGAGGTGCTGCGTCAGATGAATCTCCAGGGTATCGATTCATTAAAGCCCTTCGGCATCCATCACTTTCCATTTGGCGGGGTCGAGGATGCGCTGATGGTGTCCCGCACCGGGTTTACCGGTGATCTTGGCTATGAATTGTGGATTGCACCTGAGTACGCTCTGGACCTGTGGGATGCACTCTACTCAGCGGGTGACGACTATGGAATTCACCCCTACGGCGAGACCGCTACCAACATGGCTCGTCTGGAGGCTGGCTTCATCATGCCGGAAATGGAGTTCAGTGAGGCGCTGAAGACGGTGCACTTCCGGCACGATCAGACGCCCTTCGAGTTGAATTTGGGGTGGTTGGTGGATTTTGACAAACCACACTTCAACGGCCGTGATGCGCTGCTGCAGGAAAAACGAGAAGGGCCTGAATACACGTTGGTGAAACTCGACATTGAGGGCAACAAGCCCGCTGAGGAATCCCATTTATACAGCGATAGGGCCTGCCGGAGAGAGATCGGTTACGTCACGTCTGCCATGTGGTCGCCGGTGGTCAAGGCGAACATCGCTTTGGCGATGGTTAAGAGCAGCGCTTTGCAGGGCGATATCTGGGCGGAGATCTACTACGACCGGGAGCTGCGACATCACCACAAGGTGGTGCAGTGTTCCTTGCGCAGCAAACCGTTTTGGGCGCCGGACAGAGCCAGAGCAACGCCACCCGGGCGCTACTGATCATGGCCCAGAAAGGTCGAGTAGAAGCCCTCTGCGTAGGTGTTGTAGGTATCGAAGAGCTTGGTAAACGGGACGTGCAGTCTGTACAGGTGGATTGTGAGGGTTTGCGGGGTGACCGGCACCGGGGCTATACCCGTGTTTGCTGGGAGGCAGACAAGCAGCCGCCGGGTACCGAGCGCCGCAACGAGCGTCAGTGGAGTGCGGTTGCGCTTGAGGAGCTGGATCAGATCAGCCGGTTAATGGAATTGGATGAGACACTGACCGCAGCCGATGTTGGCGCCAACCTGTGCATCAGTGGTGTCACCGAGTTTTCACGTTTACCGCGCGGTACGGTGCTCAAATTTCCTTCCGGAGCAACGCTGATGATAGAAGAATACAATCCACCCTGTCTCGACATGGGTGAGGGGTTGGTATCGAGTCACCGGCGAACCGATGGCCAACGCCTGGAAGCGACGGCCTTTTCCCAGGCGGCCAAATTCAGTCGTGGCGTGGTTGGTGTGGTTGATGTGGCTGGCGAGATTTGCGTCGGAGACGAGGTCATTGTGGAAGTGCACCGACCACCTGCATGGTTGTCGCGTACATCAGCAGACGCCTAGGCAGCTGAAAAAAAAGAAGACTTCTTTGTGACCGTCGGGTCCTGCGCCGACCGGCCCGTGTCCCAGGGGTCATCACTTCCTATTGAATGGTGCTACCCGGCTCGATAATATGAAGGGAAATGCAGGGTGCTTCGGTATCCTATCCCTCCGACATCCATGAGTTGAGGCATGCGAGCGGCAGATTTTGTTCAAAGCTATTTTGATGCATGGAATCACAGCGATCCCAATGCCGTAGTAGATCATCTTGATCAAGGCGGTGTTTACTGCGACATCCCCGCCAACGAACGTCACTCCGGTGATGACCTCATAGCGAATCTGGAAGATTTTTTTGCCCTTGAGCACAACCACTATGATTTGGTTGGCGAGGTGCTGGCGACTGAGACGACGATCGCCTTTCAGTACATGATGTCTCCCGTGGATGAAAATGGCGAAGTACGCTTCGGGGCAGAATTCATGACATTGGACGGCAACGGCGTTGTGAGCATTGCCGATTACTATGATGTTGCGGTCCGCGACCATAATTATGGCGCCAAATCAGCGGCACCCAAATACGCCAAGTCAGGTCTGGATGACGCACAGCTTGCCTGCTACCGAGACAAACTGCTGGAGCTGATGGAGTCTCAGAAAATCTTTCTGCAGGCGGACCTCACCATGCCCAAGTTGGCCACGCAGGTAGATTGTTCCGTCAATCATCTCTCACAAGCAATCAATTCGGGTTTTAGCAAGAGCTTCTTTGATTTTCTCAATGGGTATCGAATCGAGGAGGCGATGAAGCTCCTCAGTGCCGGAGCCACTCAGTCGCAGGCGATCCTGGATATCTCCTTTTCCGTCGGTTTCAACTCCAACTCCGCATTTTACGCAGCGTTCAAAAAGGCGACGGGGAAAACACCGGCGCAGTACCGTAAGGAACAGGTCGCCGGCTTGTAGACTGCGTGTGTCCAACGGGTTGTCCCTGCCGATAGGACAGGATGCTATGAGGTGTCCGTTTTCGCTACAAACGGGCTTCACAGGCCATCGAGCGCCACACCATGCTTTCACCACGACCGCAGGAACACACTGGCTCCTATTATGCAGCGAGCGCGAATGTGGCCACGGACTATCCGCGTCTATTGGGTGCCCAGCAAGCCGATGTCTGCGTCATTGGTGCGGGCTTTACCGGGGTTTCCACTGCTCTGCACCTGGTGGAACGGGGTTACTCCGTGGCTGTGGTTGAGGCGAACCGAGTGGGGTGGGGTGCCAGCGGGCGCAACGGCGGACAACTGATAGGAGGTTTTTCCGGCGAGCAGCGGGTATTTGATTCGCTCCCTGAAGCGCAGCGAGACATGGTTTGGGGCCTGCGGTGGGCTGGTCATGAGATCGTTCGCGATCGGATCGAGCGCTACGGCATCGAGTGTGACTTTAAAGCCGGTTACATCGACGTTGCCATTAAGCCTCGGCATGTTAAAGACCTGGAAGAAGAGGCGGCCCTGTTGCAGTCTCATGCCTTTGCGGACGAATTCGAGTTATTGGACGCGCATGCGACGGCTGAGCTGCTTGGCACCAGTGCCTATATTGGTGGCCTGTTGAACATGGGCAATGGCCATCTGCATCCCCTGAACCTCTGTCTCGGGGAGGCCCAAGCGGCGGTAAAGTTGGGCGTGTCAGTGTATGAGCAATCGCCGGTGCTTCGCATCGAACGTGGTAAAAAAGCGGTTGTGCATACCGAGCAAGGGTCTGTTGAGGCGGATTTTGTGGTACTTGCAGGGAACGCCTACCATTTTTTGGAGAAGAAACTGCGCGGAGCGCTGTTTCCCGTCAACAGCTTTATCATGGCGACTGAACCGCTGGATGAGGAACAGGTCACCCATATTAATCCCCGGGATGTGGCGGTCTGTGATCCCAATTACATCCTCGAATACTACCGACTGAGTGCGGACAAGCGACTGTTGTTCGGCGGTCGCTGTAACTATGCTGGCAGCGACTCCGAGGTCATAGCCCGACAGCTGACCCCGCGTATGCTGAAAATCTACCCGCGACTCCGGGGCATCCAAATCGATTACGCCTGGGGCGGTACGATTGGCGTTACCGTAAACCGTGTCCCGCAGTTGGGTCGTATCAGCGATAACATACTTTATTCACAGGGCTATTCAGGTCACGGCGTCAACGTCACCCATCTGGCCGGGCAGATTATGGCTGATGCCGTGGCGGGGACACTGGAACGCTTCGACGTGTTCTCACGCATTAAGCCCGTGCGGCTTCCCGGTATGAACCGCTTTCCCCGGCAATTGGTTGCACTTGGTATGCTGTACTACAAACTGAGGGATAGCCTGTGAATCGCAGACCCAAGACCCTTCTGGATAAACCGCTGTTTAATGATTGGGCGTTGTACGCTTGGATATCCGTGCCGGTCTCGCTCGTTATGGTGTGGGGCATGGTCGTGGGGAATCTGCGCAGTGGGCCGGGCATCTCCGAATTGATTCAGCTCTCCGTCAGGCTGTCCATACCCTGGCTTTACCTCGCCTTCGCCGCCTCCTCGTTGCAGGTGCTGTTTCCCGGCGCCTTTAGCCGCTGGCTGCTGCGCAATCGAAAAATCATGGGCTTGTGCTTTGCGACCGCGATGGGCTGGCAGCTACTCTTTATCCTCTGGATGGTGATCCTCTACAGCGATTACTACGCCAATGAAGTTTATGTGTTCACCGACTTGCTGGAGGGCGTGGTCGGGTATGCATTCCTGATGGCAATGACCATAACCTCCTTCAAGTTTGGCAGGCGCTATTTGAGCTCGGGCAGCTGGAAGCTGCTGCACAAGTGTGGCATCTATGCGCTCTGGGGGTATGCCTGGCTCGTGTACTGGTACGCGATCTTTTACTACGAAAGTCCCGATGCAATCGACTACCTATACTACTTAACAGGTACGCTGGCTTGGGGTTTGCGCATTGCAGCCTGGGTCACGAAACGGCGTCGGCAGGCGCTGAGGACAGCGGTGGCTAGCTGATGGGTACAAGTTTATGAAGCGCTCAGATCGAAGGCTGGGTATGGACCGTGCGATCAGTCGCAGGGATTTTCTTCAGGGTTCGAGTATGGTGGCTGCGGCGTCGCTGTTGCCAGGCTCTGCCGCTGGCTCTGTGTCGAAGGGCGAGCCCTCAACCACCTATCCCCCCAAACTCACTGGTTTGCGCGGCAGCCACCAGGGGTCGTTTGAAGTGGCTCATCAGCTGGCTTGGGGCGGTCTCGAAAACGGCCCTGCTGAGACACTGGCCGAGCGCTACGATCTGGTCGTGGTAGGCGCTGGCATTAGCGGTCTGGCCGCGGCCTTCATGTATCAGCAAAAAAAGCCCCAGGCGCGAATTCTGCTGGTTGACAATCACGACGACTTCGGGGGCCACGCAAGGCGCAACGAATTTCGCGTGGATGGCAGGACCCTGATCGGTTACGGGGGTGCGCAGACGCTCGCTGAACCCTCCTCTTTCAGTCCCGTGGTGAAGAAGCTGCTGCGCGATCTGGGCGTAAACGTTCGAACGTTTGACGAAGGCGCTTACGATCAGGAGTTTTACCGACGCCACGGTTTGGGTGCCGGTCTGTTTTTTGACGCCGAAGAGTGGGGGGAAAGCAGAGTGGTACCGATTAACCTTGGCTATTTTGAAGGGTATCTGCCGCTGGCGGAATCCCCGCTCAACAATGCCCAGGCAGTAGCGCAAATGCCGCTGTCGGAGCCCGCGCGCGAACAGCTCTTGCGTTTGCTAGAGCTGGACGTCGATCAGATTCCCAACGTGCGCGGAGACGAGAAATGGGAATACCTAGTGGGCATCAGCTACCGGGAGTTTCTCGAGAAGCACATGGGAATTGACCAGCAGGAGGTGTTCAATCTGCTGCAGAATCTGGCGGCCGATTCCGGACTGGGCATCGAGTCTGTTCCGGCGTTGAGCGCCTTGTCATACGCCGGGCTCCCCGGCTGGTATGCGACCGGTTTGCCGGAACTGGAAGAGGAAGAACCTTACATTCACCATTTTCCGGATGGCAACGCTTCCATAGCGCGGCTGTTGGTGCGCGCGCTGGTACCGCCTACAGCGGACGGTGACTCCATGGAAGATGTGGTTACCGCCGAGTTCGATTACGCGCAGCTGGATTTGGCTGATGCGCCGGTGCGTCTGCGTCTGAACAGTACGGTGACGCTTGTCGAAAATGTCGGTGATTCCTCGCAAAGCGAGGGCGTAGAAGTGAGTTACGTTCGCGATGGCCGCTCCTACAAGGTTCTGGCCGACGGATGTGTGCTGGCCTGCAACAACGCGATCGTTCCCCACCTGTGTCCCGAGCTACCCTCCGAGCAGAAAGCGGCGCTACGTCGCCAGGTTCGCACACCGATCCTGTACACTAATGTGGCTTTACGCAACTGGCGTGCCTGGAAAAAGTTGGGTATTGGTGGCTTTGTCGCACCGCACGGTTACTACACCAGTGCCGTACTGGACTTCCCGGTCAGTTTGGGCGACTACCGGTTTTCTGCCGGTCCGGATGAGCCCATCATTGTGCACCTGGAGCGCTTTCCTTATCTTCCCAACGCCGGTTTGAATGCGCTGGACCAATATCGTGCCGGCAGGTCGGAGGTGTACAACACGAGTTTTGAAGCGATCGAGCGCAACACCCGACAACAGCTTCAGGACATGCTAGGGCCCGGTGGCTTTGATGCCGCCAGGGACATCGCTGGCATTACGGTTAATCGCTGGGCGCACGGCTATTCGAATTGGTACAACCCGTTGTTCGATGATACTTACTGGGAAGATGATGATCCGCGCTATCCGCACATGATCGCCAGACGCTCGTCGGGGCGGATCGCCATCGCAAACTCAGACGCTGCCGCGAATGCCATGTTTGAGGCGGCAGTAGAGCAGGCCCACCGCGCTGTTGGTGAGCTATTGTGAGAGGGGCCGCCGATGTGGGGCGCTCGCTGTGAGCGACACCGGACGGGCCGCGAGCCCGCGGCAAGCTGTACGAACCGGCGCGGGGCTGAGTCTGATTGTCCTTGGTGTTGTGGGCTTCTTCACCGGTCAGTACTGGGTTGTACCGCTGTTGGATAATCTGGGAGACAGCTTGACGGTTTACCCAATAGCGCTCTTGGCGCCCTTCACTCCTGGATTGGTATTGCTGCTCGGAGCGCTGTTACTGAGTAGTACATCTGGGAAACGCTGATTTGACACCGTTTTTGCGGGTGAGTACTGTCCACACACACGAGCGCGACGGCCATAGCAACGCATGAACATTGATGTGCCCCTGCGAGATCTTGGGGAATTCAACAGCGAACCTCTACGCCAGAAGATACTCTCCTTGAGCGAGGCGAGTTGGCTGGACAACAGTTACCGGCAGCAGGCCTATGACGTGCATACCTACACCCAATCCTTGGTAATGGTGTTTACGGATGGCACCGGCTGGCCAAACATCGAGGTTTCCAAGGAGGCGGCGTGGGAACTTTTGGTCGATGAAGCCATGCCTCTGATGCACGCTGTGTTGAAGCAGCACTATCCGCCCGGTGGCACGATCATTCGGGCCATGGCGGCAAAGCTGCTCTCTGGCGGCGTCATCAAGCCTCACGTCGACAAGCATCCGTCCTTTCACTCGGGGCACCGAATCCACATTCCGATCACGACCAACCCCAGGGTCCGTTTTATGATTGATGGGCGACCCTACAGTCTGTCTGTGGGTAACGCCTATGAGATCAATAATCAGATGCGGCACAGCGTCATGAACAAAGGTGCGGAAGACCGCATCACCTTCATCTTTGATTACGTGCCTCCCGGGCCAGTGGCAGCCAGTGCCGGTTGAGGCGCGCACGGGGAGATCATCAAGCAGGCAGTGGCAGAGGTCATAGTCCCACTCGCCTGCGTGCGCGATTAGTGACCAATAGGCAAGGAAGCCGAGGCGCAATCAGGGCCATACCATGGCGGTGCCCGCGCTGATCGGGCAAAGTCGTAATGATCCGGTTGTACGCGGAAAGGGATAATGGATGAACCTGGCGGAATATCAAGAGCTGGAAACGTTTCTGTTGCAGTATCCGGACACCACGATGCTGGAGCTCATGGCGCCTGATCTTAACGGTATTCTGCGCGGTAAGCGGATTCCAGCCAGCGAGTTTGCCACCCTGTATCGGCAGGGAGTAAAGCACCCTGCGGCGCTGACCCTGCTGAATTCCATAGGCGATATGATCGAGGATGTACCTGGTTACGAGGGCGATCCGGACAAACTCATGCGAGCGATAGCAGGGACCTTGGCGCCCGTGCCCTGGTTAAATTCCGATACGGGTCAGGTGCTGGCAACCTTCACCGAGTTGGACGGTGCCCCCGGCTTGTTCGATACCCGCAACATTCTGGTAAATGCGCTGGGGCCCGTGTGGTCCATGGGCCTTAGCGTGGTGGTCGCGGTTGAGATGGAGTTTTATCTGGTGGAGGAGGGTGAGGGTAGGTTACCAACACCCCACCTACCCAGGCTGCCTGGCACGTCGCTTCCACAGGAAGGCGTCCAGTATGCCATGGCGGAAGATCTGTGGGACCAGGACGCCTTTTTAGAGGATGTACGCGAGACCTGTTTGCTGCAGGGTGTCCCCATGACGACCGTACACTCCGAGTTTTCGCCGGGGCAGTATGAGATCAATTTGCGACACTGTGCGGACCCACTGTTGGCTTGTGATCATGCACTGATGTTAAAACGCATCGTCAAAGGGGTGGCACGCAAGCACGGTATGTACGCTACATTTATGGCGAAGCCGTTCGACGGTCTAGCGGGCAGTGGTATGCACATGCATGTGAGTCTGTACGATGAGTCAGGTGAAAATGTTTTTGCTGACGGTAACACCAATACAGCGCCAGCGATCTCCGAGACACTTCGGCACGCAGTGGGAGGGATGGCGCTGACCATGCAGGCGGCGACGGCAGTTTTTGCACCCAACGCCAATTCCTACAGGCGAATGGTGCCCGGGAGTTTCGTGCCATTGGCGCCAACCTGGGGCTACAATCACCGCGATGTGGCGCTGCGCATTCCAGTTTCCGATCACAAAGACACAAGAATCGAGCATCGCGTTGCGGGCGCTGACGCTAATCCCTACCTGGTGCTGGCGGCCATCATTGCGGGAATGCACTATGGCATCACCGAGCGGTGCGAGCCGCCTGAAATGATCAATGAAGGGGAGACGCTTGAACCGGTCTTTACCCTCCCGAGACTGTGGCAGCAGGCGCTGGATCAATTCGCCGATAGCGAGGTACTCGCTCGTTATCTCACACCTGAATTCTGCGAGTTGTTTAAATCTATAAGACAAACAGAGTGTGATCGTTTTGCTGCTCAAGTCTCTAACAGAGACTACGAGTGGTATTTGCGCTCTGTATAGCGGATATCCTGCCCTGGGACGCTCACGGGTATAAGGCCGAGTCATGTTGCTTAAACAGACAGTAGACACAAGCGAGCACGCAGAATCCTATTACGCCGCAACGGCGAACCACCCAGAGCTCTATCCTGCGCTGGGAGGGGATCTGCACGCTGACGCGGTGATAATAGGCGGTGGGTTCAGCGGCGTTTCCACAGCCGTTGAGCTGTGCGAGCGCGGCTATTCCGTCGTGCTGCTGGAGGCCAATCGGATCAGTTGGGGTGCCAGCGGACGCAACGGTGGACAGATCATTGGCGGCGTCGGCAATAATCCGGACGCCTTTCGCTCCCAGATTGGTAGTGATGGCGTGGAGATGGTGTACGGCATGGCCAGCGAATGCGTCGATATTCTGCGCGAACGAATCGCCCGCTACAGCATCGATTGCGACCTGAAGTGGGGTTATTGCGAAGTTGCCCTTCGGCAACGCCACCTCAAGGCCTACCGGAGCTATGCGGAGGAAGACGAGAACATTCAGCTACTGGATGCCCGTGAACTTCGCGACTACGTAAACTCTGATCTCTATCTTGGCGGCTACTATCGTGAGGACTGGGGTCATCTTCACCCCTTGAATTTATGCGTCGGTGAGGCAAAGGCAGCGGAATCGATGGGGGCCCGACTGTTTGAGAACTCTGTCGTGACGAGAATTGAGTACGGGGACAATCCTTGCGTTTATACAGATACGGGCAGCGTTCGCGCCGGTCACGTCATTATCTGCGGCAACGCCTACATGGGTGCTCTGGTGCCCTATCTCGATGCCCGCGTGCTGCCGGCCACGAGTTGTATCATTGCGACGCAACCTCTCAGCGATGACCAGGTGGCCGCTACTTTGCCGCGCGATGTGGCCGTCTGTGATTCACGTACTGCGCTGGACTACTACCGCCTGTCGGCAGATCGACGCATGTTGTTCGGCGGCCTGTCCAACTATACGGGGCTTGAGCCTGTCGACGTAACCGGTACGCTCAAAGCCAAGATGAATAAGGTGTTCCCCGCGCTCAAGGGGGTTCGAATCGATTATGAGTGGAGTGGCAACATCGCGATCAGCATGCGTCGCATGCCGCAACTCGGTCGCCTGGAAGGCAATGTGTTGTACGCCGTGGGTTACTCTGGTCACGGCGTCGCGCCCACCCACATGATGGGTCGGGTTCTCGCGGAAGCCGTCGACGGTGATACTCGCAGGCTGGATGTAATGAATCGTATGCAGCACTGGCGCTGGCCAGGCGGCAAACTTTTGCGCCGCCCCGCCATGGCGCTTGGAATGATGTACTTTAAGCTCAAGGATGTGTTCTAGTGCATGAAACCGTGAAAAAGACAGTGGGCCTATGGGCAGGATTTCACGCAGGTTTAGGCAGCGGGGCCGTCGGGGCTGCCAAGCCCAAACTCCGCCGCGATGGCGTCGATCTCGGCACGTTCCTCGTCACTGACGCCTCCATCCGCTTCTGCAATCGCATACAGTGATTTGATCAGGAGCGCACGACGGTCGCCGGCAAGGGGTACACCGGTCTGGCTATTCAACTCTGACTGGGCGCGTTTTTGCATCAGTGACAGTTCCATGATGAAGTCGACCTCACTGTCTTTCAGGTCGCCCATATCGTGCAGTATCCGGCGCATGGCCTGCCGTTCGTCATCGGTCACCTCGTTGTCCGCATAGGCTACTCGCGCGAGTGCAAAGGAAAAAGTCGCCAGAAAACTGGCCTGGCTCGGGTCATGTTTTTCCAATAGGTTGAGCATGCGGCTCGTGCCTTCAGATACTGCCTCGGTGAGCGACCTCATATGGCCGTCTTCAAGATGGAGTATTCGATCTGCGACATCAAGAATACGGTTGTCGTGTGTGACCAGGACCACCGCCGCATCTTCCTCTCGCGCGAGTTCTTGGATCAGCTCCACGACGTCGCGACCAGACTGTTTGTCAAGAGAGGCGGTAGGCTCGTCCGCCAGCACAACGCGCGGTCGATTGACCAGTGCCCGCGCGATCCCGGCGCGCTGTTTTTGCCCACCCGAGAGCTGGTGAGGATACTTGTTTCCGTGATCACCCAGACCCACTCGTTCCAGCACGGTCTGAATGCGATCCCGGCCATCGCGGTGTTTCACGCCATCCAACTGCAGCGCCATGCGTACATTTTGAGTGATGGTGAGGCTGTCGAGTAAGTTATGCGATTGAAAAATGTAGCCGATCTGTCGGCGTACTTTCACTAAGGTGCTTCCGCGGGCGCCACGCAAGCTCTGTCCTAACACGCTCAGCTCTCCCTGCTGGTTCGCTCTGAGTGCGCCCATCAACGTCAGCAAGGTGGTCTTTCCCGAGCCGGATGGCCCGGTCAGAATGACAATCTCGCCTGGCTGAATGCTCGCGCTGACATCGAACAGTATTTGCTTCTTCTGGGCGCCGCGACCGTAGGTATAGGAAACATCCTGTAGCTGAATGGGTGATTCGTTTGACATCAAAACACCTCCGCAGGGTCCACCCCGCGCAGCTTGCGCAGCGCAAGCAGGCCAGAGCCCGCACACATCGCCAAGGTAAGCACGAAAATAGGCCAGGCGTTGTCGAACGTCATGTCCAATGGCAGTCCCGTCGCGCCACCGGCAACTTTGAACAGAAAGGCGGATGCGATCAGGCCGGGAATGAAACCAAGCACCGCGAGTATGACCGCTTCCTGCAACACCACCAGACGCAGGTAACCCGGGGTATAGCCCATGGCCTGCAGAGTTGCATACTCCTTGAGGTGGTCCTGCACATCAGCAAACAGAATCTGATACACGATGATCAGGCCGACGACCACACCCATCACGGCACCGAAGGCAAAAATGTAGCCGATCGGCGTGGTGCTGTTCCAGTGTTTGACCTCCATGGTCTTGAATTCTTCGGGTGTCAACACCAGCACATCCCCTGGTATGGTGGCCTTGACGGCCGTCTGCACCTGTAGCGGATCGGCGTCTGCCTCCAGGTGGATCAAACCGTAGTGGATAGAGGACTTTTTCCATTTCGGAAAAATACGTAGGAAATTCAGGTCTGAAGTGATGATTCCCCCATCGAGGCCAAAGGAAGTGCCCAGCGTGTACATGCTGTTGACCGCAACCTCGCGGGCGTTGACCTCCGTGCTCACCATGCCCTGTGTCGCCATCATATTCACGATGGGGCCGTACTCCTCGCGACTTTTGCTGTCAAAGATGACCATGTCCGGCGACTTGATCTGTTCGTGCTGTTCGGGCGTGATCAGTCGCGCGAAGCCAATGTCGGTCGGATCAAACCCAAGGATGAAGATGCGGCGACTCCGAGAACGATCGGTGGGGTTGCGCCAGTTGCCGATGGCCGCGTAGACGGGGGTGACGGCACTGACTTCGGGCATCCCCTGCACCTGATACAGTCGATTGCGGGGAAATTCTCGAGCTGAGATCAGGTAGTCGGTGCGAGGGCTGACCATGATTAGCCCATAATCCAGGGTGCTATGGTAGCGCACCGCGCTGACGAACAGTGCTTCGCGAAACTCGAGCTGCACAAAGATCAATACAACAGCAAAACTGATTCCCAGAATAGCCGACAACAGGCGCAGCTTTTGGGCCTTTAGTTGCAGCCAGCCCAAGGGCAAAGAAAAAATCATCAGGCGCTGATCTCTACTTCGACCTGCATGTTGGTGTAACCGGATACGGCGGCGCTGTCATCGAGCAGAATGTAGACCTCCACAACGCGAGCGTCGGTCTTGTCCACCGGGTCCGTTCCGATGACATCCAGTCGGCCCACCTTCAGAGAGACGCGTTCCACCGTGCCTGAGAGTGGCTGGGAAAGGGCGGCCAGATTGATTGAAGCGCGCTGGCCCTTGGCAACGAGGCTGATGTCGGTCTCATACACTTCCGCAACGACGTACATGCGGTTTGTCCTACCCAGTTCCAAAACACCCTCGACCCCCACCCGTTCGCCTGGCGCCGCGTGAATCTCCAGTACTTGCGCCGCTACGGGTGCCCGCACCACCGATAAATCCAGTCGCGCTCGCGACGCCGCCAGGTCTGCCTCAGCAATGGCGAGATCCATGACCGCCTGATCCAGCTTGACCTTGCTTGTGGCCGAAGTGAGGGACAGATTGTTCTGTCGCTCCATCTCACTGCTGGCATTGACGTACACAGCCTGAAGTCTGGCCACTTCCGCCTTATGGAGGTCGTAGCTGTCCAGGTACGCGACGATCTGTCCCTCCTCCACCCAGTCGCCTTCCTGGACTTCGAGGGATCGAATCACCGAGCCGGAGATGCAGCCTCCGGATGGCCCTGCGACCTGAACGATGCCACCATCGGGCTCAATTCTCCCCAGACTTGAAACGGATCTGTCTTGAGCAAGCGCGGTGCCGGCAGCTTGCAGAACCAAAAGGCCAACAAGCGAAGCCCATCTGGTCAACTGTGGTCGTCTCGATTTCAATTCGCTCTCCCTACTGATGTGCAAACGTCCCTGATTGGCTTGCTCGCGTGTCCTGAAAGGCAGTCACCAGTGCTTGAATTTTGTCGGTGTGTTCCTGAAACCAGGCGTTGGCGTATGAACGCAAGTCCATGACCCTGGCCTCGGAGGTATTGTCCAGTTGCATGAGTTTGCGCGGTAACTCTCCATTGACTCGAACGTAGCGGTTGCCGAGTATCTGCTCACACTGATGCGCGCTGACGCAGGAGCTGGCGCTCATCATGTGGTCCAGTAGACCATTGGAAAGCCAGCCGACGATGCCCCATCCTTGGGACGCCTTGCCGATGGCGTCGCGATCTTCCTGACCAAGATCATGAACGGGCCGCCCCGTGCCCAGCGATAGCATCCAGATATCTTCCAGAGCATGTCCCATGGCAAGGGCCTCCGTTATGGCGCAGATGCTGGGATCGTTGGTCGTGAGTGCGCCATCGACAAGCCAGCGCCTTGTCAGCGATGAAGTGGCGATGGTGGGGTACAGTGTTGGAGCTGCAGTAGCCGCATCACAGACTTCCGTCAGCGAGGGGTTGTGGGCGGTATCGTGACCTCTGCCGTTCTTGAAGGTCACCAACTCACGATTGATGAAATCGTAGGCAAGGATCAGCAGGTGCTTGTCGTGGATGTCATTGATGTTCATATCGCCCAATAGGGCATCGACATATTCACGCTTGTTGCGTCCGTCGTATTTTGGCTGATTCTGCATTCTCCCCAGGACTTTGTCCCACACGGTCTTGTCCATGATGCGGGACAGGTTCTTTGCGGAGTAGCTTTCCAACGCGAGGCGCTCGACCGTGCCCGCGTTTTTCGCAAGATAGGCGGCGATGAGTGCGCCCGTGCTCACCCCTGCGAACATATCAAAGGTCTTGCGCACCTCCATACCGCAGTCGTTTTCAAGCTGGTAAAGGACATTCGCGGGGATGACGCCCCGTGAGCCGCCTCCGTCGACACACAGAATGAGTATTGGACCTTTTGTTGACATTGAGACGCTGCTGCTCTTCATCCATTGAATAGCGCCCTGCTGAACTTATTGCTGTGTGCAGAGCTATTGGAAAGTATAGCCCATTTACAAATATTCAATGGGTTCGCCGAATCAGCAGAAACTTTAGGACGCGTCGGCCAGGACCGGAAGGATTTGTCGTAGCCGCAGATACATCAACAGGTAAATGGCAAAGGCTACCAGCGAGGCGGCGGCGCATAGGACGAAAACGCTGCCATAGCCCATGCCAGCAGCGAGTATTGACGCCGCGAGATTGGGTCCTAGAATCTGACCCAGCCCCTGTGCGCCGGGCATCAGCGCCGCGAAACGCCCGCTACGATCAATATTTGCAACGGTAGCCGATTGATAGACGTCCACGAATATCCAGCAGAAGTTGAAACTGAACATGCTGATCATGACATTGAGGTTGTTGATGCCGTTGGCCAGCATGGCAACGATGACAGCCTGGACAACCAGGGTGACCAATAGCGGTCGGGCGAGCCCAAAACGATTGCTGATCAGTGTCGCGCAGGCGCAACCGATGACTGAGAACACGGACGTAAAGACCAACAGTTTACTGACCCAATCCGGTGATGCTTCAGAGGCAACGCTGGCCAATTCGATGTAGGTCCAGTAGGCACCGATGTTCAAATACGTGAACACCACAGCCGCCAGCACCAGCCAGGGTATGTAGTTCGGTACCTGAAATCCGCTGTCGGGAGCAGAAGCTTCCTGAGGCTGTGGCTCGAGTGCTTTCTCTACGGGCCCCGATGGTAGCCAGTGTATAAACACCAAGCCCAGCAGGTAGGTGCCGATGAAAAACAGGTAAATCCCATCCATATGCAGCATTGGCAAAATCAGTAGTTCGCCGCCCTGGGAAAACGCGAATGCAAATAGCAGTATATTGAATGCGCGAGCAGGTCTTGCCGTCCCTGCCAACGTCGCGATTGCAACCGCGGTGTAAACGCCGCTCCCTACGCCAGCGATTGAGCGCAGTACGAGTGTCCCTTCGTAAGTCTGTACCACCATGCACAGTCCGTTGGCGGCAATGGCGATCGTTGCGCCCAGTAGCACCAGTAGGCGACGGTTGACGCGTGCGACTACCGTTGAGGCAAAAACGGCTCCAACGGAAAACCCCCCAAGGTCAGCGCCGGCGACTCGGCCGACCTGTACCTCGGTGAACCCCAGCAGATCGACCCAGGCTGTGCTGATGACGGGTATGCCCACCATGACGCCGTAGCCGACCAGCGCCATGTAGATGGCAACAGAGATCGACCGCCAGCTGTCGAAAACGGTGTGTGCGTATAGGGCAGGAGACGGCAGCAAAGACATTGAGCGATAGTATACGTCAGCGGGTGGTGCGAGCGTGAGGCGAACTCGGGTTTGTTTGCGCTGTTAAGACTTGGTTGGCTAAATCCGTGCTGTATGTACGACGCGTCAAGCATCACCATCTGTATCGGCAGTGACACATCATATGGGCCTACGTGCTGTCGAGTAGCAGCGCGACCAGTGGGAGGCACCGGTTTTTAGTGTCTAAAGTATTGCAACGACTTGGGATGCAGCAAAAGATACCCCGGCGAGATTTTCTTGGTGGGCTGGGCGTTGCATTGAGCGGCTGGCCGCTATTGCGTTCAAATGCAGTCCTGGCAATGGGCGCATCCGGGGCAAGTTCATCTTATCCGCCTGGTCTGGCCGGCATGCGAGGCGCTCATCCGGGATCCTTCGAAGCCGCTCATGCCCGCGTGCAGGGTAAGCGGTGGCAAGCGGCAGAGACGGGAGAGCACTACGATCTTGTCGTAGTGGGTGCTGGAATCAGTGGGCTGGCCGCTGCCTATTTTTACCGCAGGGACGTTGATCCCGGTGCCAGAATACTGATTTTGGACAATCACGACGACTTCGGCGGTCACGCCAAGCGCAACGAGTTTTCGCACGGCGATCAAGCCGTCATTGGCTTTGGCGGAACCATGCTGATGGAAGCGCCGGGCAGTTATCCGCCGGTCGCGAGGCAGCTAGTGGCCGAGTTGGGAATTCGGGCGGACAGCTATCACCAGTATTACGACGAGAATCTGTTTGCCTCACTCGGATTGGGGCGGGCCAGTTTTTTTGACCGCGAGACCTTTGGCGCCGACTTTCTTGCGTCGCATGAGCCTACCGGTGCGCCCGCAACCGAAGGGTCTCCACTGGACAAGCGCACGCGCAATGAGCTCAACAGATTGTTTGACGACCGCGTGGATTATCTCGCTGGCAAAAGTCCGCTGGAGCGTCGACGCGTGTTGCAGGCGCTATCCTATGAAGAGTATTTATCTTCCTACGGCGGTGTCGGCCCCATCGCTTTGACATACCTGCGCAAGCGACCGCACGGCGTGTGGGGCACTGGTACCGATGCACTGCCCGCCCTGATGGCGTGGGCGAGTGACTACCCGGGCTTCGCGAGCATGGAACTGGGCTACGATGACAGTCTGTTTGGATCCTTGGACGACAGTATCTTTCACTTTCCCGACGGCAATGCCTCCATTGCCCGCCTGTTGGTGCGGGCTATGATACCGTCCGCCGCGGAAGGGGATTCGATGGAGGATATCGTCACTGCGCGGTTCCAGTACGCCAACCTTGACAAGCCCGGCAGTGCCACGCGCATTCGTCTATCGAGCACCGTAGTGCACATGGCTCATCAGCGCGGTCACTTGAGCCAACCGGTTGAGCTGTCCTACATCAGGCAGGGTCGAGCTTACACCGTCATAGCTGACAGAGTGGTCTGGGCTGGCTACCAGGCGATGGTTCCCCACGTCTGCCCCGACGTACCGTCCGCCCAGTCGGTCGCCTTGAGCAACTGTCAACGCGCGCCGCTGGTGTACACCAATGTGCTGATCCGAGACTGGCAGAGTTTTGTTGAGCTCGGTGTGCACCGGATTTACTGTCCCGGCAGCTTCTTCCAGTCGGTGCGCATTGATACGCCCGTGAGCATGGGGTCCTATCGATTCTCCCAGTCGCCCGATCAACCGGTGCTCCTGCATCTGCAGCACATCCCCACACAGCCGGGCCTGCCTGCGGCTGAGCAGTTCAAGGCGGGTCGACGTGCTCTGCTGCAGCGAACCTTCGCGAGTTTCGAATACGAGGTGCGGTCGCAGCTGGACCGGTTGCTCGGACCGGGCGGGTTTGATGTCGCGAAGGATGTATTGGCAATCACCGTGAACCGATGGCCGCACGGATACGCTTACGCGACGGATCCGAAATCGGGGGAAGTCGTCTGGTGGCCGGAGCTTTGGCACGGCGACTCGCGCCCCTGGGAGGAAGCCCGTGAACGGCTCGGAAACATCGCTTTCGCCGGCACAGACGCAGCGTCCAACGCGATGACTGAGGCGGCCATCGAAGAGGCCGCCCGCGCCGTGCGGAGTTTGGCGAGTGAGCGACCTACCTAGCAGGCCCGGTGCGAGCAGCGGCTGGATGCATCGCAACACAGTCACTGTGGGTATCTCGTTCGCGTTGGCACACATGCCCCAGGGCTCCCTATTGTTATACTTTGGTTTAACACGACGAGTATGGAATGCCGATCGAACAGACGCCGGATGCCAGTGTTTGGAGAAACGTTAGGCCTGGGTTGGCTTCGTCTGGAGAGAGAATCAGCATCTGTGACTACCACGACACACTTCCCAATGCTGCCCACAAGCCCTGCGTCTCATTGCGTAGCAGGCCCATGGTAACTGCCCGGGGCTTTACTGCGATCGCAAGCGGCAGAACGCCTGGTTGCGACGTATGAAAAGACGCACGTTTTCGAAGTCCGTATTGGTGACCGGTTTACTGTCGGCCTCCCAAAGCCTGGCGGGCTCGCGCTGGATGGCGCCTGCAGAAGCAGATCCGCACACCGCGACCTGGATGTCATGGCCCACTTCCAGCGGCATTTACGGTGACGAGGCGTATTTGGAAAGCGTACAAGAACACCTCGGCAGGCTCGCGCGGGCAATCGCCAGATTTGAGCCGGTTTTGATGGCAGCCCCCGCAGGCGCTTTCGAACGCGTGAGAGCCCTGTGTGGCTCCGGTGTCCGCCCGATTGACGTCCCGACAAACGACATGTGGATGCGCGATACCGGACCGGTCTTCCTGCGCAGCGAACAGGGTGGCCTGATCGCCACAGATTTTAACTTCAACGGTTGGGGTGGCCGACAAGCGCCCAGGAAACATGACGAGGCAGTCGCGGCGAATGTGGCGGACTACCTCAGTGTGCCAACCGTGCATACGTTTCTGGTCGGTGAAGGAGGGGGGCTGGAATGGGACGGGGACGGCACGCTGTTGCTGACGGACAGCTGTTGGTTGAACGACAATCGCAATCCGGGCATCAGCAAAGCTACGATGACAAAGGAACTGCGCCGTTTATTGGGGGTCGAGAAAGTGATCTGGCTGCCGGGCGTGCGTGATCAGGATATCACCGACGGCCACATTGACGGTGCGATTCGATTTGTCCGTCCCGGCCTCATCATGACGGGTGGTTATCCAGATGATGACTCTGACTGGGGCCTGGCGTTGAAAGAAAGTCGTCGCATTCTGGCGGGTGAAACCGATGCGAGAGGGCGCCCATTTGATCTGGTCGATGTTCCCAGCGCCACTAACCCGGCCAATGGTAGCGAGGAGTTGTTTACGGGCTATGCCAACTTCTATACCGCCAACGGCGCGGTGTTTACCCCATTGTTTGGCGATCGGGTTGCCGATGAGAGTGCCGTGAAGAAGCTGGCTGACCTGTTTCCGGATCGGGAGGTTGTGGCGCTGGAGGTAGACAGACTCTATGAAAACGGCGGTGGAATTCACTGCGTGACACAGCAGCAACCCGCCGTATAGGGTAGGGGAGTGCTTTGCTGTGCCTCAGTTTGCGAGCGCCTGTTGGGTGAGGTCGAGGGCTCGATAGGCCTTGCCGATCAGCTCATCCACTTCTTCGCGGGTTACGATAAATGGCGGCGCGACGATCATGGTGTCACCCACTGCTCGCATAACCAGCCCGCTGTTGACTGCGATATCGCGGCAAATCGTGCCCGCACCGCGCTTTTCGGGATACCTCTCACAGCTGTCCTTGTCTTTGACCAATTCCAAAGCGCCCATCAATCCGGTCATGCGAGCTTCTCCAACCAAGGGGTGTTCGGCCAGCTTGAGCCAATGCTGTTGCAGATAGGGGCCAATGTCTTCCCGGTTGGTAGCGACCATCCCTTTATCGCGGATCAGCCGCAGGTTGGCGATGGCCACCGCACAGGATGCTGGATGACCTGAATAGGTGTAACCGTGTGCGAACTCGCCTGCTTTATCGATCAATACATCCGCTACACGGTCGCTGATCGCGACGCCACCCAGTGGCAGATAACCGGAAGTGACGCCCTTGGCAAAAGGAATGAGGTCAGGTTTGGTGCCGAAAACATCGGCTCCGAACCATTGCCCGAGTCGCCCGAATCCGGTGATGACTTCATCGTTGATTAGCAGTATGCCGTACTCGTCGCAGATGCGCTGGATCTCCGGCCAGTAGGTGTCGGGCGGGATGATGACGCCACCGGCGCCCTGTACCGGTTCACCGATGAACGCGGCAACCTTGTCGACGCCGACTTCGAGAATCTTATCTTCCAGTTCCCTCGCCATGGCGAGCCCGAACTCACTCTGGGACAGCGATCTGTCGCTGCCAAACCAGTAGGGTTGGTCGATGTGTTCGATGCCCGGGATAGGCAATCCGCTCTGTTTGTGCATGAACGCCATGCCGCCTAGGCTCGCCGCTGCGACCGTTGAACCGTGATACGCGTTTCTGCGAGAAATGATCGTGTGTTTACCGGGTTCGCCCATGAGGTCCCAGTAGGTCCGCACCATGCGGATCACCGTATCGTTTGCCTCGGACCCTGAGCCCGCAAAGAACACGTGATTCATGTGTGCAGGGGAGATGTCTCGAATCATTGCGGCGAGTTCGATCGCCGGCGGATGGGTACACTGAAAGAAGCTGTTGTAATAGGGAAGCTCCTGCATCTGCTGTGTCGCAGCATCTACGAGGCCCTGCTGGCCGTAACCAACATTGACGCACCAGAGTCCCGACATGCCATCGAGTATCTTGTTGCGGTCAGCATCCCAGATATAGACACCCTCTGCGCGCGTTATGATGCGCGAGCGCTTTTCAGTGAGAGCCTTGTGATCGGTAAAAGGGTGCAGATGATGGGCGCTGTCCAGTGCCTGCCACTCAGCGGCGGATCGGTTCGTTAACACGTCTGTTCCTCTAGCCGTAACTCGGAAAATTGAAGCGCGTGTTTTCGCGCACTCCGCCCGATGGCCATCGCTGTGATACGGTTTTCCTTCGTGTATAGAACGATACACTGTCCGGGCCGTAGGCGTATAGGTCACCAAACAGGGAGCGCTTCCAGCCGCCGAAGCTGTGGCATGCGACCGGCACCGGTAGCGGTACGTTTACGCCCACCATGCCGACTTTGATGTTGTCAGTGAAGTACCGGGCTGCTTCACCGTCGCGAGTGAAGATGCAGGTGCCGTTGCCGAATTCGTGATCGTCGATCAACTGCATGGCGTGCTCCTGAGACTCGGCACGAACGACGCAGAGCACCGGACCGAATATTTCTTCTTTATAGATGGCCATATTCGGTTTGACCTGATCGAACAGGCAGGGTCCGAAAAAGTAGCCGTTTTCGTGCCCGGGGACCTCGAGACCTCGCCCATCAATCACCAGCTTCGCGCCAGCTTTCACACCCGTATCGACGTACCGGGCAACCTTGTCGCGATGCTCCGCCGTAATTAAAGGCCCCATGTCGTTATCATTGTTCACGCCGGGGCCGATTTTCATCGATGCCACGCGTCCCTGTGTGAGTGCCACAACCTGATCCGCGGTTTCGTCACCAACACAGACCGCCACCGAAATCGCCATACAGCGCTCGCCGCAGGACCCATAGGCCGCGCCCATCAGTGCGCTCACAGCGTTCTCGATGTCCGCATCCGGCATAACCACAGCGTGGTTCTTTGCACCACCGAGCGCCTGAACGCGTTTGCCATGCGCGGTGCCGGTTGCATAGATACTCTGCGCAATGGGCGTTGAGCCCACGAAACTGATGGCCTGAACACGTGGATCCGTCAGCAGGGTGTCGACCGCTGCCTTATCGCCGTTTACGACGTTGAACACGCCCTTTGGCGCGCCCGCTTGCTGCAGAAGCCTCGCACACAGCATGGAGGCTGTAGGGTCTTTCTCCGAAGGTTTGAGTATAAAAGTGTTGCCACAGGCGATTGCCATGGGATACATCCACATGGGCACCATGGCTGGAAAGTTGAATGGTGTAATGCCGGCGACAACGCCGAGCGGCTGGTGCTCGGACCAGGCGTCAATAGCAGGCCCCACATTCTTGGTGAACTCACCCTTGAGTAACTCGGGAATGCCGCAGGCGTATTCAACGACTTCTACGCCGCGCATGAATTCTCCCATCGCGTCGTCGATGACCTTGCCGTGCTCCTCGGTAATGGCCGCCACAATATCGTCGGCGTGCTGTTCGAGGAGCTGTTTGAAACGAAACATGACGCGAGCGCGCTTCAGGGGCGGTGTATCTCGCCATTCGGGGAAGGCCGCCTGAGCTGCGTCGATCGCCTGTTCAACGGTGCTGGCAGACGCCAGCGCTACATGACGGACGACTTGGCCGGTAGCTGGGTTCATCACGGCCTGGGTGCGTCCGTTGCCAGCAACGGACTCCCCGTTGATGAAGTGTCCAACAACGGTCAATGGTGTGTTCGGCGCTTCTGCGTTCATGTTACTCACTCCAGTGTATCGATCACATGGCGCAAGCGCTCAAACGCATGCTCCCAGTCATCCAGCTTAGAATTCAAAAAGGGCGACAGAGAGATCACATCCACCGCGTTGCGAATTGCGATTTTTTCTTCCCAGAAACAACGTTTGTGCACCTCGAGACCGCGTGCACCCGGCGCTCCCTCGCGAGGGGCGAGTTCGATGCCTCCCATCAGGCCGAAGTTGCGTACGTCAATGACCTTGGGGTGGTTAGCAAACGCGTGCAAAAAATCCTCAAAGGGCTTTTCGAGCGCCAGAGCCTGATCAAACAGACCTTCCTCCTCATAGACATCCATGGTCGCGAGTCCCGCCGCGGATGCCACCGGATGGCCCGAGTAGGTATAGCCGTGGAACAGTTCGATGGCCCCCTCTGGCCCGTGCATGAAGGCGTCATAAACGTGTTGTTGAACCAGCACTGCGCCCATGGGTATGACGCCGTTGGTCAGACCTTTGGCGGTGGTAATGATGTCCGGCGTAACGCCGAACCGTTCCGCGGCAAAGGCTTTGCCGATTCGCCCAAAGCCAGTAATCACCTCGTCAAAGATCAACAGAATGCCGTGGCGATCACAGATGTCGCGAAGCCGCTGTAGGTAACCGATGGGCGGTGGCAGTACGCCGGTGGAGCCAGCGACCGGTTCGACGATCACTGCCGCGATGTTCATGCCGCCGTGCAGGGCGCACAGGCGCTCCAGGTCTTCGGCTTTATGCGCGCCCCATTCGGGCTGACCCCGGGAGAAGGCCGTGTGCTCCAGATCGATGGTGGTGCTTATGTGGTCAACGCCAGGAATCAGGTTGGCGCTGAAGGCCATGCGGTTGGGCACCATCCCGCCAACCGAGATGCCGCCGAAGTTCACACCGTGATAGCCGCGCTCGCGGCCGATCAGCCGTGTGCGAGTCCCCTCGCCTTTGGCTCGATGGTAGGCCAGGGCGATTTTCAGCGCCGTGTCGACCGACTCAGAACCGGAATTTGTGAAAAAACACTGCGAGAAGCCGGACGGCGCCATGCCCGTGACCCGATTGGCCAACTCAAAAGACTTGTCATTGGACATTTGAAAGCCGAGCGCGTAATCGAGGGTAGCCACCTGGGATTGCACGGCCTCCACGATTTTCGGGTGGCAATGTCCAGCGCCGGTGGTCCACAGGCCGGAGAAAATATCGTAGACCGTATCGCCCTCCGCCGTTGTGTAGTGATGGCCCGCAGCACCCGTGATGATGCGGGGCTGTTTTTTAAAGTCTCGATTGGCCGTGAACGGCATCCAGTGGGCGTCGAGAGCCTCATAAGCGGCGGTCATGGCCTGTCTCCCTGTAGCGCGTAGGTCTGCAGTGTACGACCGTCCCCGAGCGTTAAACAATCCGTTAAATGATAAAGATTAAGCTGTTGTTTTTATTGGGAATCACCCACAATATGTTCACTATAGTAAACACCTTAAGGTGCCGGTTATGGATCAGCCTGTCGGACAGCGTCTTCGAGACATTCGCAAGCGACACCGGGTCTCGCAACGGGAGCTGGCCAGAAAGTCCGGGGTCGCCAACGCCACCATCTCTCTCATTGAAAACGGCAAACTGAACCCGACGGTCAGCCTCCTAAAAAAGGTGCTCGACGGCCTGCCGATCAGGCTGACGGATTTTTTTTCGGACGACGATCAGGTGCCGGAAAAGATATTTTTTGCCGCGTCTGAACTGACGGAGATTGCAGAGGGTGGCGTTTCCTATCGTCAACTGGGTGGAAATCTGGCCGGTAAAGCCATTCAGTTTCTAAGCGAACGCTATGCACCGGGTGCTGGCACCGGCCGTCACGATATACGACACGAGGGAGAAGAGTGTGGATTGGTGTTGTCGGGTCAGTTGACGGTCACGGTCGGCGACACCACACAGGTGCTTGGCCCCGGTGATGCCTACTACTTCAGAAGCGACCAGCCACACAGCTTTGAAAATCGCAGTTCTGAACCCTGTGAGTTGATCTCCGCCTGCACACCGCCGACGTTCTAGTGACACCGTGCCATCCAGGATCGGACTCGACGAGTTAGGTGTGTTGTCAAAAGCTGTACTGGATGGAGCCACGTATCTCGCGCAAGCGCTCTGGTGCCATGGCAAAGGCAAATTGTGCTTTGTAGTACTCCTCGTTGGTGAGGTTGGAAACCGTCAGCCTTGTGGTGACCAGATGACCGTTGTCCAGTTCCAGCAGATACTTGGCCCCCAGGTCCAGGCGCGTGTAGCTGTCCAGATTGAAGCTGTTGACGTCGTCGACCGGGCGACTGGATTCGTAGAATACCCCCGCCTGAAGTGATAGCCCCTGCAAAAGTCCTCGATTGAACTGGTATTCACCCCAGAGGCTGTAAGCGTACTTCGATACGCCAAAGGGCGTGTTGCCCTCGAGATTTGGATCTTCATCGCGCTTGATCTCGGCGTCCAGATAGGTGAATGAGGACGTCAGGCTCAGGCTGTCGCCAATCAGTCCGGCTGCAGTCAGTTCCAGACCTGCGTGCTCGGACAAGCCCCGCTGCTGAATCTCATTGGCCATCGGATCGACAATGGGATCGCCGTCGCGTTCGATGGTAAACACGGCGCTGGTCAGGAGCAGGTTGCCCGCGTAGAGCTCCCACTTAGCGCCTAGCTCGATCATCTCTCCCGTGGTGGGATCCAGATCTTCGCCCGCATTGTCAAACTCGGCACCCACCGGCCCATTGGGCTCAAAGCTCTCGCTGTAGGAGGCATAGACGGAAAGGTCGTTGTCGAACAGATACAACACACCGAGACGAGGAGATACATTGTCGACATCGTACTCCGAGCCGATGGATGTTTCGAAATCGTCGTAGCGTGCGCCGAGCAGCAGACGCCAATGGTCGCCAACCTGAATCATGTCCTGCACAAACAGGCCGCGGCGCGTTTCTTCGTCTTCAATCCGAACGTCGCCGATGGGTAGCCCCGGGTCAGGAAAGGCCGGGCCGAAGACATTGCTCATCAACACCAGGGTCTGGCCTGGCCCCGGTTCGCGATTGTCACTGTCCAGATCGGTCTTCTCGAGCCCGATCAACAGATCGTGTTCCAGTGAGCCGGTCTCCAGATTAGCGTTGATATCAAGTGAGTAGGTGATGTATTCCCTTTGGTTGAGTCGCCGTCGGGCGAGTACGGTGTTCTCACCGGTGTTGCCATTAAAGCTCAGCAGTTGATTGTCGTAGCGATCCCGTTCGAAGGACTGCATGTTAATGCTCAGTTTCGCTATCCACTGTGCGTTAAAACGATGAGACAACAGCGAGTAGACATTCCATACCTCGGTGTTGTAGTGCGTCCAGTGCTGGTTGTAGATCAATTCATAGTCGAGCGCTGGCAGGAGCTCACCGTCCTGTCCAATGAGGCCGTTGTCCTGGGGCCTATCATCCTTGACGTAATCACCGTTGACCAGCAGCGTGGTGCTGTCGGCAATATCCCATTCCAATGCGAGTGCATACACGTCCCGCCTGACGTCAAACGCTTCGCCACTGAAGAACTCACGAAAGGAGTCACTGCGCTCGTAGACACCGTTGAACCGTGCTCGAAGCTTGCCACTGTCAGTGAGGGCGCCGCCAACGTCCGTGTGAATGTGGTAGAGACTGTCCGTGCCAACGGTCGCTTTGATGAAGCCGCCTCGTTCAGCCTGCGCGGGCTTTGATACGAGATTGATCAGTCCTCCGGGTGCCAGCGTGCCGTACAGCACGGACGCCGGGCCTTTCAGCACCTCTACTCGTTCCAGAGTTTCTGTCGCCGGGGCGGATAGGTGAAAAAAGGTGCGACCGTCTCTGAGGTAGTTGGTGGCATTGTCGAGCTCGAAGCCACGGATTTTGTAGGAGGAATAGGCGCCCAGGAAGTTGTTGGACTTCTGCACGCTGGAGTCGTTTTGCAGAATCTGATCCAGTCGGAATGCCTGTTGGTCCTCCATAAGTGCCGCATTGATGGAAAAGACCGAGGCCGGCGTTTCCAGTACGGGCGCGGACTGGCGCATCGCGCTCTCGGCGTCCCGCTCGTAGTACCCGAGTTGTTGGGCCGTGACCACGACCTCCTCCAACTGAGGTCTGTCCTGCGCATAGCCGACGCCCGTCGCCAGGGCGGCAAACAGAGCGGGAGCGACAGCGGGGCTTCGAGCAGGCATGGCAGGATTGTTGGTGAACGAGCCCAACACGTTAATACAAATGAGAAGTGTTTACAATTAGGCGTTTATTGGCTGAAAAGACCGCCGTCCGGTAAAGCCGTGTCGAGTACGCGGATTTCGTCGGTAAACCTGGCGCTCACGAACAGTGCGTAGCGTTGGATCAAGCCCTCATGCAGCGCGAAAAAGCTGAATACGGTAGCCGCGACCGGCTGGTCCGTGGGAGGCTTTCCCAGCCATAGCCCGGTGTGTACCGCGGAGAACGACCACCACGCCATCACGTGATCCTCCGAGGCGACGATGCGGTGCACCCTCAGTTTGCGCTGATCCAGGTGTTTGCGAAATCCGCGCACGTGAGCGACCAGGCCTGCGCGACCGGGTGGACCGCCGAACAGCTGGTTGGCCTCGTCAACCATGTCAGGCTGTGCAATGTCATCGATAAGGGATAAATCACCGTCTGTGACAATGCGTTGCAAAAAGGTAGTCATGAGGTGTTCAGAGGTATTCATCGGTCTGCCGTGTCCAGGCGTCGGGTAGCGGTATTGTACGTTCAGATGACACCGCATTTGCATGGGGCAGGTGGATTTTGTCTGCGTCGGGCCGCTTCCGCCTGAATGGAATCGCCACAGGAATCGACCCGTGCGCCGCATGAGGTGAATGGCTGCGTGGCTACGCTTTAGTTAGTGAAGACTAGTAATTAACAGGTAGTCACCCAGGAGAGACTCTATGAGATCATCGAAGGCCCTGATCGCAGGGGGCGTTGTGATATCGATACTTGCAGCCGCACATGTCAGTCACGCGGAAGTTGAAGAAACCACCGCGCCGATCGGTCCAACGCTGCTGCTCAGCGGTAACATCACGCCGCCAGCTGGACTGAATCTGGACGACAACTACACCGTAACGCTTACCACCGTTGATGGGCAGCGCGTAATGCCCGTTCAGGAATACGCCCAGACACCCGCCGGGTTCTTTATGGCGTTGCCGGCTTCGCTGCTCGATCGGCAACTCACGGTATCCGCTTGCTACGCATCGGTGGGCCTGTGCCTTGAGAACACGGTGGACATTGCCTCGGACTTTGTTGGTACCCGCTACGGCAGTTACGCAGTGGAATTGAGTGTTCCGCACACCCAGGCCCACTATATTGAGCACGACCGGCAGGACAGCAGCGCCGCCTATCGCCTGGCGTTGATCAACGATGTGAGCCGCCACAGCGATGACACCTTGTTTGGTTCGGGTGCCATGGATTACTGGCATGACAGCCAGTTAAGAGCGACAGCGTTTGGTAAGTCACTGCCGTATCTGTCGTTCATGCTGGGTACGTCGGCGCTGATGTGCACGCACATGCCGGACGATATCCAGGACGTTTGTGAAACCTTGGGTCTGATCGACAGCGACCCGTCGATTGGTTACCTGAGAGATATCACGCTCCAGTTGGATAGGATCGAGGACAAACTGGCCGAACTGGCGGGCAGCACGGATCACGTCAAGAACCTGATCATTGGTCTGGCCAACCTGCTGACCGCGCAACAAAACAACCAGGCCTACAACTACATCGCGGGCGTGTACTCTGGCTATGCGAACGTGGTGAACGCGCTGGGCGGTGGTAACCCCTATCACCCGGCGGTGGTGGACTACCTGAACGACGTGATGTATCCGGTCACGGGCGGAATCTCGAACACGGACCGGATCACCGGTCTGTTCGACCCTTTCAATGCCCCGGACAGTATCCGTTTCCCGCAGCACGCGGACACAGCCGCGTACTTTGAGGCCTCGGCGGACGAGTACTACGACATCATGGGTTTCCAGTACAAGCATCAGAACAGCGCTGCGGGTAACCCCGACTATCGGGTAGTGACGCCGGATCTGCATCTGGTGCAGAGTGCTTTGTTCACGCGCATCAATGAGGGTCTGGCTTACTGGGCGGATCTGATCAATACGGCGGTCTACACCTACAAGACAATGCCGCCTGGTACGGAGTCGGAGACAGTAAATTTAAGCCACTTCGCCGCCTTGAACGCGCTGGATATTGAACAGCTGAATCAGTCCTGCCTGAGCCTCGATAGCACGGGAGAAGCTTGCGAAGACGCACTGTTTGAGCGGATCACCGAACGTGCGGAGGTGATCAAAGACGTGTATCTGAACTTCGCGGGTTTACCGGGTAGCTTCCTGGTGCGCGACAACGCCGATGACGCAATCGTTGCAACGGTACTGGGCACCTCAACCCAGGCGATGGACCAGTCGACGGTGCGACCGCTCATCGGCGCGGACTTCCTGTCTGCCTACGAACCGGTGCTGCCGCCCGCGGAAGAGTTTGACGATGAGGTCACGCAGCAGTTTGGCAGTTTCGTGCTCAACTGGGATATTGCGGGTACCGACGGCATGGCAGTACTGTACAGTGCATTCACGCCTGCGGCTGACAGCGGTCAGTCACTCTCCGCCTGGGCGAATCTGACTGGCGGCGCTGTCAGCGTAGAGCAACTCGGCAGGCAACAGCTGGGTGTCAACAACACACAGACGTCCGATGGTTGGATCGATACGATGTTCGGCGTCAGCTATTCAAACAGCTGGACCCAGCAGCGGCATATGCCCAACTTCGGTCAGGGCACCGAAGTGCACGGCTTTTGGAGTCGGGATGTACACCCCGGCTATCGCTACTACCTGGGCGACGATTACGGCCTGGGTTGGAATGGTGATGTTTTTCACGACAGCGCGTTTTACAACGAGCTGTTGCACCATCACACCTTGTCCACCCAGCACTACAACAGCTCCGGCTCAAGGACGTTCTGGTGGTTACACAAGACGACGCAGAACTACGCCGGCCGTCAGGCCAGTGAGTACCCCACCAGTTTTCCGCTGCAGGCGTTCGGTCATGCCGGTGGCTGTCATTTTCAACTCGGTACGTTCAAGGATACGATCAATCCAGGCAATGCCTACCACTGCATGGACGCAGCGGAGGCGAGCGCTCTGTTGGTGACTGAATCACTGGATAAAGCGCGCCTGGACAACATACTGTTCAACGAAGGGCAGGCCGGTGAAGGCCAGCAGCAGACCCTCTACTGCCCCGCCGTCGAGGATCTGCATGTGACCATACTCGACCAAGTGGGTCGTGACGTCGAGTTCCTGCTGCAGGGCCCGGCATTGGACGTGTTCGGTAACCCGACCGCAAACCGGATCGCGACGATCAACACCGACATTGTGGAGGGCGGTGAAGTGGTGGACATTGTCTTCGACTCGCTGTGGATGGCTCAGGTGCGCCACCATGAAACGGAAGGTGTGACAGACCTGCCCCAATGCCTTTACATGGGCCGTGCCATTCGCGCCGACGGTAGCGAGCGCGGTAATTTCCAAGGTCGTGTGATCAACGACAGCTATGAGTTCGATTTTCACGAGCTGATCAAGAATCCCGCTTGGGTCGTTTACGGCAATTCGTCATCTCCGTGGCCCTGGTACTTCTGCGGCGGTGAAGGACAGTGTAACCTCACTAACATGGAGTGACACTGATGCAACGAAAGCGCCCGGCCACGGTCGGGCGTTTTTTTGTCTGCTGCCTTTGGACATTGGCCCGGGTTCTGACTGGAGTAGGCCGATTGCCCAACAGACCTCTGACCGCCCTTTTGTTGTGCATCTGTGCACCAGCGTGATTGGGGTGTTCATTTCTTTAAGGTGGTTTACCGGACCTCATCGGGCAACATTCTGAGCGTTTACAAGAGCTTGCAACGCATCCCGATGATTGGCATTCAATTTGCAGGACAACTCTGGGGTGTTACGTCAAAAGGGGCTGATCGCAGGACAGGAGCGTCCGCGGTCCGAGCTCCGGGGAGAAGGGAAGCATGACTCAATCCTCGAGTTCTATCAGCGTTGAACTGCCGGACGGGTCGACGGCAAGTTTTGCAGAGATGCAGGCATACGGTGAGGTGTTGCAAAGCTTCATCAAAGATCAGGAGTTCGAGTTACAGGGCATTGAGGATGTAGAGCGTCACAATGCCATCATCGATTATCTGCACTGCCTGGCAGACGCGTACAATACACAATTGCGACAGTTTAAGATTGCTGAAAAACAGCGACAGGCCGCCCACATGGTCGCGCTAATGCGTTTTGTGGGAGGCTGAAACCGGCAGGGCATGTCGCTGCCCCTGCAATCGTTTTCCTCACCGGTGTACCCTAGCCAGGTGGTTCCCCAAACGGGATGCACAACAAGAAGCACAGCCTAGCGCCATAGCATAAGTCTGGCAATGCGGTGCAGTGGCTGGTACCGTCAAGCGCGTGTGTTTCCCACAGGCGGGCGTTCCCTTCACCATCCACTTGCGGCCCTTGGATGTGGGCAGATAAGGCACCGCGAGGCAGTGTATGGAATTCCTGATCAGCTTCGATATGCGCGCCCCGGCATTTGGCGCGCCCGCACAGACTCTCTACGATGCTGCCCTGGACATGTGCGCGTGGGCGGATGAACTGGGGTTCGACGCGGTCGGGCTAGGGGAGCACCACGGGTCTCCGGACGGCTACCTGCCATCGCCCATTCCGCTCGCCTCGGCGATTGGGGCCAGAACCCAGCGCATCACCGTGAGGCTCAACGTCCTGCTGGCGCCCCTCTACGATCCGGTAAAACTTGCTGAGGATCTGGCCATTGCTCAGTATCTGTGCGGCGGACGTCTCGAGGTTGTGATTGGCGCCGGCTATCGCCCTTACGAGTTTCAAATGTTTGGCAAACGGCGAGAGGACCGGAAGGCGCTCTACGTCAGTGCCATTGAATGCTTGCGGCGGGCCTGGTCAGGCGAAGCGTTTGTGTTCGAGGGTCGCGATGTCACGGTGACACCCGTACCTCAGCCGCCGCCGCCACTGTTGTTGGGCGGCAGCCACCCGGCAGTCGCTCGCAGGGCGGCGCGGATCGCCGACGGCTACTACCCGCCCGGGGGAGAGCACTGGGATGTTTACCGGGACACTTGCCTGGCGCTGGGTAAGCCGGATCCGGGCGAACGCTTTAAAACGCTGGGGCCGATTTATACCCATGTGTCCAACGACCCGGAACGTGATTGGCAGCTGATTGCGCCCCATGTCCGTCACGTGGTCGAATCGTACGCCGAATGGACCGAGGAAGCCTACGGCCGGGCGGCAGGACCCTTCGCGGGGGGCGTTGATATCGATGATTTGCGAGCGTCCGGGGCTTACCAGGTGCTCAGACCGAGCGAGGCCGTGGACAGGATTCTGGCATTGGGGGAGCACAGGACGTTCATACTCTGTCCGCTATTGGGCGGACTGAATCCAGAGATGGCCTGGGAGGGCTTAAAGCTGTTCGAACAATTTGTCTGGCCGTCCGTCAAACATCTTCGTCTATAAGTCGTGCGTTGAAAAAAAGGATACACCAATGAAGAAGCGTTTCATGTACCTGACACTCCTGTGGGTGGCAGGTCCGTTGCTGTCTGTCTGGGCGATGCCCGCCTTGGCAGAACCTACCCGTGTGGCGTTTCTGTCGGAGCTGCCGGAATCCAAGGATTGGGTGCTGGGAGTGTACGCAGACGGCATGCTGGGCGTTTACGGCGAGCTTCTTGACGAAAAGCTCGACGGCGAACTGCAGCGGTATTTGTCGACGACGGAGTTCGAGGCGACGCCAATGTCGTCGGAGATGCTGCCCGGTTCGGGTGCAGACCGGGTGCTTCTGGTGGGGTTGGGCGATCGGGATGCGCCCAGGACCGTGTTGGAGTGGCAGGAGATTGGCGGTAGTTCCGTACAGGCGGCCATCGCAGCGTTCGAGCAATCGCCGGTGATGGTCTTCGATGTTTCCGACGACGTCGCGGCCAACGTTGGGTTCGGAGCCAAGCTCGGCAGCTACTATTTTGACAGGTACCTCTCAGATCCGGGCAAGAAAAGCCCACCGGAGTTACTGCGCATTATCACGCCCCAGGCGGAGCAGGCGCAACGGCTGTATGACACGCAACTCGAGCCACTCGCCAATGGCATTTGGTGGGCGCGCGATGTGTCCAACGAGCCCGCGAATGTAATCTACCCAGAGAGTTTTGTCGCCTTCTGGAAACAGCGCTTCAAACAGGTAGACGGAGTCAGGGTGCGCGCGTTGGATGAGCGAGATATTGAAAAACGCGGCATGGGCGCTTTGTACGGCGTTGGGCAGGGCAGTCAGCATCCGCCACGGCTGCTGATCGCCGAGTACAGGGGCGGTCAACGCGACGCGCCTCCGGTAGTGATCGTTGGCAAGGGCATCACCTTTGATACCGGAGGCATCAGTATCAAGCCGTGGGACAATATGTGGAACATGAAGTTTGACATGGCTGGCGCAGCCAGCGCTATGGGGACGCTCTACGCCCTCGCGGGAAGGAAGGCACCGTTAAATGTGGTTGCTATTGCAGCCCTGGCGGAAAACATGCCCGGCGCAAAGGCGCAGCGCCCGGGCGATATCGTCCAGTCCCTGTCTGGCAAGACGATCGAAGTAAGGCAAACCGACGCGGAAGGGCGCCTGGTGCTGGCCGATGCTGTCCACTACGCCGACGTGACCTACCACCCGGCACTGCTTGTGGACATCGCCACGCTCACGGGGGCGGCCGTGCGCGCTCTTGGAAGCGACTACGCCGCTTTGTTGACGCGGCATGACGAGCTGGTGCCCGATTTCATTGCAGCGGGAAAAGCCTCTGGGGAAGAGCTGTGGCAGCTGCCGCTCAACGATTCACACTTTGATGCAGTGGCGAGCAAGGTTGCGGATGTGACGAATTTTCCCAAGGGAGGCCCTGGAGCCAGCACCGGTGCCGCGTTCATTGGCGAGTTTGTCCGCGAGGATACCCACTGGGTGCATCTGGATATCGCAGGCGTATCCTCCAGTGACAAGGCAACCCCTTTAAAACGGTCTCCAGGCGCCACGTCCTTTGCAATCCGCCTGTTAAACCTGTATCTACAGGAGCACTTTGAACCGCTCCAGCAATAGAGGCCATTGCCGATTCCTGGGCGGCTGCGGTCGTGCCCATTCGTTGAGCCAACGCGTCTAGTACAGGTAGGTTAGTGTGAGGCCGTAGGTGCGTGGCTCGCCGAAGATCTGCGTCTCGTCGGCACCCAGCGGTTCGAGTTCTGTCTGGCCCGATAAACCGTATTCTTTGTCGAGCAAATTACGCCCCCACAGGAGCAACTGAAAAGTGCCGGGGAGGTTGGCGATGCTCAGCTCGGACCAACTGATGGCTGCGCCCAGCAGTCCGTAAGCATCGACCACAAAATTGCCATTGTCCGTTACGCTCGTGCCGACGTCGTCCTGCCAGCCGTAGTTGATGTTGGCGCCCAGCGTGCCAGGGCCGAGTGAGCGCCGATAGTCCAGCGAGGTGAAGAAGCTGTGATTGGGCGCGTAGGGCAGCTCTTCACTGAGGTCTTCCGACAAGCCGACATCGGTTGTCAGCGCCGCCTCGCCAAGCGCTGTATCCAGATAACCGTAACTCAATGAGAAGGTCAGACCTTCGGTCAGCAGCAGGCTGAGGTCGATCTCTGCTCCCAGCACCTCATTGTTGTCGGAGGGCAGGAAATCGCGGCCTCCGGGGCTGATGGGGTCGGTTTGGATGCTGGACTGCAGGCCATCGATTTCCATGTAGAACAGAGCGGAATTGTAGCGCCCGCGACCCTTCCAGAACTCACCCTTCAGGCCCAGCTCGTAACTGATGATTTCTTCCTCATCAAATCCCTCTGCGAACAGATCCTCTCTGGCTGAGCGCTGCGAGGTGCCGCCTGACTTGTACCCAGTGTCTATTTTGCCGTAGATGTTCATTTCCTCGACGATGTCATAGGCCACCACCAGAGAGGGATTGAAATTGGTGAAGTCTTTTTCGTAGGTACCGGAGAAAGTCGATACAGCGGATTGATTGTCGCGCTCTGATTCGCGTTCGTCGTAGGAGTAGCGGCCACCGAGCGTCAAACGCCAGCGCTGTTCTTGCCATGCTGGGTTCCAGGTGACCTGTGAAAACGCGGCTGCAGACCTGTTGTTGGTGCTGGTCGTATTGGGGACGCAGCAGCTACCCAGCGTTGCGCCTTCGAAGTTATCCTGAAACGCTTCATCCTGGTAGTAATACAGTCCGGCCACGTATTCCCAGTGCTCGGAACCACCCAGCAGCTGCAGTTCCTGTGACCACTGTTCGAAATCGGTACGAAAGCGGCCAAGCACCGGCGCGTCGCCATCCAGCGTCGTCGCGGTCGGCAGGAAGTCCGAGGGAGAGAAACTGTTCAGATCTCGATAAGCGCTGATGCTCTGCAATCGAAGGGTGTCACTGAGTTCCCAATTCAGCCACAAGCTGTGTGCTTCGATGTTCTGATCCGAAGAGAGAATGTTCCGTTGGGAGGTGGTTTGGTCTAGACGTTCCTGGCCCCACTCATCGTTGTAGCTGATGATCTGGGCGACCGTTCCAGTCGACAGCGCAGGATCCGTCAAAACCTGATTATAGGGTTCCGAGTCCTTAAGGCGAGCTTTCTCGTAGCGGTAGTCAACAGTCACTGCATCGCTGGCCAGCCAGCGAAGATCTGCGACCAGTGTTTTGCGATCTTCGTTCATAAAGTCTTCACCGAGACCCTTGTTGGCAACGATACCGTCGCGGCGTGTCACGTTGTAGTTCACTTTCGCCGCTACAGCGTCCCCGAGCGGCACGTTGAGCATGGTCTTCGACTGCCGTTTGTCCAGATTTCCTGCCGTCAGATCCTGACGCAGTTCCAGCCGCTCCACACTGGCCCTGCGACTCACGATGTTTACTGCACCGCCCGTGGCATTGCGTCCATACAGGGTGCCCTGAGGACCGCGCAGAACTTCAATGCGCTGTACGTCCACGCCCTCAAAACCGGCTGCCACGCTAGTGCCGATGTACACACCGTCCAGGTACAGAGCGACCGAAGGGTCCTGTGTTATCTGCGCATCGTTCTGGCCAATTCCGCGGATGAACAGACGGATGGTTGTGGAATCCGACGGGAAGGAGTTGACGGTAAAGTTTGGAATGTCCAGGCCAATGTCCTCGATCTCGTCGATGGCGCGCATCTCCAGCACCTGCTGGTCCATTGCGACGATAGAGATCGGCACGTCCTGCAGGGTCTGGGTGCGCCGTTGGGCGGTGACCAGAACTTCCTCCAGGGCGATGTGATCCTCGCCGCGGGCGAGGTATGTTGGGCTGCATAGAGCCAGGGCAAAGAGCCACGCCCCGACGACCGCCGGCGGCAGAGAGATTCGCCTTCTTTGACTCATAGGCATCCTCTTTTTCTTATTGGGTGCAATCGCTGAGTGCAAAGCTTTCGACATTTATACAACAGTGGGCCCGGCAGGTATACCGCGAAAGTGCTTATGCTCCTGCCTGTGGCTGGATTTTGGCGCCAGTTGTGTTCAAATGCGGTCCTGTGAGTTGCCGCCCGGTGCGCTGAACCGGGTGAATCAGCACCCGCGGACGGTCCTAGCCTTTGGAAATACAATAATGATGAAAGTGTTGCGGACGCCGGATAGTTGCTTCGAAAATTTGAGGGCGTTTGATTACGACCCACACTATCTGACGATTTTAGACGATGATGGTACCGAGCTGCGCGTCCACTACATCGACGAAGGGCCGCGAAATGCGCCTCCCATACTGCTTATGCACGGTAACCCCACCTGGACTTACCTGTATCGGAAAATGCTGCCGGGGTTGATGGCCACTGGACGCCGTGTCGTTGCCGTGGACTTGGTGGGGCTTGGCCGGAGCGACAAGCCGGCCAAACGCAAATACTACACCCAGGCGCGACACATTCAGTGGATGGAGAAGTGGCTGCTTGGCATGGATTTACAGAGCATCACTATGTTCTGTCAGGATTGGGGCGGGACTATAGGCCTGCATCTGGTGGCGAACCATCCTGAACGTTTTGATCGCGTGATTGCATCCAACACTGGCCTACCGGTCGGGGATGGTGGCACCAAGGTTCTGCGAACCTGGCAAAATCTGATGAGGTTTCTGCCGCTGTTTCCGATGCGTATGGCGTTGAAGCGCAGCATTCGGGTAGAGAGGTTCACCGATAAAGAGTATCGCTCCTACCTCGCGCCGTTCCCTTCTTTCAAGTACCAGGCCGGCATCCTGTCTTTCCCGCAACTGATCGCGGTGTTTCCAGGCAACCCGGGTGTTGATCAGAATCGCCAGGCGCTGGAAAAGCTTGGCCAGTTCCACAAGCCCTTTCTGACGCTGTTCGGAGATCGTGACCCTGTCACTCGAGGCTATGAGCGCCAACTTCAGAAAACGGTGCCGGGCGCCAAAGGTCAGAAGCACAAACACATCGTCGGTGGCGGGCATTTCATACAGGAAGACAGGCCCGAGGAATTGGTTGCCGAAATAGTGCCGTTCCTATCGGTCGGCTAGTGCCCCGCGCTTTTGGATAGGCCCATACTCGTTGTTCGATTCGGCTCGCGCAAACCCCGTGCCGCTGCAAGCCGTGAGGCATTCAGCGTGTGTAACGCGGTCATCCGCTAGTCCATAAAAGCCGATCCCTTGGCAACGCTGCGGCTACTTTGACCGACATGTCTGGATTGCCACGCGCTGACCAATGGCAGAAGGGTTCCAGCTCGAGGGGCCGTAACCTGCCTAGTCAACAAGGTCCCAGTGAGGGCGCCCCGAAAATTTTTCTGTGATCAGATCCACGAAGAATCGTACCTTGGTCGAGAGGTATCGGTGGCGGGGATACAGCAGCGACAGGGAGATCGGCGGCGGCGGGAATTCCTGCAGCACGCTGCGCAACTGACCCGTCTGGAGTTCCTGGCCTATGATGAAGGTGGGGAGCAGCGCGATGCCGCGATCCTTGACGACGGCATCCCGCAGTACCTGGCCGTTGTTGGACCACATGATGCAGTTAATGGCGTAGCTTTGCTCCTCGCCTGCATTTTTGAGGCGCCAGCGGCTGCCGGAATCGAGATATCCATAGTGCAAACAGGCGTGCGAGCGGAGCTCGGCAGGATGAGTGGGTTCACCATGGCGTTCGAGGTAGCCGGGAGAGGCGCAGAGTATTCTTCGAGTATTCACGACTTCCTGGGAAATCAGACTGGTGGCCGCCTTGGGCTCTCCTATCCGCAGGGTAACGTCAAAACCCTCTTCGATGGGATCCACAAAACGATCATTGAGTACCAGTTCCACATGCACATCGGGATAGAGCGTCATGTACTCTGCAACCAGTGGTGACAGATGCAAAGTACCGAATGACATGGGTGCATTAACGCGCAGCCTGCCATAAGGCTTTTCCTGCAGCTCGGTGACCGCGGAGATCGCCTGCTCTAGTTCGGCAAGGATATCGACGCAGCGCTCATAGAAGGCCTGGCCGGTTTCCGTGGGATTGACCTGCCGCGTACTGCGGGTCAGTAGCTGGGCTCCCAATGCTTGTTCCAGAGCCACCACCTGTTTATTAACGACCCCACGTGACAGCCCCATCGCGCGCCCGGCGGCTGCAAAGTTGCCACACTCTACGACTTTTACGAAAGCCCTGAGGCTGCTGAACGTGTCCATGCTTTATTGTCTCTTAAAAAGAGACAGTATGTCTTTGCAATGCCTAATTGTCACTGTAAAGGGCATAGTGCACACTACGAATTGAAGAGGGGGAGGCTATACGATGACGACGATTCGACGTGCTGATCAACGCGGCCTGGCGAATTTTGGCTGGCTGCAGAGCCGCCATACGTTCTCCTTTGGTCACTACTTTGACCCCCAACACATGGGCTTCGGGCCGCTGAGAGTCATCAATGAGGACCGGGTTCAGGCGGGCAGGGGGTTTGGAGGTCACGGCCATCGGGATATGGAGATCATTTCCTACGTGGTTGAGGGGGCGCTGGAGCATCGCGACAGCCTGGGTAACGGATCCGTCATCCGTCCAGGCGATGTGCAGCGTATGTCGGCGGGCACGGGTGTGCGCCACAGTGAAATGAATCACTCCGCTGCCGACCCTGTCCACTTCCTGCAAATCTGGATAGAGCCGGAACGCAATGGGATAACACCGAGTTACGAACAAACCCATTTCGCGGTGGCGGAACGCCAGGGTGTATTGAAACTCGTCGGTTCGCGCGACGGTCGGGACGGCTCGGTCACAATTCATCGTGACCTGGACCTGTACGCCTCAGTGCTTGCGCAAGGCGATCGTATTGATCACGAGCTTCTGCCGGGTCGTCAGCTCTGGTTGCAGGTTGTGCGAGGTGAACTCGAGCTGGCGGGCATGGTCATGTCCGCTGGCGACGGCGTGGCGTTGGTGTCGGTGGGTGGCATAGCCGTTAAGGCGGACACGGAAGCCGAACTGCTCCTGTTTGACATGGCAGTGTAAGAGACCGTAATCATGAGCCTGAACACCGCTAATGGCGCGAACAGACCTCGCACTTACCGGGATATGGCTTTGAACATCCGCTCGACCTCCGTGTGGTACCCGAGCTCAATGGACCGACAATACAGGGAGAAATTTTTGTGAGCTACCAAGTGGCGTTCGAGCCGGTGTGTACTTACAGGAGCGGTAGCATCGAGTTGAGGGTGCAGCCGCGCGAGAGAGATCTGGGCGAGTTTGTGGTGCGGCGCGTACTGCCTGCACCGCAGCGCAGAATGGTGGGCCCTTTCGTGTTTTTTGATCATATGGGTCCCGCTGAGTTTCCGCCTGGGCGCGGCCTTGCTGTGAGGCCGCATCCGCACATTGGTATTGCGACCATTACCTACCTGTTCGAGGGCGAAATCATGCATCGTGACAGCCTGGGAGTGGAGCAACTGATCACTGCGGGGGCGGTGAATCTGATGGTAGCGGGGCATGGCATCACTCATTCAGAGCGCGTAGGTAACGATCTTCAGGTTGCCTCGAAACTGCATGGTATTCAGAGCTGGATCGCTCTGCCCGAGGGGCAAGAGGAGATGGCACCAGGCTTCACGCATTACCCGAGAGCGGATTTGCCGGATATAGCGCTACCGGGTGCGCGCGTCCGCCTGATCATGGGTCACGCCTACGGTCATGCGTCGCCGGTGGAGACGTTCTCTCGTACGCTGTACCTCGAAGTGTTGCTTGAGGCCGGTGCGACATTGTCCTTACCCAGCGCGGAGCAGGAACTGGCATTGTACGTGGTCGCGGGTTCGGTGCGTGTGGGTGATGAAACGGTCGAGGCCGGTGTGATGGCCGTGGTCTGCAAGGGAGACGCACCAACGCTGACTGCAACGGAGTCCAGCCGCATCATGGTGATCGGCGGTGAGGCTCTGGGGCATCGACATATGTTCTGGAATTTTGTGTCATCGCGCCCAGAGCGCATAGAGCAGGCTAAAGCCGACTGGCGTGATGGTCGGTTTCCTTTGGTCCCAGGCGATGATGAATACATCGCGTTACCCGATTAATGGAGGTGCATCATGAGTCAACCAGTAACTACGGAAGTGCCCGTACATCCGCTGTTCGTTCAGCGCCACAGTCCCTATGCATTCGACCCGGATCGCGAGGTAACGCCGACAGATCTGCGGTCGATACTTGAGGCGGCTCGTTGGGCCATGTCTTCCTATAATGCCCAGCCATGGCGCTATGTTGTGGGTGTGAAGCAAAGCGATCCGCAGACCTGGCAGCGGATTTACTCCGTTCTGGTAGAGGGCAATCAGCCCTGGGCAATCAATGCTCCGGTGCTGGCGCTTGGTGTTGTTGAGCGCAATTTTGAATACAACGGGAAGCCGAACAAGGCCGCCAGTCACGACTTGGGTGCTGCGTCCGCGTTTTTGACGATGGAAGCGACCGCCCGAGGGTTGGCAGTGCATCAGATGATCGGTATTGAACCGGATAAAGCGCGAGCGGAGTTCGCACTACAAGATTCACTGGAGCCACTCACCGCACTGGCAATCGGCTTTGAAGGTGACCCCCGACACGTACCGGACAGTTATGCAGAGCGAGACGCACAGCCGCGAGAACGCAAACCCATCGGTGAGATTGTGTTGGCTCCTTCCCCGTTCAACGGTTGATGTCTTGTTTACGAGCGCGGCGTGCTAGGGGGCCTGTTCGATGACAAGCCTATTGTGCGCCCGAGCAATGGGAAAGAGAACCGGGACTTTCAGCAGGTCCAGCGCAGGGCCTTCGCAGATTAGAGCGCTAATGTGCTGCTGATCCCCCGCATCAAGCGTTTGGAAATAGCGTCTGGCGCGTTGGCTTACCCACTCTGCATGCAGATTGGTGCTGTGGAGCTGCTCGGCGTTCGCGTAGCGGACAGTTTCCGGATCCAGAGTCGGCTGATCCTCATCCGGAGCGAGTACGTGCCCGGGCGACGGCTGCTGACGTTGCATGATTTGATTGAACGCCAGGGCGCCCAGCACGAAAGATTTCCCATAGTGCTTACCTAGCCAGCGCAGAATCGCCAGAGCAGTCTGTGGAATGTGATCGAGCGCCAATAGCTCAACGGGGCGATCAAAAAACTCCGGCGACTCTATCTCGGGCACCAGCATATGCTCTATCCATCGGAAGGTGCGTGGCCCGTGATTCTGCAGCACTCGCAGCCCCGCCGGGTCACGCCCCATATGAGCGTGCAGGGCGCCCATAAAGGCATAGTCAGCGGCACTGGGCTGACCGCCAAGCAGGTAAGGCTGTTCTACGAGATGCGCCTCGAACAAAGACAGGAGCGTCTGATATTGCCGGTCAAGGTTCTCAAGCAGAGCCTTGTTTGAGTTGGGCAACCCGTAGCTCTTCATTCGCTCGGCAATGAGGTTGCCGTATTTCAGCAATTCCTCGTCACGGCCCTGTGGCCGAAATGAACGACCAAACTCCATGGTGACAAAGTGAAGGTTCTCAGGGAATAGCCAACGATGCATCCATGCCAGTTGTACGAGCCCCTCGCTCGCTAACAGCTCTAGGAGGTGCACAAAGGTGCGTTGGTTGGGCGTCGAAGGGATCGCTGGGATATCGGGAAACCGCGCTTCAAGATAATCGAGAATCTCAACGCTGTCCTGAATCACCTGTCCTTGTGGCGTCAGCAGTTGCGGGATTCGGTGGCTGCCCGATGTTGGTCTGACCCGATTCCTGAAGGCAGGGTCGGAGGGCAGCCGTTCAACGAAAGGGATGTTTTTCTTGCGCAGGTAGGCGCGTACCTTCGCGGTGTAATAGGAGGCGTGTGAACCGTACAGGGTATAGCAGTCATTCATGGCGCCGATGCTTGCATTGAGCAGTCGTGACCCGAATGTACTCGCATTCGAGTTGATTTTGAACCGATGGAGGCGAGGGTGTGTTGCCTGCGACGGCAGTCGTTCAGTGACGCGCGGTTACCTTGAAACTGAAGGGTGGGTGCTGCAGTCACTCAGGTTGAAGGGGTAAGAAAATCGTGAATCAGCGGTATGTAGTGTTCAAGCGGATTGCTGGAGTACTGATCGTCGAAGGCGGTTTGATCGTACACGGCGCAAAACTCCTCAGTCAGCTCAAAGTGCTCTGAATCTCGAAACGCTTCTCTCGCATGCGCATCCAGGCCGATATGCTCCCAAAAATAGTGGCCCTGGAAGACGCCGTGGTTCTTGACCATGAAGTAGCTGGCTTCTGATACAAAAGGCCTGAGTATTCCTGCGGCAATGTCAGGATGGTTGTATGGGGAGAGGGTATCACCGATATCATGCAGCAGAGCACAGAGAACGTACTCGTCTTCGCGGCCGTCGCGTTCTGCTCTGGTCGCGGTTTGCAGGCTGTGCTCAAGTCGGTTGACAGGGAAGCCGCCGTAGTCGCTTTCCAGGTCCCGCAGCAGCTGTATCACACGATCGGCGACGGCTGACTGGGTCTTGGCTAGCTGAGGCATGATGATGGCCCAGTCTTCTGCGGTAGATTCCGCCATCGTCGAAAACTGTGCACGCGGTTGCTCTGGCGCGGTCTTGTTTACAGACATGGATTGTCCTCCCATACGGCCGTGATTGTGCCAGACCTGAACCCCTAGTGTAACTTAAGTCGCGGTCGCAGCGTCCTGTTCAGTCGGCTGACCAACATGATCAAGGTGGTATGTATCCAGCCGTGCAGCGTTAGCTGGTGCATTCGATAGAGACTGATATACATTATCCGCGCGACTCGACCCTCAACTTTCATGCTGCCTCCCGACAGGTTGCCCATCAGGTTGCCGACCGCGCTGAAGGTGCTGAAGGACACGAGGGTCCCTCTGTCGCGGTAGACGTAATCCCGCAACGGTTTGTTGTCCAGCAGGGCACTAATGTTTTTGGCGGCGGTGGTGGCCATTTGGTGCGCCGATTGTGCTCTGGGTGGCACGGGCCGGCCGGTTTCCTGCATAAGATACCCGCAGTCACCGATTGCAAGTATCCGCTCATCACGACTGGTTTGCAGCGTAGGCAGGACAACCAGTTGATTGCTTCGACTGATTTCAAGGTCGCTCAGTTTTGCAATGACCGGTGCACCCGTGACACCAGCTGCCCAAACGCGCAAATCGGCGTCGATACGTTGGCCATCCTTGGTGAGGTATCCCTCATCGGTTGCCTCTATAATCTGTGTGCTGGTGAGTATTCTGACACCGAATTTCTCCAACTCGATTTTTGCCGCGTTGGCAATGTTTTCAGGGAGTGCCGATAGGATCCGATCAGAAGCCTCGATCAGCGTAATGTCCAGCTTTTCCTTACCGAGTTCATGCAACCCGTACATATGCAGCTGCAATATGGCATTGTACAGCTCGGCCGATAGTTCGACTCCGGTCGCGCCCGCACCGACGATCGCGATGCCGAGCCGGGCGCCTGGGTCAGCTTTTGCTTGCTCGTCCAGTCTTAAAAAGGCGTCCAGCAAGTGGTGCTGAAACTGTTCGGCCTCTGGCAGCGAATCCAGCAACGTGCAGTGCTCGTGCACGCCGGGCGTGCTGAAGTCGTTGCTGACCGAACCGACCGCGATGATCAGATAGTCGTAGGGGACGCGTCTCTCCGGCAGAATTTCGACACCGTCCTCATCGACCAGGGGTTCGAGTATGACTTCTCTCTCGACACGATCCAGGCCTCCCAAGGCACCCAGCGTGAAGTGATAGCCCTGTCGTTTGCCATGGGCCAGATAGGACACCTCATCGATGCTGGAGTCGAGCGAGCCCGCGGCGACTTCGTGCAGCAGCGGCTTCCAAACATGGGTGTGGCCGCGGTCTATCAGTGTCACATCTGCCTTCCCACGTCGCCCAAGTTTTCTGCCAAGGCGAGTGGCCAATTCCAGGCCGCCGGCGCCGCCGCCCACGATTACTATTCGATGCACCTGTTGGACTCCTGCCAGACTGGGTAAGGGTTGTGGCAGGCGCTGATTTAACAGGCTTTTCGGTGTGCGCACAACCAACGGGGCAAGACCTTATGCCGCTTGCGATGCCGCCGGAGCGAGTGTCAGCGTCAACCGTATGCGCGTGCAGGGCCGATTCAGTTGTCGATATTGACATGGCCGCGCGCGGGGCATAGTCTTCAAACAATAATGATTCCTATTTGTAACTAAGCATCAGCTATCTGAGAAATTTCAATGGCGAGTTATCGCGTATTGGGCAGCGCTGGGTGTCGGAGGCTCAAGGCTTGTCCACGTTAGCAGTCCCTCGGCCCTTGCTCTCCCGACGCAGCGCGAAACTGTTGTGCGCGGCAGTATGGGCAGTCTGGATAGCAACCCCGTCCCTCGGCCAGTCGTCAACGACTACCCCGGACAGCGGCCCCCAGATGGAGGAAGTGTACGTTTATGGCGTAAAAGAACCCCTGACGATGCAGCAGATCACCTCCTCCGCGGACATCTTTTCGGAGGATCGCTTGGAGCGAGAGTCGCTGTTTCAGTTGAACGACGTTCTGCAACGCACTCCAAACGTAACCGGTTCGATCGCCACGCTGACGATACGAGGGATTCCGCGGGGCAATGTGGCCGGAGCCGGTGTGGCGCCAAGCAGAGGCGATGCAGCCACGATCTACATCGATGGTGCACCATCCTCTGGTACGGCACTGGAGGGTAACAGCTTCATCTCCATGTGGGACGTCAAACAGGCAGAGGTGCTGCGTGGGCCGCAGTCTTCTGTGCAAGGGCGCAACGCACTGGCCGGTGCGGTGTTTATTACCACCAACTCGCCATCCTATAACTGGGAAGCGAGAGCGCGAGCGCTCACGGCGGAAAACGATACCAGGCAATACGCTGCCTTGCTTTCGGGTCCCCTGGTGAGGGATCAGTTGGCGTTCCGTTTCAGCGTGGACAGCCAAACCACCGACGGCTTCGTGAACAATGCGCTGACCGAAGACGACGCGGACACGGACGAGAGTTTGTTGTTGCGCGGCAAATTTTTGTATGAACCGGAGGCGATAGTGGGGCTTCGAACGGAGCTTATCTACGAGTACACAGATGCTGAGATAGGTGAGCCTTCAGCGGTGTTTGGTCCTGGGGCGGTAAACGATCCTGCCGTGGCAGGGTTCAGCTGGCGGGACCTGGACTCTTTCAACCGGCCGCAGTCGGTGGATACAAAGACCAGGCGAGCCATTGTAAACCTCGACTACGAGCTGAGTGAATCCGCCAATTTACGATTTATAGGTACCTATGAAGAAGCCGAATCCATTGGGCTGACTGGGGACATTGATAATCCGGAACGTTTCAATTTTAACCGCAGAGACGACGGTAGTTCTGAAACGTACTCCGCGGAGCTGCAGTATCTTTATGATTTTGACCGGTGGTCCGGCCTGGTCGGGTTGTATTATTACGAGGATTCTGATGAGCTTGATCTGCGCGGTTCGTCATTGCTGGCCGGTCAGTCGCCCTTTCCAGTAGATCCCGAGGACAGTCAGATTCGCTTCAGTCAGGTATCTGAGGGCGAGACGCAAAACTACGCGATCTTCTTCAATACGCGCTACGAACTCAGTGAGAAGTGGACCTTGAGCGCCGGACTACGCTATGACAACGAATCAGTTGACCTGAGGTCTGCACCGGTCACCGATTTGCAAATCATACCAGCCGAGTGCGTGATTCTGTTTGGAGCGAATCAGGCATTAGACTGCCTGGAGGCCGCGCTGCAGTTCTCACCGCCCAGTGAAGACCCTCAGCAGGAAGTGGAATTCGACGCCTGGCTGCCGCGAGCGGCCATCACCTATCACCTGTCCTCGCAGTTATCACTGTTTGTGTCCGCGCAACGCGGTTATCGTGCAGGCGGAACCTATCTGCAGAACAACATCGTCGACACGATTGGTCTGACGGTGGGCGAGTTCGATCCGGAATATCTGGACGATTACGAGCTGGGCTTTCGCTTTCTGGGCCTGGACAATCGACTGAGGTTCAATGGCAATCTGTTTTACAGCAATTACAAGGATCAGCAGGTCAGGGTACCTGGGCCTTCTGGAGAATCCTTCGATGAAGAAATCGTCAATGCGGCCCGCTCGGAGATCTATGGCCTCGAACTGGAAACCAATTACCTACTCACGACGCAGCTGGGGCTTTATGGCAGCCTGGGTTTACTCAATGCTGAGTTTCGTGACTTCCCCTGGGGCGAGGAGGGTACCCCCCGGGAAAATCTGCAAGGCAATACCATGCCTCAGGCGCCCAAGGTGAGTGCCAATGCGGGTGTAAGTTACTCCCATGAGTTGGGCGTCTTCGCGGATGCGAGTCTCTACTACCAGGGTCCGGTGGAATCGGACATCGCCAATTTGAATGGCAGTGACTTTGGAGGCGGGTTCACAGAGCGTACCGGCTCACTAACGCTCGCGAACATCCGTCTTGGATATCGCAATGAGCATCTGTCGCTGGCAGCTTATGTGACGAATCTGCTGGACGATGGTACGCCGAACAATATCAATATCGGCGCAGCCAGTCGTGACGGGGTTTCCGTGTCTTACTTCAGTAACCCGCGCTACAGCGTTACCCAGCCTCGAACAGTCGGCATGGTGCTGGAGGTTCAGCTATAAAAGCGAAGAGCGGATGTCAGCTACGCTATTGGCGCGGGCTTTACCGTAACAGGAACGCCGTTGACCACGCTGGTTCCGGACGGAACATCCAGTGGCGCATCGTCCACTATATCGTTCGCACTGACACCCGGCAGAGTGCTGCTTGCGGTAGATTGGCGGGTTCCACTGTAGCGATGCCCGAAGCCGTGAGGCAGGCTTACGACACCGGGCATTAGCTCCCGGTTGAATTCGATCGGCACCTCCAGCTCGCCTACGGTGGAGTGAATGATGGCCTGGCCGCCGTCTGTGAGGCCTCGGCTGTTGGCATCATCAGGGTGGATCATTAATGTACAGCGATTTTTACCGCGCGCGTAGTTGCTTAAATTGTGCAGCCATGAATTCATATCGCGTATATGGCGACGGCCGATCAGGACCAGCTCCGGGATTGGTTCAGACATGGCCAGCGTCAATCGTTTGATGTCCGCCTCCAGAAGTGGGTGCAATACACTAATTTTGCCTGCTTCGGTGCGCAACAGCTGCGGCAGGATTCCCGACTGCAGAGGGCCCAAGTCGATACCGTGGGGGCTGGCTTTGACCTTGTCGAGGTTCAGTCCGCTGGCGCTGTCGTCGAAGCCATCACCGTAAGGGCCCGCACGTAATAGGATGTCCAGTAAGCGCTCACCATCTGAATGCTGTAATGTCGCGGCCCGGATGGCGTCTCCGTCAAGTTCTGATGAATCGGATGACGTAAGCACTGTATCAATCAAGCCGTCCAGCATCAGTGCTTGCAGATCTGCGATCTTCAGGCCGTTCATTCGAGCCATCAGTTCAAGAATGATCTGATACTGGTCCTGACTGTCTTGATGTGGTGCGAATACCTTGGGCGAGTAGCGGGCAAAGTTTCGCTGAGCGAACGCGGAGAAGAGAAAATCGTAATTGCTGTGTTCCAGCTGCGTGGTCGAAGGCAGGATGTAGTCGGCGTGACGGGTGGTTTCATTGATGTAGAAGTCCAGCGCAACAATGAAATCGACGCGATTCATTGCTGTATCAATCCGTTTGCCGTTGGGTACGCTCAACACCGGATTACCAGCCACGGTGATGAGGGCGTGCACCGCGTCCTTACCAACACACTCCAGTTCCTCAGCCATGCACGAGGCCGGTAGCATGCCCATGTACTCTGGAAAGCCGCGCGCGCGAGAATGCCAGCGACCATGCATGAGTTCGGGGACCTCTCCCGTCGCCTCGTTTTGCCCGGTAGCGGGGCGCGCGAACATGGCTCCGCCCTCGGCGTCGAGGCGACCCTGCAGGAGGTTTACGATGTCCACAAGCCAACTTGATAAGGTACCAAAGGCTTGCGTGCAGAGGCCTATCCGGCCGTAAAGAGACGGTCGTTCAGCGCGGGCGAAATCGCTGATCAGCGCACGCAGATCATCGGCGGCGATACCGGTTTTCGGTGCGACAGCTTCAGGTGTAAAGGGTGCGGCAAGCTGCTGCAGTCGATCGAGTCCTTCGGTCCGCTCTGCCAGATGCCCTAGATCGATCATTCCCTGCCGAAATAGCTCGTTCACCCAGGCGAACAGCATCAGTGCATCGCTGCCTGGCCGGATGAACAGGTGTTTGTCTGCAGCCGCAGCCGTTTCGGTTCTGCGAGGATCGATGACGACAACCTTGCCACCTCGCTCGCGGATGCCGCGAAGATGCGCTGCCGCATCGGGAGCGCCCAGCAGGGAGCCTTGAGAAACCAGAGGATTGCCGCCCATGCAGACGAAAAAATCTGTGCGCTGTAGATCTGGTACCGGAAACAGCCATGCGTTGCCATACAGTAGCTCACAGCTGAGATTTTTTGGCTGCTGGTCGACGCTGCCAGCGGAAAAGAAGCGCTCGGTATCGAGCATCTGAATGAACAGTTGGGTGTAGATCTGCGTGTGGAAATTGTGACCATTCGGGTTGCCGTAGTACATGGCGATGGCATCCTTGCCAAACTGATCGCGAGTGTCCGCGAGTCGAGCGGCAACCTCTGCAAAGGCCTGTTCCCACTCTATTTCAATCCAGTCTTCTCCCAGGCGCTTTACGGGTTTGCGCAGTCGCTCCGGATCCGCGTGTATGTGGGCAAAGGCCTGGGATTTGGCGCAGACGTAACCGTTGGAACGTGAGTCTCCCGCGTCTCCTTTGATGGAAAGAACCCGGTTGTCGGAGGTATCGATCTCGAGTACCAGGCCACAGCTGGCTTCACAGGTGGGGCAGCTGCGGTACACGCGGTCTGTTGTTGTCATCGTTCGCGCTCCCTGAGATTGGCCGACGGTCAGCCGGGCAGAGGCTGGACGGTTTTCGGTACCTCAGGAGGATACCTGCACTGGATCATTGTGCAAGCTGCGATGGTCTGAGCCCGGGCCTATGGTCGACCTGGCTTGTTTGTTAAGCGGATTGCCCTGTCGGTTGAGGGTCGCGCTGGGCGAGGCGACCGATATCCCGACCAATGAAGTACAGGGTGGGCACAAGAACGAGCGTCACCACCGTGGCAAACAGCACCCCAAACGCAACCGAGATGGCCATGGGTTTGACGAATTGAGCCTGGATGGCGGTTTCAAGCTGTATAGGCGCAAGGCCGACAAAGGTTGTGATGGAGGTCAAGACGACGGGGCGAAAGCGCCTGACAGCGCCGTTAACAACTGCTTCTTGAAATGACTCGGCTGCCTGCTTCATGCGTTGATTGACATGGTCCACCAGCACCAGACTGTCGTTCACGACGATACCGGTCAGCCCGATCATGCCGATCATGGACAACATACTGATGTCATTGCCGAGAATTAGATGCCCAAGCACGGCGCCAATCAGTCCAAAGGGAATGACCGCCATGATAATCAACGGCTGCGCATAGCTGCGCAGTGGTACGGCCAGTGCGGCATAAATAACCAACAGAATGGTGATGAATCCCAGCTCGAGGGAGCGGGTTGACTCCGCCTGTGCCTCTGCTTCGCCGGCCAGGCGGTGGGTGACCCCGGGGTAGGCCGCCAGGATATCCGGCAGCAGTTCATCGACAATGACCCGATTGACCTGATCCGGTTCCACGACTGACTTGTCGACATCCGCCAGCACGTTCACCACGCGCTGACGATTGAATCGATTGATCTCGCTGACACCAATGCGTTCTACTGCACTGCCCACCACATCGAAGGGCACTCGACCCTGCTCTGGGATGTTGATCCACAGCGAGCGCAAGGCTTCCAGTGAGTCGCGCTGATGTTCGGGCAGGCGCACGTAGACGCGCACTTCGTGCCGACCCCGCTGCAGACGCTGCACCTCGGCGCCGAAGAACGCCTGGCGAACCTGCCGTGCCAGCTCGACCTGACCGAGCCCCAGCGCTTCACCCTCGGGCCTAATCTGAATGTCCAGCTCTGGCCCACCGCCGTTGAAGGTGTCTCGAACGTCGGACACGCCGGCGAAGTCCAACAGCGCCAACTTCAGCTCATTCGCCGCCGCTCTCAAGTCGTCCAGATTGTCGCCTCCGAGCTCTACATCGATCGGAGAGCCCGATGGGCCGGCGTTGGCATCAAAGTCCAAAGACTGAACGCCAGGCAGTTCGCCCAGTGCCTCGCGCATCCAGCCTGCAAGCTGTACCGACGTGATGTCTCTCTGAGTGCTGTCGATCAGATCGACGTTGATTCGCGCGCGAGTGTCTTCGTTCGACACCGTCAGTAGCTCTTGCACTACATCGCGGTCGACGCCTGTTTCCTGCCTATAGCGTTCATTGAGGGAGTAGGCGGCGCTCTCGATCTCAATCGCATAGTCGTGGGTTTTCTGCCAGGGTGTACCGTTAGGCATCCGCAAATTGACCGCGATGTTGTCTGAGGGAACGTTCGGAAAAAACACAAAACGAACGATCCCGCCTGGTACCAGTGACACGCAGATCAACCAGACTCCAATAAACAGTGCCAGACAGATATAGCGATACTCAATCGCCGCCAACAGCAGTGGTCTGTAGCTACGCTCGCTGAAGTTGCGCATACCATTGGAACAGGCCGACTGAACGGCGGCGAACCGGCGAGCGATGGGATTTTTCGGAGGCTGAGCCTGGCCTATCTTCAAATGGCGCAGGTGCGCGGGCAGGATGAGCTTGGTTTCGAGCAGCGAGAACATAAGGCTGAGTATTACCACGGGCACAATGACCGATATCAGGCGGCCGACACCCTCGGTCAGAATGCCTGCCGGAGAGAACGCCACCATGGTGGTCAGAGCACCAAACACGGTGGCCACTGCGACCCGTTTGACGCCTCGAACGATACTGTCTACGCCGTCGCGCTCGTCCTCCAGTTGGGCAAAGGCGCTTTCGGCCGTAACGATGCCGTCGTCGACCAGCATGCCCAGTACCAGGATAAAGCCAAACACAGAAAAAATGTTGATCGACATACCAACGAAGGGCAGATTCATCACCAGCAGCGCACCCAGGAACGAAAACGGCACGCCAAGAATGACCCAAAACGCGAGCGACGTATTGAGAAACAACGCCAGCGTGATCATGACCAGGACTGCACCCTGTACCGCACTTTTCAGCATGAGATTGATGCGGCCTTTCAGGATGACACTGCGATCTGCCCAAGCAGACAGGGCGACGCCCGGTGGCATTGCATCGCGTTTGGCCTCCACAAACTTTCGTACGTTGTCGGTCATCGCTAAGACGTCTTCATTGCCCACGCGATCAATGACGAGCGTGACCGATCGTCTGCCGTTGTGCCTGGAAAGTGTGGGTTGGTCTACGAATCCATCTCGAACGGTAGCGACGTCGTTGAGCCGAAGAACGGTTCCGTCGCTGCGAGTGATCAGGTTCAGTAGCTCAAAGTCCTCCGCTGTGTAGGCCTGACCAACCGATCGAATCGTCACAGACCCGTTCCCTGTCCGAATCTTTCCTCCCGGTAAATCCCGTGAACGCAGCTGGATTGCCTGCACCACATCGTCAAAGGTCAGACCGTATCGCTGTAGGTCGTTGTCAGACACCTCGATGGCGATTTCGTAGTCTCGTACCCCGTCGATACTCACCTGGCTGATGCCCGGAATCGCCAGCACTTCGTCACGCAGCTCATCGGCAATTTCCTTGAGCTGGGATTCCGACAGGTCGCCATAGATGGTGATGTTCATGGCCCTGGTGCGAAACAGTTGTTCCTCGACATTTGGCTCCTCTGCATCACCGGGGAAGGTGCTGATGCCGTCGACTCTTGTCTTGATCTGAACCAAAGCCCTGGACATGGGCGTGCCGGGGAGCATCTGTACGGTGACCTCACCCATACCCTCTCTGGCAACTGAAGAGATTTCATCCACGTCGACTACGTTGAGGAGTTCTTCCTCAAGTGTCCGTATGATGCCTGCTTCGACTTCTTCGGGTGAACTGCCCGGGTAGGGCACCGTGACCAAGATTTGTTCGCTTGGGAAGGTGGGAAAAACTTCCTTGGTGATGCCGCTGATAGCTGCAAGCCCGCCAATCATGATGGTGATCATCAGCAGGTTGGCTGCTACCGGGTTATTGGCCATCCAGGCAATGACGCCGCGCTCTTTCCCCATAGTAGTGCTCAACTGCTGGCACGCACGGTCATGCCGTCGACCATCAGATCGAGTCGGTTGGTGACAACACGGTCACCACTGTTGAAGTCTCCCCTGACGATGACGCTGTCCGCCTCCTGGCGCAGCAGGTCGACATACAGTCTTTGCAAGTGGCCGTCCCGCACTAGGTACACATACTCACTTTCGTGTAATGCCGGGCGCGGCAGCCGGACTGCGTTGTCGATGGTTGTACCGGAGAAGCTGGCCTCTACGAACAGCCCTAGCGTGAGAGGGTTTGGGTGACGACTGGTGTCATAGGGTTGGTCGACTTGTCCGACCAGGAACGAGACCCGGGTTTGTTCATCCACACGGCGTTCAAGGCGCACAAGTCGAGCTCGCCATTCTTCGGTCCTGCTGCCCAGGGTCGCTATCAGATTCGCCTCGGGCCATTGGCCGTTGGCTTGCTCTCCCGCAAGCACGAAGGGTACATCGGCACCAACGATCGGTAGTCGCACCTCTGCTATATCAGTACTGAGCAGGCGCATGAGTGGTGTACCGGTCTGTACATACTGTCCGAGATCCACCTGCTTGCTGTCGACAATCGCATCGTAGGGGGCGCGGATTTGCGTGTCCGCCAGGTCGCGCTCGGCCTGCGAGAGGCGATCTTTGGCGGCGGCCAGGCGTGCCTCGGCTTCGGCGATCGCTGCTTTGCGAACAATAGCCACCACCTCTGCCAGGGCCAACTCCGCTGTGGCAACGGCTGCGCGGGCGTCAGACAGTGCTACTTCATAGTCGATCGGATCGATATTCAGCAGAAGCTGTCCCTCTGAGATAAGTTCGCCCTGCAGGAAGCCCGGATCGACCCAGACTACCCGGCCTGAAACTTCACTGACAAGATCGATGCTGCGCAGCGGTCTGACCACACCCCGTGAATGTATGGTAACGGCTACCGGGCCCGGCTTGACCTCCAGGATTTCTACAGAGGGAGGCGGTGCAGCTGATCCTCGCCGCGGGACGTCGTCTCGGCTTGACGCAAGGCTGTAGGCGATGGCCATGGCAGCACCGATCAGCGCGATGGGTAGCAGCAAGTGTTTGACCGTTTTGGTCATGGGGCGCATTTAACTCCTGTTGGCAAGCGAGATGAGATCCGGGTCGGGCGATGTAGCAGTTTGACTGGTCGGTCCGCCTTCCAGTTCCCCAGCCGATCGATAATCAGGCTCCGCAGTGCCTAATCCGGGAGTATCATCGCTCCCGGGGCCCCATTGTACCGAAAATCGAGATGGGAGCTGCGTTAGAGAACGTTAAAAGTCGTAACGGAGTGTAGCGCCCCAGGTACGAGGGGGTGCGAGGAAGTAGGCGTCCATGCTGGTTACCGGAAAGGTAGCCGCCGTCAGCGCAGCATAGTCATTGTCGGTGAGATTTTTCCCCCAAACTGAGGCGTTCCACTGCTCGTTGCGCCACCCGACTCGGGCGTTCAGGTCTTCTCTGTCCTGAACATCGCGTGCGGCGAAATTGACGGAGGCGGTGGTCAAATGGTCGTCCATATAGCTGTAATCAACCCGGGTATAGATGCCGCCATCCGCCACTGGAAACACCAGAGTAGCGGATGCCGTATAGCTGAATTCCGCCGTGAACGGGAGGTCATCGCCCTCCTGGGGCCCACCGGTAATCTCGTACTTGTGCATGTACAACAGGCCACCCGTCAGGGTTAGATTCGGCAGAGGCGCCGCCTGCACTTCCAGATCCAGGCCCTGGGTCTCGACTTCAGCCTGATTGGACACCAGCGTTCCAATACCCACCTCAAGCTGCTGTTGGAACTGATAGTCGTCAATTTCCGTGTAGAAGATTGCCGCGTTGACTCGCAGAGAAGCGTCAAGCCATGTGGACTTGACGCCCAACTCGTAGCTGATGGTCGACTCGTCTTCGAACTCGCGTTGTTCAGGGGTGCCGTTGACGGTGTTGAAACCACCCGACTTGGTACCGGTGGCCACGCTGGCGTAGATCATGCTGTCTTCAAAAACGTCGTAGCTGGTGTTGAGTAGCCAGTTCCAGTCGGCCGTGGAGCGCGTGAAGTCATCGTCGATGGGTGTAGAGACAATGGTAAGAAATGAAAGCCCCAAAAGTTGCGCAGAGAGGGCGGTAGAGTCGATCTCCGTAAACAGATCGGCCTTCTTCTCTTCGTACGACCAGCGTAAACCGCCTGTGACGCGCCATCGATCATTGATGTTCCAGGTGCTCTGACCGAACACGGCAAAGGTCTCCGTTTCCAGCTTGACGTCGGCACGTAGCGAATCCCCAGGCTGGGCGATAAAGCCAACGTCAGATATGCCATCCGGCAGAATGTTCAGAAAGTTATCCTGTTGATTACCCTGAACGACAAAATCCTCGCCGAGGAAAACGAAGGCGGAGCCATCGGCACCGGAGGTTGTCGAGTCGAAGTAGAAAAGACCGAGCTGGTATTCAAGTAGCTCACTGGCCTGGGATGTAAAACGCAGCTCCTGCGAAAAGATATCGCCATCGCTGGTCGCGTTCAGGTACGACATGACGTCGAGCTGCGAGCGATCGGGGTCGTAACTGGAAGACCCTGAGGAGTCGGTCCAGGCGGTAATGGATTTCAGGTCTCCCCAGTCTTGCGCGTAGTCCACCACCATCGATAGATTGGTAGCCTCCAGACTGAACTCATTATCGACATTGACAGCGATTTCATGGTCGAAAGGGTCGTTTTTGTCCAGCGGCAGGCCGAGCTCGGCTAGCTCCTCATTGACCGAAGCCCCTTGCACCGCATCTGCGGCGCAGCAGTTACTGCCTCGGTCGACATAGCTGCCATTGAGCAGAACGCTGAGCTGCTCGGTGGGTTGATACAACAGCTTGCCGATGACGTTCCAATCGTCGGCGTCATTCAGGTCTTCACCGGCACCGTTTTCAAAGTAGCCGTCGCGCGAGTGCCACGTGGCCGATACCCGGTAGCCGAGAGAGTCCGCAATAGGAGCGCTGGCTGCCAGTGTGTATTCCTGGAGGTTGTAGTCGCCGATAGAGGCCTGCGCGTACCCCTCGAACTCCTCCATGTTCGGCAATTTGGTGAAGATGGCTACCGCGCCCGCGTTGGTGTTCTTACCGTACAGCGTCCCCTGAGGTCCCTGCAAGATTTCAATGCGTTCAATGTCGGTGAGGTCCGACATGCCCAGCCCGGAACGATTCAGATACACATCATCGACGAATATACCGACGGACGGCTCCAGAGCGATGTCGGTTTGCGCAGTACCGATGCCGCGGATTCTGAAAGCCGACGTGAATGGCTGATTATTGGTGGTGATGGTCAGGCTGGGCGTCAGTATGGCGAGATCATCGGCGTCACCAATACCCGCCTCCTGGATGATCTGTTCGCTGAAGGCAGTCACCGCCATGGGTACATCCTGTAGGCTCTGTGTTCGCTTACTGGCAGTGACTATGATTTCTTCCAGTGCCCCAGCCTGCGCAAACGCATGGGTTGTGTAGCAGCAGCATAGGATCGAGATCAGCCTGAGTGGGTTTGAGTTTTGCCGATGTCGCATGGGATCTCCTATGAATGCATTTTATGCTTATATGTTTTGAAGCCGGGCTGTCATGGGGAGCTTGCTAACCTTCAGCCAGTTCTTGCAGTTTCGTCAGGTCTTGGAATGTCGCCTCGGTGAGTCGTGGGTTTACCAGGCTGGGGGACAGGTCACCGCCGAGATCGGTCTGCATCTCGTAAATGAATTCAACCTGGTTCGCCCCCAGAGATTTGATCACAAACTCACCACGCGTTTCCGCCCGGATGAACTTCTGCTCGGGGTAGTGTTCCGAGTCGGACTGCAACGTTATGGTGGCGACTCGGTTCGCATCATCCTGATGGCCCGTAATGTGCACCACCATGTCTCGATCCTTCGCCGGCCAGGGCATATCGAGCACCATGTAGATGTAGCGTTCCCGGTCGGATATTGTTTCGAGTACTTTGGATGACTTGCACTGAGCGCGCCACTCAGCACAGCGGCTGCCGTCGCCCATAAATTCTGCGACCCGGGCGGCTGGTGCGTTGATCATGACCTTGCCCAAAACAGCGTGATAAGGGGAACCCTCGACCTCACGTGTGTAGACGCTGACGTTACCTTCCTGCATTTGCAGGCTCCAGTCGCCCTCGTCAGCGGATGCCGGCGCAGCAACCATAGTGAGTGCAGTGTTGATGGCGGCGATCGCCCAGCATTGAGTGACACTGAGGACGGATGAATGGGCAGAGGAGCTTGTCATGGGGAACCTTTGTTCATGTTTGCGGCTGCATCGCGCCCTGTCGCGTCAGTTGGACCAGTAAATGTATTGATCGTCGGGAGCGTCAGGCAGACTCAAATCCTTGTCAATGTTTACCGGTACTGATATCTGGCTGGGCCATGCAGGCAGAGCTTGCTCTGATTTGTGCTCCTCGATCGCGGCCTGCAGTAGCGCCAGTTTATCTGGGCGTTCACCGGACAGATCTCGCTGTTCCGTAGGATCTGCGCTCATATCAAACAGCCATGTGCGACCGGGTGGGTCACTTGTGCTCAGTTTCCAGCCATCCACCAGCGCGGACTGTGAAGCGCCACTGCTCCAGAACAGTTGCCTGTGCGGGACGCCTTGCGCTTCACCCGTGACGTAGGGCACCAGGTCGACGCCGTCGACGATTCGATCGGTCGGCAGTGCCGCACCAGCGGCGGCAGCCGCAGTGGCGTAGAGATCAAAGTGATGTACGGGCGCAGCAAGTTCGCTGTTGGGCGGTATACGAGCTGGCCATTTGGCAAAAAATGGCACGTGAATACCGCCTTCAAACAGAGTGATTTTCCAGCCACGAAACGGCCTGTTGACATCGGGCAGGCCGATATAGCCGGCGCCGCCATTGTCGGATGTGAACAACACCAGCGTGTTGTCCTCCAGGCCGTGTTCGCGCAGGGCATCCATTACTTGGCCAACACCGCGATCAAGACTGCGAATCATGGCGGCGTAGACGCGTTCGCGGTGTAGCTCTATGTGAGACAGCGCATCGTAGTCTGCCTTGCTGGCTTGCAGTGGCGTGTGGGGAGCCCAGTGGGCCAGATAAAGAAAAAACGGCCGATCTTTATTGGCCTCGATCACCTCCACTGCCTGCTCCGTATAGTAGTCTGTCAGATAGCCCTCTGGAGCAAACATCGCCATGGGCCCACTGTCGGGTGTGTTGAACGATGCGGCGTAGCGCATGGCAGCCCAGAGGAAACGGTCAATGGGGTCGAACGCCTGCTTGGCGTTCACGACCTGCGGATCGTCTTCGGGTAGATATAGGCCGCTGGCCATCAACAGGCTTTCATCAAACCCCTGGTCTTGCGGCGCCATACCGTTGGATAGTCCAAGGTGCCATTTACCGATGTGCACGTTGTGATAGCCCTGATCACCGAGCAATTCGGCCAGAGTGATTTCCGAGGCGGGCATGCCCATGTCCTGGTAAGGCACAGACTCCGCATCGGGATAGGCGATGCTGTAGCGCAGCCTGCCGACGTCGGGCGGCGCCAGCGTTCCCAGCTGCATCATACCGGGCGGAGTGGGGGTGTATTCAAAGCCGAAACGAGTTCCATACCGGCCGGACATGATGGCGGCGCGGGAGGGAGCGCAAGTGCCGTTGGCTGCGTAGCCGTTGCGAAAATTCACGCCCTGCTGGGCAATCGAGTCGATATGGGGGGTGGGAACGGTGCCTCCGGCGACACCGCCGTTGAACGTGATGTCGTTCCAGCCGAGATCGTCCGCCAGAATCAGTACGATGTTCGGTGGCCGATCTTCTGGTGCCCGACGCTGTGGGTCGTTGCCGGTTTCCCAGGCAACGGGCTGGTTTGGACCTACGGGAAATTCCCGCTTAATCATATAGCCCACACCTGCCAGCGCGATTTCGACCCGATATTGATAGGCGAGGGTGCCGACCACCAGCAGTGTGATCACGATGCCAATCGACCACTTTGTACCGCGCTGCATAGGAGTGTCTCCGTTGCTAAGTGTTATTAGTCGTTGTGCGGGAACCGAGTCAGGTAAGACGTCCTAGTCTAAGGTAAGCATCCTCACCAAAGTTTGACGCGGGATCCAGCTGAATAACGCGTTCAAAGCAGGCTTTTGCCGATGCGTCTTCTCTGTTCATGCTGTACAGGATGCCAAGATAATGCAGGGTATAAATGCGATAGACGGTTAGCAAGCAACTTCGCAAGTCTGTCAGACTGAATTCATCCAACAACGCTGTTTGGCTATCCAGATGCGTCAACAGCGTTTCCAGAGCGGTGATGGCTTGCGGGCGGCTGTTGGCAAAGTCCGGGAACACAACGTTGGCCCGAGCCAGAAACAAGGTGGCCTCGGGCTGGTGAATAGGCGGCTGTTCCGGCAGTTCCAAGAACAGCTCGGCTGCGTTCTTCATGAGCTCGCGAGTGTCTGCCAATCCGCCCAGTTTGGCGGCCTTTAGGAGCATGCCCAGGATGCGAGCCTGCAAAATGACTGCCCGTTTGTCACTGCTGCCGTCGAGCCTTGAACCGCACCGGAAGGCCTCGTCTACGTTGCCCTGGACGCCATGAACCAGGGCGAGGCAGGCTGTTGTGTATTCGTCATCAGGCAGCACTGTCAGCAGATGTTTGGCCACCCGCAGGCCAAGGTCGTAGTACCCCACCAGGAAGGCAGCGAAGCAAAGCTCTCGACACTGCTGGGCCGATAGATCGCCGTACAATGCCTGTTGCTCGTAGCGGTCGAGCAGGGAGGCTATGTCATAACGTTGCTCAAACAGATGACTGGGCTCAAAACGTGACTCCAAGAGAAGTGAAATGGCTTGAAGGGAATTGTCGATCACTTTTTGGAACGTCGTGCGGATGCGGTAGCTTTTTTCAGCGGTCAGCCAGCGATTGATCATATGATCAACTTCAGTGGTCAGCGTCACGGTATCGTCGTAGCTCAGATCGGGACGTTTGATGGCGATAAGGGTTTTTACTTCCAGGTCTGCCAGTGCCGCAATCTTGTCTCGGGCCTCCTTGAAAAAATTAAACGGCACGCCGGCACTACTGGCGGCCCAAAGAAAGCCCGCCAGCTGATGTTCATCCTCGGTCAGGGAGTCTGAGGGGTCGAGCAGCCCGGCTTCGGTCAGGTCCTGCAAGAACTTCTCAGGAACTTCAAGATTGTGGGCCAGGGTTAGCGAGCGTTTGATCGGGATGACCGCATCTTCCGGCCGATTGCTGTGTCGGGCCGACAGTAGCTCAAGTTCAATGGCGTTGGCGTCGTACGCCGCCGACACGAAGATCGCGGCGATATCAGGAAGTGACAGGCGCGTTTGCTCTTGGAATCTGCGGATCAGGGTGATGAGCTGCAGATGATTGTCGGTGTACAGTGATAGATTAGGTCTTGGCTTCTGCGCGGGGGGGAGCAACTTGGCCCGCAGATAGTACTTGATCATGTCCCGTGACACGCCGGAGGTGCTCACGAGCTCTGATATCCTGTAGGTCTGATCGGCGGTCGGCTTGGCTTCCGGGGACACGGTAGTGCGATCGTTCACATCAGTGGTTCTGCAGTGCGGCAACCTCTGGATAGTTGCTACTCCAGCCCTCGATCAGGTGACTCTGGTCAATATCGTTGGGATGGAAGCCGGGCTTGAGATAGCGTTTGAACTCAGGTTGCGCCCAACGGCGAAAGCCATTCTCGCCCCACATAAAATCCCACGCTTCTCTAATCTCTCGTAGGTTGGGGATGCGGCGGTCATTCCAGAGCAGCATGGTTTGTGCGATGGCCATCTGGACCCAGAAGGTGCGAAAGATAATCTTAGCAACCGCGATCCTCTCCTTCTCATTATCGACCGTGGCTCGGTAGACGTCGAAGGCGACCGCCTTGTGTTCAATCTCTTCCATCGCGTGCCAGATCAACATTTCGCGCAGCGGCGACTGGTGTTCTCCTTCGGTCGCCTGAGGGTTTTCCAGAGTCCACTGGGCGAGTGTGGCGGTGACGTGTTCCAATGCAGCGGTAATGGCCAGCTGTTGACTGTGACCGAGTCGCCGTTTGGCCATTGACAGACGCCGCTTGAAGTAGCGCTGCAGTTTATCCATCGCCACACCCAGTGATTGTGCTTGCGCATTGAAGGCCTCGTGTACGTTGCCGTGATGTGCTTCCTGACCGATGAAGCCACGTATCTGCTTGGCGAGTACGGGGTCGTCGATGCGCTTCTGGTAATGGCGAACGGACTCAATAAAGAAGCGTTCGCCGTCGGGGAAGGAGGCGGACATGGCGTACAGCAAGGTGCTGATGATCGGGTTGCCGTGAAAGAAGTACTTCTCCTGCAGCTGGCTCATGTCAAAGCTCATGCGCCTAGGCGTTATGGGTCGGCGCTGTGGCGTAGCTGCTGCGAGGGGAGAGGCTGCCGTCATATCTTTTTCACTCCGTGGTGAGGGGCGATCAGCGATCGTGCAATGCTGTGGGTGCAGTGTTCGTTAGCTAGTGGATAATTCGATTATCCAGTCTTTCCGCCATCTGTCAAGAAACTTCTCTGGCACGCTAAGAAGGTGGAGGTGTCGGCTCCTGCGAACCGCTGAACGTATTGATCAGCCCAAGACCCAACCCAACCATCGTTTCTGTCACTCGCCGGTAGGCAGGGGAGTTGAACCAGGCCTGATACCGTCGCAGGGTCTGTTCCATTTGCTCCCGTGAGTAGATGCGTCCTTCCACGACGACGGCGCTGAGCGAGTCCAGCCGCGCCAGATCCTCTGTGGGATCTCGTGAGAATACGACAAAATCTGCAAGTGCGCCTTGGCTCAAAGGTGCCTCGGCCGTGGGCAGCAAGCGCTTTCTGGTGCCAACGGTGCTGACCGCCAGCGCCTGCTCCGGGGAGAGGCCGGCGTCTGTCAGCAGTCGCAGCTCTTCCCAGAGCCCGGCTCCAGGCACGATGAATTCGGCGGGTGAGTCCGTGCCGCTGTGCAACTCGATGCCGGCTTCATGCAGCGCTCCTACGGCGCTGAGCGCTTGGGCAAAAGCCGTTTCAAACTGCCGGTGGTCCGCTTCGTTCAGGAGTCTTGCTGAAACGAGCCCCCGTGAGGGGTGCCACAGCTGCTGTCGATAGAAACGGGGCAGCAGTGCAGCGCTGGGCCTCTGCGCCAGAGCATCGGCGTCACCCAGAGAGAATTTTCTGTGCAACGTAATCAAGGTTGGGGTGAGTTGAAAGTCCCGATCGGCGGCGCGCTGCACCAGCCAATCGATTCGCTCTTGGTCCAGGTCTGCCATGCCCAACAGCCTTCTCACGTGAGGGATCGACGCATCGTCGGGTTGAAACGGCGCCCACCCAACGACGTGCTGTAGATCATCGATGTGTGCGTCTGCAAAGTCCTGTCGCCAGGGCACGTGTCCGATGACCGGCAGTCCTGCTTCCCGAGCAGCGAGATGTATGGCGGCTGAGGCCTCGGTAGTGAGGTTGTTGTAGACCTTAATGCAATCAAACGCTCCCGCAATCACCTCAGTCACTGCAGAGCGCGCACTTGCCTCGTCCACAACAACCAGCGAGCCGCGCCAGTCAGGCGGCTCTCCGTCTAAAAAGGGGCCGCAGGTCAGCACGATGGGGCCTGGAAATTTGCCTGCGGCAATATCATTTCGCAGCTGCGCGTCGCCAGCGGCCTCGCGCACCAGGGTAATGCCGTGGTACAGGTAGAGCAGCGCAAACAGTGCATCATGGCCCGGCAGTGGCAAGATTGGCCCATGCACGTGGGCGTCAACGAGGCCGGGCAGTACATAGCCGTTGACCTGTCCTTCTTGCGTAGGTGTCACTGCAAGGATGCGCTTGCCCTCGATCACAATGTCCACAGGCGGGCTGCGACGCTCGCCGGGTAGGATCAGCACAACGTTTTTGAACACACCGCCGGGATCGGGGAAGGGCATCGGTGGTGGCGCGCGCAGTATCCAGAGAAACCAGACCGAAGACGCGACAAACAGCACGGCGATGGCTTTCAGGAGAGTTGTGATGCGTGGGAATTTGCGGCTCATGCGAGTTCATGGCGCAGCGTGTTGGCGAGTCACATGATAGCGGCAAATCCGGGCAAGGCAAATGGATGGTGGTTACGAAATCAACGTTCGCCGGGAGCAATGGTTTAACAGATTGAAATCCGACCCAGCCTATATTTGCACATTATATGCCATAATAATGATAGAGGAAACGCGCGGGCCGAGCGCAGATTCGACGGGCGGATGGACATGAGTGATAAACCGATGGCGGAGTCGATAGACGGCCGCCGCAAGCGCAGCGAGCGAAGCCGACAGGCATTCATAGACGCCGCCCTCGCCCTGGTGGAAGAGGGCCACCTGGTGCCGACGGCGAATATGATCGCAGGGCGGGCCGGGATCGGAATACGCTCATTCTTCCGGCATTTTCCTGACATGGAAACCCTGTTCACCGTCCTGGACCACGAGATTCGAGATTCGGTAGAAGCTCAGTTTGTCGGGGGTGACCGTCAAGGGAGTTTAGAGGAGCGAGTTCTGCAGGTGGTTGAGCGTCACGCTCACGGCTACGAGTCAGAAAAAAACATCATTTTGTCAACTGCTGCCCAATCCTGGCGTTTTGAAGTGCTGCGTAAAAACTACGCACGCTATCAGCGTGGCTTGCGGCGCAACCTGCAGACCTGGTTGCCGGAACTGCAGCGGCTCCCGGCCTCGCGAGTAGAAGCTGCCGATGCGGTGACGTCCTTTGAAATGTGGCACCGCTTACGTCACCACCAGGGCCTGAGCAAAAAAGCGGCCATCGAACTGGTGGCAGAATTGCTGACAGATCTTCTTGTCGATGACTGATTCGGTAGAGTGTCGTTCGGCCAACCGGGTGGCAAACGAGGCGGGCCGTCGTGCGCACCGTGGTCTTTGGATTACCCCATGCTGCGCTGGTTAGCTGGCGCCGTGGTGATCGTCTTACTGGGTGTTTTCTGCTTATTCTGGCTTGTGTTTTTGTCACCAAGACCTGCGTTGACGACCGATACGGCGACGTTGGCGGGTGACGGCAGCAGATTGAATTACTGCGCGCTAGCCTCTTTGGATGGCAGCGGCAAGCAGGCCGTTGACATCCCCAAAGGTAACACGCCTGGCTGCGCCTACACACACTTTCCCATGCCGATTTTGGCAGAGTGTACCGAGGCTCTACCACCGGGTGCAGATGATATTCGAGGGCTGTGGCAAGCCGTGAGTGGTGGACGCATGGGCCATGTAGAGCGAATTGAACAGTGTGGTGAGCGTGTAGTGGTCACGTCTTCGGGAATCATTCACGACTACGGTCCAAACAGTACAGCTGGACTGAACACCAACGACACCGAAGGTTCTGTTCTGTTCATGGTGGGTGATCGGGAATTCTGTGGGCGAAGCTCTGCCAGTATGATCTGGAATGATGGAGTGCTCAACTTTCACGTGTTTGGCTGGGGTCCGGTCGTTGTCCGACGTTATCGTGAAGATGAGCAGTTGGTATGGGAGTACGCCGATGGCAGCGTAACTCGACTGGAGCGAATCTGTACGTTGCCCCGGCACCATGCAAAGCCGCAGCCGCGCGGGCGGCGGTGGCGGTTGTTTTAGGAGATAGCACAATGGGCTTTCAGATGACTGCGCGAGCAGCCGAGATCAACGAGCGACTGCAGGCGTTCATGGATCAACACATTTATCCCCGTGAGCACGACTGGCACACCTGGACACATTCACCGGAGAATTTGTGGCAGTTACCCCCCTGGTATCCTGACCTGCAGCAAGAGGCGAAGGCACAAGGTCTGTGGAATCTTTTTCTACCGGAGGAATACGCTCCGTGGAGTCCAGGGTTGAACAATGTGGACATTGCTCCGCTGTTTGAGACGATGTCCAAAGTGTCTTGGGCGCAGAGCGTATTCAACTGCAGCGCCCCAGATCGCGGCAACATGGAGGTATTGGCAAAGTACGGTACTGAGGCACAGCAGGCGCAGTGGTTGGAACCACTGCTGGCGGGCGAAATCCGCAGTGCCTACGCCATGACGGAACCGCAGGTGGCATCCTCGGATGCAACCAATATGGAGCTGGAGATTCGACGTGACGGAGATCACTACGTACTCAATGGCCGCAAGTGGTGGACCACCGGAGCTGTGGGTCCTCGCTGTAAAGTGATGTTGGTCATGGGTAAATCCAATCCCGACAATGAACGGCATCGCCAGCACTCGACCATTCTCGTACCCAGAGACGCGCCGGGAGTGACCCTGGTGCGCGAGCTGACGGTGTTTGACAGCCTGCACTCGCCCGGTGGTGAGGCTGAACTGCTGTTCGAAGACGTACGCGTTCCAACGACGAATCTGATCAAGGGAGAGGGCTGCGGCTTTGAGATCGCCCAGGGTCGGCTGGGGCCGGGGCGTTTCCAGTACGCCATGGGGTTTGTTGGGCTGGCACAGCGCTGTCTTGAGCTGATGTGCGCGCGGGCCGAAGAACGTGTCGCGTTCGGCGAACAGCTGATAAAGAAGACCAGCGTGCAGCATGAAATCGCTCGCAGTCGTTGTGAGATAGAGCAGTGCCGTCTGCTCACGTTGCAGGCAGCAGAGGTCATGGACCGGGGCGGTCTCGATGCCGCGCGACCTTACATCTCCATGGTGAAGATCGTCGCCCCCCGAATGGCACAAGAGGTTGCAGATCGCGCGATGCAGGTGTTCGGTGGAGCTGGTGTATCCCAGGATACGCTGATTCCTACCGTATTCACTCATGCCCGGTTCTGCCGAATTGCAGATGGGCCTGACGAAGTTCACATGTCACAGCTCGGTAAGCTAACCGCCCGCGAGTACAGAGGCGACTAGGCGCGTTGGCGATGCTCGCCGTCCTGGATAGCTGCGGGATCGGTCATCGATTGCGCACGGGCAGCTCGCCCTAGCAGAGTGCGGCCCGCTGCGTAGCGGGGGTCATTACGGCGAACCGCAGCCGGTCCTCGCGCAGTCGATTCTAAGGCGCCAGCCCGTCCAACAGTCTGACAGGCTCTACGTCGACCGTGTCGCGCGAGCCGTTGGGGGCTGCCGGTCTGATTTCAGGCTGTTGACACGCGGCTAGGTTCGGAGGCTCTATATTGACGTTGTCAATATTCAGTGTTACGATCGTTCGAAAAATGTGGGCCGATCAAAAAATCCGTATGAGCCGCCAAAATCAAACGAAAAAACAGGCCTACCATCACGGTGATCTCAAGCGTGCACTGTTGGACGAAACGGCACGCATTCTGCGCGAAGAGGGCGAAGATGCGCTCTCACTAAGGCGACTGGCTACTAACCTCGGCGTGTCTCGCACGGCGCCTTACAATCATTTTTCGAACAAGGAAAGCCTGTTGTGTGCTGTTGCCGAAGAGGGGTTCAAGCGCTTTAACGAGACCATGAAAGTGGTGCGAGCCAGGAATCGTGACCGAGGCGGCTATCGCGCTACTCTGGCCAGCGTGAAGGCCTACGTTAAGTTTGCTTCCGACCATCGAGAGTATTATGACTTGATGTTCGGTAGCAAATCCTGGCGCTCTGGCAACTTGACCGCATCTCTTAAGGGCGTCGCCAGGAGAACACTACGTGCCGACGTAGAACGATTGGAGCGCTGGCAGGGGCGCGGGGATGTGAAAGCCGGGTTGGATGCATTGCGCTTTGCCCAGGTCTATTGGGGTACTTTGCACGGCATCAGTCGCCTGCTCCTGGATGGCGTTTACACGGATGCCGTCTCGGTAAACCGCGTTTGCGAGGAAGCGGCTGACATGCTGTGGGAGAAACTAAAGCCCGAATCTTGAGTCGCTGGCGATACCATTGTATTGAAGTCTGCTCTGGCTGGGACTATCTTTCTGTCCTGCTGCGTCTTGGATGCTCAAGTAGCAGCCTTGTTTGACTGATATTTGGTACATCGGAGGGTGAGAATGTACGCTGAATTGGCAGAAGCGCGCAAGGCTCTGTGTGAGCCTGGGCAACTGTTTGAAATTGAGGAGATCGAGGTCGACGGCATCAACCTCAAGACCTGGAAGCACGCTCCTGCCACACTGCGGGAACTGTGGTTGCAGTCTGCGCCTCACGGGGACTCGGAGTATCTGGTGTTTGGCGACGATCGATGGACCTATGCGCGCGCTCATGAAGAGGTCAGTCGATGCGCACGCTGGATGGTTGATCATGGCATTAGCCCGGGTGATCGCGTCGCGATCGCAATGCGCAATTATCCGGAGTGGATGTTGGCTTACTGGGCCGTGGTATCTGTTGGAGCAGTCGCGGTGGGAATCAACGCCTGGTGGGTCTCAGAAGAGCTTGCCTATGGTCTGAATGATTCAGCACCAAAGCTCTATATCTGTGACAGCGAGCGATTGGAGCGCTATCAGTCGGTGCGAGAGGAGACCCCGCAGATGGGTGTCGTTGTCGTGCGTCCCGACGGTGAACTCCCGGATTATGCTATAGACTGGTCGCAGCTCATGGAAGCAGACGCTGACATGCCAGACGTGAGCATCGAGCCGAACGATGATGCCTGCATTTTTTATACGTCCGGCACAACTGGCAGGCCCAAGGGTGCACAGCTGACCCACAGAGGCTGTACTAATAATGTGCTCAGTACCATCTTTAGTAACCTCAGCCAGGCGCAGGCATTGTCGACAGTGGCGGGAACGACGTTCGAGCCGCCAGCGGCGCCGACGATCCTGCTCACGACTCCATTGTTTCACGTCACGGCAAACAACGTGTTGGCGCATACCAATACGATGATGGGTGCCAAGCTGGTGTTGATGTATAAATGGGATGCGGGTGAGGCCCTGCGCCTTGTCGAGAGGGAAAAGATTACCATGGTGTCCGGCGTTCCCGTCATGTCGCGTGAAATGCTGGCTCATCCGGATTACGAGACGACTGATACCTCGTCCCTAACCGCACTCGGCGGTGGTGGGGCACCGGTGCAGCCCGATCTTGTCGAGAGTATTTCCAAGAAAAGTAAGGCGTTGCCTGCGCAGGGATTCGGCATGACCGAGACGTCGGGCCTGGCGACTGGAGCACTGGGTCCGTTTTTGATCGACAAGCCAGAGAGCGTCGGCCCGGTCATACCGATCTTCGACGTGAAGTGTGTGGACGAGGACGGGAAAGCGTTACCGATTGGTGAGCGAGGAGAAGTTTTATTGCGTGGAGCGCAGCTTATCAAGGGTTATTTGAATAAGCCTGAGGCGACTGCGGAAACCATCGTCGATGGGTGGTTACACACGGGCGACATCGGTTATCTGGATGACGATGGGTTTCTCTATATCGTTGATCGCGCCAAGGATATGGTCCTGCGTGGTGGGGAAAACGTGTACTGCGCGGAAGTTGAAGCAGTATTGTTCCGACATCCGGCGGTTGCAGAAGCGGCTGTATTTTCTGTGCCCGATAAAGTATTGGGAGAAGAAGTTGGTGCGGCCGTTCGCCTTAAGTCAGATGAGCCCCTCTCCGCCGAGGCGTTGCGCAGTTTTGCTCGAGAGCATCTCGCGGCCTACAAAGTTCCTCGCTACCTGTGGCTGTTGGACTCTCCGCTACCGCAGAACGCTAACGGCAAGTATCTGAAGAAGGACCTGCAAAAAACGCTCGATCCGCAGCACGCGGTCTGACTGCGAAAGGCTGCGGCCGCTTGGTCGCGGCGTTTACTTGGTGCGCTAGCGATTGCGACCGAGTTTCTCGTGCGCGTCCACCCACTCGTTGGTGCCGGTTTTGCGGTCCAACCTTGTCGCGGCGGCTAGCGATAACTCTCCCGCCATGACCACTCCCGCAGCGATCTCCAGTAGCTTGTAGGCTTTGCCTTTACCATAACAGCCCATCAGCTCAAGGCATTCGCGCTGTGTAGCCAGCGACGTGCCGCCACCGTAAGTTGCCATGATAAGAGCCGGGAGCGTGATGGAGTAGTACAGGTCACCGTCGCGTGTAACATAGTTGTAGGTAGAGCATTGGTTCGCCTCGCCGATGTTCGCCATATCCTGGCCAGTGGCCATATACAAAGCGGCCAGACCGTTGGCAGGATGAGCGGCGTTGTTGGAGGCGCCGGTCAGGAACGCGGCCAGTGTTCCAATATTGAAGCCGTAGTGCATTTGCTCTGGCGTGATGCGAAGCACGTCCTCGAGTACCTTCCGTGGAATGGTCATTTCCGCCGTCACTCGTCGGCCGCGGCCCTTGAGAGAGTTCACAAAGGAAGTCCTTTTCTCGGTATCCATCCCGCCCGACAGCATGTAGTGGCGCAGTTTCGGGTAGTTGGCTCGAATCCACTCGCAGGCGACGAACGTCGCTTTCCCCGTCATGTTCTGTCCGGCAGCATCACCTGTTGTATAGTCAAAGCGCGTGTAGACGATATTGTGAGCAAGGTACTGCTCTACTTCCCTGAGCTTTCCGACCGAGGTCGTGGATTCGGCCTGGGCCTTTACGGTCTCGTGATTTTCACGCAGCCATTCACCGAAGTCTCGCGCGTCACGTGCATTCTTAAATACAAATGCGGGCGCACGCTGCATCGCCTCTCCGCACACCGTCGTCATCACTCCGCCGCACTCACGAATGACCCGCATACCTCGGTTGTAGCTCGCAACAAGTGTGCCTTCGATGGTTGCCATGGGGACGTAAAACTCGCCCTTGGCGTGTTCACCGTCCACCAACAGCGGGCCGGCGACGCCTATGGGAAGCTGGGCAACGCCGAACAAATGTTCGCAATTGCCCGCCATTGAGTCTGGATCGAAGCTGAAACGGGTGGTGTGGTCCAAATCAGCGCCGGTTTTTTTCTTCAGAAAAGCCTGGCGCTCGGCAATGATTTCCGTGCTGTAATCGTTATCCTGACTGCGTGGAATCTTGTTGCTCATAGCGTCCTCTAGATATAGACAATGTCAATATAAGGCGGCGATTCTACCAGCCATGCCTACCGGGTCAAGATACATTCGATGGCCCTTTTTGTGCAGGCTTCGACGCCTCGGTCGCAGGCAGTGGGACCGCAATGGGGGACTCACGATAACATCTGGACTCGACGACTACTAATGACATAATATATGTCACTTTGCCGTTGGCGGTCTGCTTGCCGGCCCGCGCTTAGACCTGACTGTACCTAGAAAGGAACCATTTCATGAAAACCCGCATCACTGAACTACTTGGCATCGAGACACCGATCATCTGCGGCGGGATGATGCGAGTCGGAACCGCCGAATTGGCTGCCGCGGCATCCAATGCTGGCGCGCTGGGCGTTATGACCGCGCTGTCGCAGCCTGACCCGGACAAACTAGCGGCGGAGATTGAAAAATGCCGCGCTCTCACCGACAAGCCCTTTGGCGTAAACCTTACCGTCGGCGTCGTCGCCACTGAAATCAACTACGACGATTACGTCGATGTCATTTGCAAGAGTGGGGTGAAAATCGTCGAAACGGCGGGTCGTAGCCCTGAGCCGTTCATGGATGTGTTCAATGCCCACGGAATCAAGGTGATTCACAAGTGCGTTGCCGTGCGTCACGCGTTGAAGGCGGAGCGCCTGGGTGTTGCGGTTGTGAGCATTGATGGATTCGAGTGCGCCGGCCATCCAGGAGAGGAAGACATCGGTGGCTTGGTTCTGTTTCCGGTCGCCGCCCAGGCACTGAAGATACCGGTCGTTGCATCCGGCGGGATCGCCGACGGCCGAGGTTTGGCGGCTGCACTCGCGTTGGGCTGTGAGGGTATCAATATGGGTTCGCGCTTCATGGTGACTCAGGAAGCTCCGATTCACAACGACATCAAACAGAGGGTTGTGGAGATGAACGAGACGCAAACGCGCCTTATTTTCCGCAGCTTCCGCAATACTGCGCGCGTCTACCGCAACACCGTGGCGGACGAGGTGGCAGAGATTGAGGCGGCGGGTGGCGATTTTTCGCAGGTTCACGGGCTGGTGTCGGGCGCCAATCAGGAGAAGGCCTGGACCACAGGTGATATCAACGCTGGTATGGTGACCGTTGGCATGAGTGGCGGCTTGATTAACGATATACCGACCTGCGATCAACTGGTTAAGACGATCATGAGTGACGCTGAGCAGATTATTGGCGATCGCCTGGCCGGTATGCTGGCAGAGGCCAGCGATGCGGCGAGTGCTGCCTGAGGGACACAGGAACGAGAGGGGCAGGAGGTCGTTATGTCTATTGGGATACTCGCAACCATTACCGTCAAGGAAGGCTGTAACGATGAGTTTGAGCGAGTCTTTATGGAGCTGGGTGAACAAGTGCGTGCCAATGAATCGGGAAACGTTTTCTACGCGCTCAATCGCAGCACTTCCGACCCACAGGTCTATAAAGTCATGGAGCAATATGAGAGCGGCGAAGCGCTGAATGCACACAGCAAGTCCGCGCATTTCCGCTCTGCGAATGAACAGCTGGCCGGATTGGTGGCAGCAGCGCCGGAGATAGAGATACTCGATGCGCTGTAGGGTGTTGGGGGCGGCGTTCGGTCGGTATCGATGTGTGCTGCCGATCAATGGAGCGCTTTAGAGGCTGTCTCGAATCAGCAAGATCTCATCCGATTCGGCGGGGAGTGCAAAGGAGACGCCATCCTGGCCAATGGTGTAAGCCTGAAATACCTTCTCCGCACCGTTGAGGAACAGTACGTCCTGCCCGGGTAGCAGCAGCGGCGGTACGATGTGGTAGTAAAGCAGATGCCCAACCCCGGCGTCTCGCGCTGTTTCTGCCGCCTCGACTGGACTGGCATGGTAGTCAGGGATGTCGTAGGCGATCTTGGCCATCACCTCATTGCCAATTTTTTTAGCGCCCTCTTCCATCATTCTGACGAGATTCGGCGCCAGTGCCTCGTGGACCAGCAAATCGACCCCTTCGGCGAAAGTTGTAGTGTTGTCGAATTTGGATGTGTCTCCGGTGATCAGCGCCGACCGATCCTTGTAGTTGATCAGATACCCGACGGCGGGGCTGACCGGGCTGTGTTCGACGGCCAGCGCCGTGACAGTCAAATCGCCATCTGCATAGACACTCACCAATTCTCCCAGTGAAGGCATTGCGAAGGGGCGTGGTGTCAAACCTGCACCGCCGAGATCGGCGACCAGATTGCCATGGTGTTCGTGCCGGTAACGGAAGTCCTGCGAGTAAGCGAGATTGAAACCCTCCACCACACGGTCCACTCCGGGAGGCCCGTAGACCGGCAGGGGCGCATCGTTGCCTCCTCCCGCCCACCGCAGGGTCGCCAGCTCTCCCAACCCATCTATGTGGTCGGAGTGAAAGTGGGTTAGCAGAACCGCGTCCACATTACCGACCGGGTAATTCATGCGGCCCAGGTTGCGTGGACTGTCCGTACCGACATCGATGATGAGCAGCGTGTCACCCGCCACGACCGCCACGCAAGGCCCAGAGGCATTGGGTGCCGGCATCGGCCCTCCAGCGCCGCAGAGAGCAACGTGCAGGCCGTCGACGTATTCTGCGGTAATGTCCTGGCCCATGCGGCTGGCGATACCTCGCTCCATCACGCGCTCAGCAATACTGGCGCGCTGGGTATAGGCGAGCAGCGCAACGACGGCCACGACAACGAGCACCAGCATCAGCTTCTTCATACGGCAACCTTTTGGTAGGACCAAAGTGGTCGGGGTCAGTTAATTATAATGACATAAAATATGACATTAAATACAAAAACACAATCTGCGCGTTGGCCTGCGTCATTGATTGGGCTACGCTTGCCTCACCACGAGGGGGAAGACATGGCGCAGCGGGAACTCAGAATTGTGGTTATGGGAGCCGGTATGGCGGGTCTGCTGGCGGCAATCAAGCTGCGGCAGGAAAACTACCGGGATTTTGTTGTTTACGAAAAAGCGGCGACGGTCGGTGGCACCTGGCGTGAGAATACCTACCCGGGTTTAACCTGTGATGTGCCGTCCCATCACTACACCTACAAGTTTGAGCGCAATCCGGACTGGAGCCGACAGCTGCCGCCCGGGCCAGAGATACAAGACTACTTTGAACGTACCTGTGATGCCTATGACGTGCGGCGTTGTATCAGGTTCGGGTGCGAGGTGCTTACGGCAGAGTACAGGGGCGGTCGCTGGCAGCTGGAGCTGGGAGATGGGACGACAGACGCGGCGGATGTTCTGATAGCGGCCACGGGCGTATTGCATCGGCCAAGCATCCCAAAAATACCGGGTATGGAGACGTTTGCGGGCCAGCTGTTCCACAGCGCCCGATGGGATCACAGTGTGTCGCTTGAGCCTATGCGCGTTGGGGTGATTGGCGGGGGTTCCACGGGCGTCCAGATTACCTCGGCGCTGGCAGGCAAAGTGGCACACTACACGCACTTTCAGCGCACCCCGCAGTGGATTATGCCGGTGACGAATGGCTACTACAGCGACGCAGAAAAGGCGGCTTTTCGTGCCGATCCCGCGTTGCTGGAGGAGGCCATGGATACTGCGACCTATACGCGCAATGTCGAAGCCTATACACAAGTCATTACCGGTGATGACACGGAAGGTGCCCGCTACTGGGGTGAGGCCTGCTTGCGCAACCTGGAAGACAATGTCTTGGACGTGCAGTTGCGAGAAAAGCTGCGACCGGATCATCAGGCCTTGTGCAAGCGGTTGATTTTCTCACCGGATTACTACGAGGCCATCCAACGCGGACGGACCTCACTTGAGACCACGCCTATAGCCTCCATCGAGCCTAAGGGCATACGCACGGAAGATGAGTGCTTGCACGAGCTGGATCTGATTGTGCTCGCTACGGGGTTTCAGCCTGACCAGTTCATGAGGCCGATGGTGATCAAGGGCGATGGGGGTATCACCCTCGAGGACTTCTGGCGTGAGCGGCCCAAGGCGTATCTGGCGATCAGCATGCCAGGCTTTCCGAACCTGTTTATGTTGAACGGACCCAATGGTCCGGTTGGGAATTTTTCTCTGATTGATATAGCCGAGCATCAATGGAACTACATCCGGCAACTGCTGGCCGCATTGCGTTCGGGCGAAAGAGAGAGAATTTGCCCGTCTGCGGCCGCATTGGAGGCGTTTGAGCGCGACCGCGTCGCAGCCGCCAAAAAAACCATCTGGTATACCGGTGGGTGCCGCAGCTGGTACCTTGACGCGCAAGGGATTCCGGCCAGTTGGCCCTGGAACTACAGTCGTTTTGTAGAGCAGATGAGCGCACCGCATTGGCCCGCTTTTGCTGGCCAGTAGTGGCGCTGGCGAAAGCGCGCGATTAGCCCTAAACTTTCCAGGTGCCTGAGCTCGGAGCTTCCGGCTTGATAGAAGCTCCATTCTAATAATAACGGCTTGTGTCAATGCAGCCTTGCGAACAAGGTGATGTATCAGTGTGTGATCAGTCCAGTTGCAGCGCGGCGACGTTTGGCGTCTCGCTTGCTTCCCGCGGGACTAACTGTGGGACACTATTGGTTTCGTTTTTTTGGGCAGCATCGTCGATGGTTGCGTTGGACGTGGTCGCCCAGGCCGACACCCTCCGGCAGTTGGAGGAAGTCGTCGTCACGGCTCAGAAAAGGGAAGAGTCGCTGAAGGACGTGCCCATTTCAATGAGTGTGGTGGGCGCCGAAGAAATTGCGCAACTCAGCGTATTCGACTTTACTGAAACAGCTCAACTGACGCCGGGCGTTTCCTTTTTCCCTGGCGTGCAGTCCGCCGCTATACGATTGCGCGGCGTGGGTCCCGGGTCCTTCGCGCTGACAGCACCACAGAGCGTGGCGGTGTTCGTTGACGACATCGCCCAGGGTTCAGTAGGTACCGTGTTCACCACCATGGTGGATGTCGAGCGTATCGAACTGCTTCGAGGACCGCAGGGAACGCTGTACGGGCAGAACGCACCCGGAGGCGCGTACAACATTACCAATCGTCTCCCGAATACCGAGGACTTTGAAGGTTTCGTAGAGGGCACCTACGCCCTGCAGGATCCGTCGCCGTCGGATCTGCAGACGTACGACGTTCGCGGTGCGTTCAATGTGCCGGTCATTCCCGATGTGCTGGGCCTGCGCTTTGCGGGCGTCTATGCAGACTCTGACGGCTTTCTCGAGGTGGAAAACCCGGTGTCCGGCGAGAAGAGTACCGGCGGCAAGGAGCATGAGGCGCTGCGAGGTAGGATGCTCTGGCATATCAATGAAGCCATGGATCTGTTGTGGACCGTAGGCTACAAAGATCTGACGGACCAGCCGGTAGACTTCAATGTGGAGGGCGTAGTGCCCGGCACCGGAGGCTCCAATCCAATCCCAGCGATTTACAACAAGTTCGACGAGCGTCGCTGGTACGGTGACTTTTCATCCAACGCCAGGTCGGAGATAAAGGAGACCTACTTCCACTTCCTTTGGGCGGCCGACGCTGTCAATGTGGATTTCTTGGGTTCCTACCAGGATCTCAACACCTATCAATTGGAAAACCGGACGCCCTATCCAGGATTTAACAGTCAGTTTGAAATTGAGCTCCCCTGGAACACCACAACCGCTGAGTTGAGGTTTTCCAATACCGGAGATCTGTTCGACTACATTGGCGGAGTGTATTACGCCTATCGTGAGCTGGACGGGTTCTTTGACGTCACGCTCACGGGCACCAATCTTTTGGGGCCGGCGGGGGGTAACGCGGACGTCAAATCTCTATATGCTAATGTCACTTGGCATATCACGCCCCAGTGGGATCTGACGCTGGGTGGTCGGTACGATAAAAACGATATCGAAACGCAGAGCAACTTTGCGTTTCTGGGCCTCAATTCCATAGTCGACGGCAAAACCGACTATGAACACCCGTCGTGGAGCGTCAAATTACGTTACTTTCTTGACGAGCAGACTACAGCCTATTTGGCCGTTGACAATGCCTATAAGCAGGGTGGTTTCAACAACCTGATTCCTGGGCTGTTGACCTTGAATGCCTTTTTCCCTGACATCGCCGCGGTAGGTGAAGAGATGCTGTTGTTTGAGGAAGAAACGTCCACGGCGATAGAACTTGGCATAAAGGGTTCTTTGCTGCAGTCGCGCATGAGTTATAGCTTCGCAGTGTTCTACCAGGAGTTTGACAACCATCAGCTGACGCAGCCCACTGAGGTGCGAGCCCTGCTAACGCCGCTGGGGGATTTGAATGCCTTGTTCGCCAATCAGTTGGTCAATGCTGAAGATGTGACCACCCAGGGGATCGAGTTGGAAACTTTCTACCTGTTTGCGGACTATTGGGATCTGGGATGGCGCCTGGCCTACTTCGACACATCGGTAGAAGACTGGACGCTCAGACTGTGTCCACCGGGAGAAGAGCAGACACCAAACCAGCTCATTTGTCCTGTGGACGACGGTCGGCCGCTCAATGCGCTGCCGAAATGGAACAGCAACTTTCAGCTTGGTCAGACCCGGCCACTGACATCGGATTTGACGTTCTACACCCGTTTTAACTGGACCTGGCAATCGAAGCCCGCCGGTGGTATCGAGTTTCAGGAGTATTCAGACCCAAAGAGTATTTTTGGCCTATCACTCGGTGTCAATTCGGCACGTTTAGGTTTGGACGTGCGTCTCTGGGGCAAAAACCTTACGGATGAGGATCTCAATGTCGATCCGACTCAGCGCACAGACGGTGACCCAAGCTTGCCGCAGCCTTTGACGGGTCGGTACTACCCGGGTCGTCAGTATGGCCTGACGCTGAACTACACATTCTAGATCGATGTGCATTCTACAGGTGAATGCGCGACTTGAGTGCAGTCTGGTCGCAGCGCGCAACGAGACGTTTACGCCGGTTGCTGGCTCCGTATCCGTCATGTGAATAGTCCCGGCATTTTGTGCTAGGAGGGCACATAAGCCCCCATTAGCATGAGAGCGTCCCGATAAGTCAGATAACAGGGAAACACAACAACAACCCGCAAGGAGATACACATGTTTAAGAAAACTGCTGTACTGGCCGGTCTTGGACTGGCTGTATCCGGTGCTGCCCAGGCGGATTACCGCTGGCAGGCTGATGGCGCAATCACCGGAGGTGATTTTTCATCTATCGCACTGGGAGGTGCGTTCTTCTTTGAAGAAGTGGATACCGACAAAGGCCCCTTCGCAGAGGCGGCTTTCCTGGATCGCGCTTCGTTCGTGGCATTGGCGTATCAGGACGGAGAAATCAACAATGATGGTGTTCTTGATGACCTGGAGACCAAGCGTTGGGGATTTGACGGCCGCTACGTCACTGACGGCGGTGGCTGGATACTCGATCTTGGTTACGCCAGGGAGGAGCCAGATAATCCTCTGATCGGTGGTCCCAGCAGCTTCGAGATTGATGTGTTCAATGTAGGTGTTGGAAAGTACATCTTCGAGAACACTTCCATCGTGCTGTCGTATCAAAACTCCGACGTCGATGAGGGCGGTGATCTGGACAGCTACCGTGCGGACCTTGACCACTTCTGGAAAACAGGTTCGGGTGGCCTCAAGCTTGAATTGGGCTATGGCTGGGTAGACGTCGGTGACGGCGATGATATCGACATCTATGCCATCGACGCGACCTATTACTTTGGTGAGCATCTTGGCATCGGTGGTTTCTACAGTGTCACAGGACAGAACAACGATGAACTTGAACAGTATGGCGCCCAATTGAGCTACTTCATTACCGACAAAGTGGGCGTGAACCTTCGCTACTCGGAAGGTGAACTGGAGGATACCGATGTTGAGACAGATTCCTACCTGATCGGTGTAACCGTACGCTTCTGATGTCGATGACTCGGCTTCCTAAAAAACGGGCGCCCTGTGTGCCCGTTTTTTTTCTCCATGAAACGGCGCTTCAGTACATTGGTTTTTGTGGAACCGGCGATGAATGAACGAGGGCCGGAAGGCTTCAACGTTCCAGCCGTAGAAGCGTGGATTGGTGAGTGCGTTGAGTGTCTGGATCCACCATTCCAGTGGACCCGGCTGGAGGGTGGGCACTCGAATCTGACGTATCGCCTGGATTCGGCGGACGGTACCACGGCCGTTATTCGTCGGCCACCGCAGGGGCCTCTGCTGCCCAAGGCGCACGACATGAGTCGTGAGTGGGCGCTGATTTCGGCCCTGGGGCCGACCGCGGTACCGGTACCCAGAGCGCTCGGTTTCTGTGAAACCCCGGATGTTACCGGCGCCTGGTTTTACGTAATGGGATGGGTAGAAGCCAGTCCTTTGTACAACGCTGAAGACACCATCCACCGGGTGCCCAAGACACAGCGCGTGGCTATGGCTCGGGATTTTTTCGGCGTGTTGGCCTCGTTGCACAAGCTCGCCCCGGATGATATCGGACTAGGGGATCTGGCGAAGAAGGATGGCTACGTCGCCCGGCAGCTGAGCACCTGGTACCGGTCCTGGACGGCGTCCGCAGACACTGCGCAGTTTGATGATCCGAGAGTGCATCGCCTCAAAGATTTTTTTGCGAAGCACATGCCGCAGCAGGGCCCGGCGAGAGTTGTACACGGTGACTACGGGTTGCACAACTGCCTGATCGGGCGCGACGCTCGCGTAGCCGCGGTAGTGGATTGGGAAATCGCTACGCTGGGTGACCCACTCGCGGACCTCGCTTACGCACTCAATCCGTGGCCTGAACAACTAAGTGACGAGGAAGTGGACCTGTCCAGCGCAACCTCTGCGGATGGATTTCCGTCACGATCAGAGCTGGCGCAGCACTACGCCGATCTTACGGGTGCCAATCTGGAACAACTTGAGTATTACGTCGGCTTCAACGGTTGGAAGTCTGCCGCTATTTTGCAAGGCGTTTACGCCCGCTATCAGCAGGGCAACAAGAGCGCCGAAGGCGCCGATCTGGTGGCACTCCGGAGTCGTATAGGCCGATCGCTCGATTTTGCGGAGCGCGCGGTGCATCGCTACGAAATGGCCTCGACGGGCAAGCAGCGGTGACGCCGGGGAGCGATGAGTGGCGGGCTCAGGTTCAGGAAGAGCCACTGGAACCTGAGCGACCATTGGTGGATGCACATCATCATCTGTGGGACTACCCGGACAATCGTTATCTCTTTGAAGAGCTGACGTCTGACTGCCGCGCTCATTCGGTGCGTCAAACGGTCTATGTGGAATGCCTCAGCGAGTATTATTCCGAGGGCCCTGCGAGCCTACGACCGGTCGGTGAGACGGCATTCGTTCAATGCGAGGCAGATCGAGCAGCACACGACGGAGCGGCGGTGCGCGTTGCGGCGGCGATCAGCAGTTTCGCCAACCTTCAGCTGGGAGAGTCAGTGGCTACCGTTTTGGCAGCGCATCGCGAGGCGAGCCCAGAAAGACTTCGCGGCATTCGTCACGCCTGTGGTTGGGATGACAGTGTCGAGATTCACAATTCTCATAGCAATCCTCCCGCTGGACTGTACCTAAGAGATGACTTTCGCGCTGGTTTTGCACAGTTGGAACTGCACGATCTTTTGTTTGAAAGCTGGGGGTTCCATACCCAACTGGGCGAGCTGTTGTCTCTGGCCCAATCCTTTCCGCGTATCACCATCGTTCTCAATCATGTGGGTGGTCCGCTTGGCATTGGGCGCTTTGCAGGTCAGCAACGGGAAGTGTTTGCCAATTGGCAGCGAGACATCGTCACGCTCGCTCGTTGTCCCAACGTGTGGGTTAAATTGGGCGGGCTGGCGATGCCGATCAACGGGTTTGGCTGGCATCGGCGCGAGCGACCGGCGGACTCATTCGAATTACAGGCGGCTTTCGAGCCTTACTTCGATCACTGTATCCATCAGTTTGGTGTCGAGCGCTGTTTGTTTGAGAGTAATTTCCCGGTGGATCGAGCGTCTTGCTCCTATACGGTCCTATGGAATGCGTTTAAACGAATCGCCGCAAAGTATTCGCTCGCCGATCAGGACGGCCTGTTGCACGCTAATGCGTTGGCGCTCTACCGGCTGCCCGAAGATCCGTAAGTCATTACTTGTCAGGCGGTTGAACACTGCGTACGGTAGTCGTGTTTAACAATGGAGCTTGTTGTGCGGGCAGGAAAATCGGTAGCTAAGGCGGATGCCAGCTCTGATTCCAAGGAAGATCCGGCGACGACCTCAATTGGGTGGGTGACGGCCTGTAAGGTGCTAAGCGTTCGCTGTTGTCGCCGTCTGTGTAAACGTCTGCACCTACATTCTGCTAGCTACAATAAAAAGGAAAATCACATGAAGCGTGCCATGCTATTCGCCCTGTTAGTTTTCGTCCAACTGTCCAGCGGGCGCCTGGTGCACGCTGAGCTACCCGAGGCTTGGCGGCAACAGCTATCCGCCGAGCGCAGCGGACAGGTGCTCATATACGGAGCTTACGGATTTACGGGTAAGGGCATCGCGAGGCTTGCGGCCGATTACGGCATCACGCCGGTGCTGGCTGGACGCAATCCTGAAAAACTCGCCGTCGTCGCCCAGGAATTGAAACTTCCGTTCATACCATTGAGTCTGGATGACAACCACGAACAGGTCGTGGAGGTATTGAAGCACTTTGAATTGGTGATGCACATCGCGGGTCCCTACACCTATACGGCCAAGCCGATGCTGGATGCGGCCGTTGAGGCGGGTACGCATTACGTGGATCTGACGGGGGAGTTGCACGTCATCGAGGAGGAGCTCGCTCGAGATCGTGAGTTTCAAGAGGCGGGCATCATGGTGATGCCTGCTGTAGGTTTCGATGTAGTACCCACCGACTGCCTTAACTTGTATGTCGCGGAGAAGGTACAAAACCCAACAAAGCTTGAGCTCATTATGAATAATGGGTTCAAAGAAGCGGAAGGTGCGCCCGTAAGCCGCGGTACGATTAAATCCGGGATTGAGATGCTGTCGCGGCCATTGCGCATGCGAGAGGACGGTGTGATGGTAGAGGTGGCCAAACCTAAGGTCATCCAGAGGGCAGTTAACGGCGAGGAACAGACGTTGGTGCAGATACCCTGGGCGGACATGATCACCTCCTGGGTCAGTACCGGTGTTCCTACCATCGAGATCTATTCGCTACAGCAGGGTGAAATCCCGGGCTGGGTGATGAGCCTGCTGCAATACGAGTGGGGCAAAGACCTGCTGATTTGGGTGGTCGACACCTTTTTGCCGGAAGGGCCACCACCGGAGGCACAGGCCCAACGCCAGACGCAGTTGATCGCAACAGCGCAAAACAAAAGCGGAGACAGCTTCAGTGCTGAGATGATCACGCCCGAGCCTTATCTGCTGACATTCCACAGCACTCTGATCGTCGGCCGAAAAATACTCGATGGCGAATGGTCGCCCGGGTTTCAAACACCGGCAAAGATGTACGGGCCGGACTTGGCGTTGGAGATTCCCGGCGTGGCACGCCGCGACCTCTGACCGCGCGCCAGCGTTGGCCTGACGAGCCTTAGCCCGACAAGTCAGACGGCGTTGTCTGCGAGGGTTGTCCTCAACTGGTCGGCGATCGGCAACGTGCGAATTCTTACGCCACAGGCGTTGGCGATCGCGTTGCACAGCGCTGGGGCCAGGGGAGGGGTGCCTGGCTCTCCAATACCCGCTGGGCGTGCTTCACTGTCGACGATGTCGACATGGATCACACGCGGGATGTCCGCCATGCGAGCCACTTCGTAGTCGTGAAAATTACTCTGCTGGATAGCACCATTTGCAGCAGTAATGTTTGAGCGCAAGGCGTAGCTCAAGCCGAAGATTGCGCCGCCCTGCATCTGGTTGATCACCGTATCCGTATTGATGACCGTGCCCGCGTCGACAGCCATCCAAACACCCGGAATCGTTAACGCGCCCGCACTGTCCACGTGGACCTCGACGACAGTCGCAACGTAGGTCAGGAAACTGCGGTGCACCGCCAGCCCCAAGCCACCTCCCTGGGGGAGTTTCCTTCCCCAACGGGCGTTGGCGGTGGCCAGTTTGAGCACGTACTTGAGGCGCCCAGTGTCATAGGGGTAGGCCTCCAGAGATTCACCGTGATTGTCGTAGCGGGTGCCCTCCGATGGGAAATTGATCAGTCGATCTTCGCCAATGCATTGCAATACGAATTCCCGCTGATCGGTGGCTGCCGCCTCCGCGAGTTCAGCGAGAAAGCTCTGAAATGCGAAGCAATGATACAGATTGGCGACGGCGCGAAGCCAGCCGGTACGAACGTGTGACTCCACGCGCCCGGTTTCGGCGCGAATATTGGGTATCTGCAAAGGTTCATTGACCAGCCCCATGCTGACTTCCCCCTGAGGCACCGTGGCGCCGGCCGTAAAAGTTGACGCAATGGTTGGGAAGGTGGAGCGATGTCGCAGTGTGGTCAGTCTTCCCTCTGGATCCAGGCCTCCGTCAAGTCGTTGTGCGCTGACGGTGTGGTAAAAGTCGTGGCGAACATCGTCTTCCCGCGTCCACTGGACACGCACCGTGCGGCCTGTTTTTTGGGCCAGCCAGGCCGCCTCCGCAGCAAAGTCGGGTTTCGACTTGCGTCCGAAAGCGCCACCCAGCAGAGTAACATGAACCTTGACCTGCTCTCGCTTAAGGCCAAGCAGATTCGCGATGGTGTTTTGGTCTTCCTGGGGGTTTTGTGAGCAGCTCCAGACTTCTACACCATCGTCAACCAGACGTGCTGTGGCTGCGGGCGGTTCCATGGGCGCGTGCGCCAAGAGCGGCATATGGTACCTGGCTGTGAGAGTCTTGGCTGCTGTCAGCAAGCCCGCGTCCACATCGCCGACATTGCGTCTTACGTCACCCGGCTGATCATTTATTTTGTCCATGAGCTCGTTGAATTCAGCCGAGTTGTAGTGGTCGTTCGGAGCATCGGACCAGGTAGGATTGAGCTGGTCCCGCCCGCGTATGGCAGCCCAGGTATTGCTCGCCAGCACGGCGATACCGCCTAAGGGCTGAAACAGTACCGGATTACCCTTTAGGTCCGGCATTCGTATCACGTCAGCGACACCCGCAACAGCGCGGGCTGATTCGACGTCCCAGGATAAAGGCTTTGAAAGGACAACCGGTGGCCGTGCTATGACCGCGATCAAAGTATCCGGCAGCCGGATGTCGGCGGCATAGGTTGCCTCGCCGGTGACGATTTGTGCGTTATCCACCGGTGCCATGGCTTTACCGATGTAGCGCCATTGATCGCGGGCTTTCAGTGTGACCTTGTTGGCGGGTGGCGGTGTGACGTGGCGAATGGACTCTGCGAGTTCGGCGTAACCGGCGCGCTGGCCCCCCGGCCCTGTGACCTCATGCTGGACCGCGTTGCATTGTGTCACCGGAACGCCCCATTGCTCGGCGGCCGCTGCCTCAAGCATGTGGCGCATGGTTGCGCCCACGATGCGAAGTCTCTCAAGATTTTTGCGAATGCTTCTTGAGCCATCGGTATTCTGGTCGCCGAAGCGCTCATCGCCAAGGCCCTGTAGAACTTCAACTCTCTGCCAGTCGGCCTCCAGCTCGTCTGCCACAATCTGCGCCACTGCGGTGCGAATCTGCTGGCCCATTTCCGAACGGTGACAGGTAATATGAACAGAACCGTCTGTGTACAATGCGAGGAATAAATCCATTTCACTGGGCTTTGGCAAGCCTTCCTCAGCTCGCGTGAGGGCAGACGAAATCAGCGGGGTCGCCAGTATGAGCGCCGCCGAACCCAGCGAGCCTGCGATAAATCGGCGTCTCTCCAGGTCGAAATAGCGATTCATGACCCGTCCCTGACGCTCTTGATGGCTGCCTGGATGCGGGTGTAGGTTCCGCAGCGGCATATGTTGCCCTGCATGGCACGTACGATCTCCGCATCGCTGGGCTCAGGATTGCCCGCCAGCAGGGAGGCGGCTTGCATGATCTGTCCGCCCTGGCAAAAGCCGCATTGGGGTACGCGCTGTTCGTTCCACGCAATCTGCAAAGGGTGTGTGCCCGATTCGCTCAGACCCTCGATGGTGACGACCGCTTTACCGTCAAGAGTACCCATGGGTGTAACACAGGAGCGGGCAGCCACTCCGTCTACGTGGACGGTGCAAGCGCCGCAGAGGGCCGCTCCGCAGCCGAACTTGGTGCCGGTGAGGGCGACTTCATCGCGCAGATACCAGAGCAGGGGCATCGTGGGGTCACCCGCATACGTTTGCAAGTCGCCATTAATTGTTAAAGTCACCATGGTGTGTGTCTCCAAAAACCGGGCTGGTCTGTCCATGACCGAACAGCGCGCGGCAGGCTATCAGGTCGCTTACCATCCTACCACTTGGAGAACCTCTGGGCTGTCTTTTGGAATTGCACCGGCCTTAAACGACCGATGCGACCAACGCAGCCGGTTAGGGCACCTGGCTGAGGCGAATGCCGTTGCCCGGAGGCACACAGGTATAGGTGACCGGCTCGCCGGTTGTGGCGACCCGATTGCGGATGAACGCGTCGGAGACCACCGGGTTGGATGGCGAAATCGAAGTTCGGAAGCTGCCGTTGCCCAGCATGCGCGCACTCACCACACCGTTGTCAGACGTGCTGCTCCACAGAATCAGATCGCAATCCCCGGCAAGTCCACGTGCGATCAAAAGATCGATCCGCCCCTCAACGACTCCTGCATTGGTTGACGTCAGTGTCACCTGCTGGCCGACAATAGGCCGAAAGTTGCTATCGACAACCATGTTGAACTCGGCCACCTTCAAGGGGTCGTTGATGGGGTCGGTGAAGTTGAACACATCTGCGCCGAGGAAATTGACCAGCGTATCGATAGAGCCGTCGTGCAGATACCCAAAGCCTTTGATCTGTGGCCCGCCGCCGTAGTTGACGTCGGGATTGTTAAAGCTCGTGCCAAACATGCCGACCTTTTGGTACATGTTTCTCAGATGAGGGACTTTGAATTCTTGGGATATCATGGCGCCTTCTGAGGTAGACAGTCCGCCGGTACCGAAGGCATTTTGCGAAGCGTCGATCAGGTGGCAGCCATTGCAGGTCCGTCCATCGGTAATGTCGTTGAAGTAAATCGTCTCTCCCTCGCTTTGCACCGTGGTCAGTGTGTTGTCGAGATTGCGAACGGCATTCGGCGGGGGCTGAATCTGCAGAGTGAAATCTGTAAATGCCTGCAGATCCGCGGGGCTCAACTCGGCTGTTCGGCCTACTAGGCCGACAAAGGCCGGATTGAATTGCTTGAAGGCCAGCGACTCGATCGTCTCTCCTGGAACGGGATTACCCAGTGCGTCGCGCCCCGTGCGATCACCGCGCCAGTGCATGGGGCCACTGTCGTTGATGCCGCGGAGGGTTTGCGTGGTCATCGGCCCCTTCATTGGATGAAAGACCGGATTCGACGGCCCACTCAGAAAGGGATTGGTATTGGCGACAACATGGCCTTCGGGTTCCCCCAGGTCCCACGCCAGGCCATCAAAGTCACCAAAAATATGGCATGAGCCACAGGAGCCGGTACCGTTACCGGAGGTGGCTTGAGCGTCGTAAAGGAACCTGCGGCCGTTGACGACTGAGGCAGGCTCGGGTGTGAACAGATCAATGGTGTTAATGACGAATTTTTCAGTTGCTGAAAGTACGGACAGTTTGTGGCCGAAGCGCGTGTAGACGTACACGCGATCGCGATAGTCCTGCACAGCGATGCCGGCAGGACCTCCATTGGGCAGGATCAGGCCAACCCAGCCGCCCCACGGAGCATCAAACCAATCGCCGCCGCTGCCGGCATCGGGGTCTGGATAGATCTGGATTTTGCTTGATCCGAAGGGTAGGACCCAGAGTTCACCGTTGATGTACGCCATTGGGCCCGGCTGAGCTATCGCCTGAAACTTATCCTGCGCATTAACCTGTTCTCCGAATGGCAATTCAAAATCAATGTGTTGGTTAAGCTGCACGGGTGTGACGCTGCCGCCATCGATAATGGTGATTCGATTCTGCGCGGTATGACCTCGAACGGTCGTTCCCAGTTCGCCCTCACCCTCGAAACGGACATGGTTACGTGCTTCGGTATTGGAAACGAACAGCTTGCCATCTGGGGAGGTCGCCATGTTAAACAGCGTGGTGCCGATACCGGAGTGACTGGCAACCTGTGCCGGTACGGCAAGGCTGGCATCAATCTCAAAAACGTCGAGATCGGGCAGTGTGAAATTCACCTGCGAATCCCAAAATCTGCCATCCTCGTCGACCCAGTTGGTTCCATTGAATTTTACGATCAGTCCGGTATCGGGTGCGGTGATGCCGTCCACGTTCTGAGTGGGTTCCGGTGAACCGCCGCCTTGCTCAACACTGGTCTCATCGACCACGGTTGTCCGGTTACCGGTAAAGAAGCCCGCCGCGTAGACCGTACTGCCGTCGTCGCTTACGGCCAGTGCGCGGGGTGCATCGGTGAACAGATTGATTATGGTCAGCGGTGTACCGCCCATACCTGGGCCAGGATTCGCGCCATCAAATACCCATACGTCGGCTCTGCCCAAGCCCTGGGCGAACAAGTCTGCGGGTGTGAAAGTGGGGTGGTTTTGCCCTCGAAACGCCGCGGTGACGTAGGCGCGTCCGGAGCCGTCAAAAACGATGTCACGCGGTTCATCGCCCACCAACAGTGTGCGGCTAACGTGGGGGCGGTCACGAATATCGACGATGCTGACTGAGTCCGACAAACCGTTGACGACCCAAACCTCCGTGTCGGTCCGCGCCGCTACGGCGATGGGTTCCATCCCCACCGCCACGCTGCTGATCAGCTCGGGGGTATCAGTTTCTACGTTGTACACTTCCAGACAGTTGGCCGGCGTGTTGGCGACGAAAAGGTAGCGACCGTTAGGCGATATCGCGATCGGGCGGGACTGGCCGAACTCGAACAGGGTGTAGCTGTCAGTCAGCGTATCGCCCGTCTCGGTCTCAATTCCCGTTCCACAGGCAAACACTGGATTGCTGGGCATGGTGACGACGACATCGAAGCGTGTGCTGCTGGCATTGCTGCCGCCGACATGGGCAAACACCTCGATTTCGGCGTTTCCAAACTGGTCACTGATTGGCGAGATCTCAATTTCCCCCGTGACAGGGTCGATGTTTGCGTCGATGGCGTCTGGGCGTGAGTTACTCAGGCTCCAGCTGATGGCTCCCGCGGATGAGTTACCTGTTGCTTGCAGAGTAAAGGGCGGGAAGTTTTGTGGCAGCTGCTGAGCGAGGATTGGGGTCACGCTTACCTGGCCAAAGTCAAACAAAGCCTCGATTTCGTGCCAGCTGGAACGGGTGATTTCTAGGGAACAGCTTGCTCCCTGGCCCTCACAGGCGCCGGCCCAGCCACTGAAGACATAGCCTGGCGCTGGCGTCGCGATCAAAACCTCGGTGCCAAGATCCAGGTAGCGGCGTTCACAGATGCTGCCGCCATTACCGCAGTCAATGGAGGTTCCGCCACCGGAGACGAGTGAACTGGTGACCTTGCCGCCACTATCCCCTGAATTTAAAACGACCAGTTTACAGCCGGATAACAGTGCGAAAGCGAGTAGTGTGGCCGAGACCCTGGCCTGCGCGGATGCGCTGCTCTTCCTGAACACACTCGTTCGGAGGCTCTTCATATTATATCCTCGAGCGCGAGTGGTGTATGCCGGAGACGGTAGCACAGGCCAGTCGGCCCGGGGAAGTATTTTAGACAGATGGTTAGCGACGCAGTTTAGACAGGGGTCGACATGGCGCTATGCCCAATGGCCTGATTGGTTACGGATTACTACTTTAGTGCGGAATACGTGGGCTGGTCGATGGCCAGCTGATCAGCGACCGTTTGACGCAAATGATCGGTCAGCTCATGCGTATCCAAGGCCGGCCCCTCACGCAACCGGTTGACGAGTGCCCACCGCAGGCTGTCCAGATCGCCCCCGTCGTCAAGCAGTGCCTGGAGCCGCGCCATCTCAGCCCGCTCCGCAGCCGGCCCCTGGGCCAGGTAGCGCCGGGTGATGCTAAGCGAATTCGCAGCGACCCGAGCAAGAAAGTGGTTGTGAGCATCCAGCTGTGGTGCGAGTTCCCGCTTGAGAAACTCCACGACACCATCCAGCAATTCGGTGGGCATTGGCAGCTGCGTGCCGACATTTTGGGAGATAGGTTCAGGCGGGTGGTAGTCACCGGGAATCAGCAGATTGACACAATCCATCTGCGCCTCACTGGACCGCCTGCCAATGACCGGTCGCTCCAGGCTGGGCGTTTCACCCGTACGCCAGGTCTGTGCCATCTGCAGGGTAACCACCGACCACCAGAACGAGCCGAACACCTGCCAAAAGTGGAGTGCATCGGGGTCGACAGTTTCCCCGCTGGTTTCAGCGTAACCTTCCAGTAGCTCCTCCTTGTGACCGAACCCCCCCACGGGTAAATCGCGGTGGCCAAAGCGCCACGAATTGACACACAACCAGCCCAGATCGCGGACAGGGTCGCCAAGATGGGCGAGTTCCCAGTCAAGTACGCCGCGGATGCCACTGGGTGTGATCATCAAATTGCCGTTGCGAAAATCACCGTGTACCAGCGTAGTTCGAGACGCCTCTGGTGGGTGTGTTTGCAACCAGCGCCAGCTGTAATCGATCATGGGCACGGGAACGTTCAGATCGCGGTAGTGGCGCCAGGTTTCCTCCACCAGCACTTTTGGATCGACGCAGGGCAGGTGACCCTCCAATCCTGCACTCGACCAGTCCAGGCCGTGAATTCGACCAAGGATCTGACCACACTGGCGGGCGAGCCGGGGGCGTACCTCCTGTAACTCTTCAGCGCGATTGATACGCTGGCCAAGCGTTTCTCCCTCCAGCCACTGCATGATAAAACCGCTGCCCAGTTTGTCCTCAGGTTGCAGAACGTGAAGAACTTTTGGGCCCGGTATGCCTGCGTTAACGGCCAGCGTAAGCAATTTTGCCTCAGTGCCGAGACTCACACCGCCGAGACTCGAGTTCTGGGTAGCGGACGGCTGCGCCCGCCTCAGAGCCAGCTTCTGAGCGCCCTTCTGGGTATTCAGATCGATGCGATAGGTCTCCTGGCTTGCACCGGCGGTGAGCTGCTCGCAGGATTGTAGTGATTGAAAGTCTGGCACCAGCTTGGCCAGCAGGTCGGACAACGCGGTGAGTAGGTCCTCATCCATTGGGTCAGTCGACACCTTTGGGTTTTTGCTGTTTCATGAAACCGAACAGATAGCCAGCGACCCGGCGCATCTGAATCTCGTCTGCACCTTCGGTGATTCGATAGCGTCGATGGTGTCGATAGATGTGCTCGAAGGGTTTGTAGCGCGAATAGCCGAGGCCACCGTGCACCTGCATTGCCGTGTCCGCAGCCTCACAGCACAGTCGGTTCGCCTGATAGTTGCAGATAGATACCTTGTCGGAAACGGAAAAAGCGCCGTCCCGATCCATAAGCCAGGCGGTCTGCCAAATCAACGCCTGGAGCATCTCGCAGCGAGCGTGTAAATCGACGAGAGGGAATTGAATACCCTGATTGCTTGCCAGCGCCTTGCCGAAAGGGGCCCGCTCGCGGGCAAATTGGACCGCCTCTCGTATGCAGTAGCGAGCGGCACCCAGGCTCGAGGCGGCCTGACGGATACGATTTTCGTTGAAGAAATGCTGGACGACCTGCAGGCCGCGCCCCTCACCACCAAACACCGCGCTGGCAGGCACTTGAACGTTGTTGAGTGAGACGTGCGCATGATCTGACGGCATGTTAAAGGTCCACAGGTACTCCTCAACTTTGATACCCCGTGTATCCATCGGCACAAGAAAAGCGGTGATACCATGAGCATCACCCGCGGTGCCAGAGGTCCTTGCCATTATGAGATCTGCCTGTGCGACGTGGACACCCGTGTTCCAGGTTTTTTCCCCGTTGATGATCCAGCCATTGCCGTCCCGCTCCGCTCTGGTCTCCATGTGGGTGGCGTCTGACCCGTGATCAGGTTCGGTAATGCCGACGGCAAACCCCATATGGGCGTTTTTCAGCCCGTCCAGCCATTCAGCCTGCTGTGACTCGGTGCCATACTCCAACATAAGCAGCAGGCCAACGTTGTTGCCAACGATGGAGTGCTCGTTCTGCAGATCGTTATGAAGGCCCAGACCCTTTGCTGCGAGATGTTCCCGGATGATCGCCATGCCCAGATTGCTGCCGTCTCGACCGCCGTGTTCGCTGGGGAATGGGTAGCTGTAAATGCCGGCCTTGATGGCGAGCTGTCTAGCGGTATGCAGCAGGGTTTCCCACCCCTCATTGGGCAGGCCGCCGCGCTCCCAGTCGGTACGAGCGTCCTCTCGCCGATGGTCAAAGAAGCGGCAGTTATCGTCTCGACGCTCCAATGGCAGAATCTTGTCCTCGATGAAGGTGTCGATTTCTTGCAGAAACGCTGCTACGTCTTCAGGGATGTTGAAGTCCATACAGAGATCCTTTTTTCTAACAGCTTAGCAGCTCGTCGTTGATCTGTTGGCGGCGATACGTGATCTGGTCTGAGTGTATGGCGCTGGATGGTTTGGATAAAAACGGCCAGCGAACGGACAGGAATAAGGTGAAGCCTATAAACTCACCCGCCCATGACCAGACAGTCACGGCCGGGTGAGTTAGAGAAAGTAGGTACTACAGCAGTTCCTCGCGGTCGATCTCTACCCGATACTCAATCGTACGGCTCGGATTGGTCGGCGTATTGACGCTCTCGACGGTCACAGTGTACTCGGTGTCATACTCCCATCCGTCGACCATCCAGGACAGGAAATTTCGCATGCCGTATCCGCGGTTGTCGTAGTACTGGGAGTGCACCGATAGCGAGTTTCCACTGGAGGTTTCAACAACGCTGACGGACGCATTGGAGAAATGGTTGTAGCTCCCGGAACCGCTGGCGGGCACCATAGTAAGACTCCAGGGTGTAGGACGACTTCCCTTACTAACCAGGACGTAGGGATAGGTCTGGTAGGGCACCGCGATGTACTCCAATTCGTCGGCCAGGTCGACCGCCGGAGAGGAATCAAAGCCGAACACTTTCATACTTGAGTAACCAGCGACTTGTCCGTAAGCGCTAATCGACAGGTAGGGATACAACACCCAGCGCCTGTGGCCTGCGGCCATCAGTGAGGAAACGTTGTTGTTGTCATTGACCCAAGACAATGGTGCCCTTGCGGGATCGGACTGCCATGATGTCCAAGACAAATTCGAGCTGCCAGCACCGTTATCGCCATCAAGGGTGTAGCAAGTGTCACCCGGCGATGGGTAGTGGGTGAAGTAGTCGTTCGCTTCCTGCACGAGGTTGGTTTGTTGCATTTCGACATCGTACTGGTTCCCATACACGACTTCGGGCAAGTTGTGCAGGCGTCGAACCATGTTCAGAGAATACAGAAAGCGGTTCTTTGCGCTGCTGGTCATCCTGCCCGGATCGCACTGGTCTACGTTGGGTATATCCCGATACAGGTAGCTGTTACTTCGGTAGTTGCTGGCACCGAGACCCCCCAGAAAGGAGGCCCATTCCTGTTGGTCGTACAGCTGCGACGGATCGCGGAACTTGGGCCGCAGATAGACGATGAGGTCGGACGCAAACAGCGCCGACGCGCCCGATAGGCCGGCAGCGTTTAACGTGCATTGATCTGTAGAGCCGCCACACAGGTATCCATTGCCTTTCTCCCAGCCCTCGAATTCGTAGCCGCTAGCGGCGACTGCGGAGAACACATCGTAGAATGTTGCGTCGATGATATCGATTTCGCAGGACTCGCCGGCGTTGCACAGTACCCCGTTATTCGAGGTGACGCTGCCGCCTTCGGGTACCTCGATGACAATCCGACAGCCGCTGAGTGCGACAGCTGCAACAGCCGCCATGAACAGCGCAGAGTATCGCCTAATCCCGCCTTTCTTCGAAGTGGCTGCTGCGACCGCACTATCAGCTGCAGCCGATTCGTTCCCCTGACATTGTATGACCATGATCACACGCCCCGTCATTATTTTTTACACATTCGGGCTCGATTTTCCGGTCCTAGTGAGGGTCTCCGCAAATGGAAAGTCGGGAAAAGTAGAGATTTTTCCGGTTCAAGCGAAAAAAGGTTGATCCGTGTCACAGTTCTGCAAAGCCAACGCAGCTCAGAACAACGAAAGTTTGAAACCGGTGATCATCGGGTGAGGGGAGAGGTGCTCGATCGTCAAGGTTTTATACAAAAGTGCTTACGTCAGGTCATCAATAGCCCCCGGGGGGGCGGCAGGCCGCGTAAACACTGGGCTGGCATGGTCCTTGCTCACTAACAGAGGCTGATAGATGCTCCGAGCTCACGCCCCGGCGCCAGAGCGGGTCATAAAAGAAAATGCGGTATGCTCTCAAGGAGGCCCCTATGAAGATTGTACAAGCTGTAGCCTTGGCTTTGGTTCTCGGATTGACCGGGTCCTATGCTTTGGCTGGTAACCACGGCGGCTGGAATAGCGGCGGTTACGGTGACTGGCAGAAAGACGGTCGCGATTGGAACCGCGATTGGAAGAAGGATCGAAAAAAGGGTGGAAAGGGGGAGTGTAAGCGGAACTCCCATAAGTGTAATAAGCACAAGAAGGTGCCTGAACTGGATGCAAGTGCAGCCGGTCTGGCCCTGGGTTTGGTGCTGACGTGCACCGCCCTCGTACGTGAGCGCCGTCGCCGGCGTTCTCTAGGAGCTTAAGTCCCAACATATCTAGCCCCCTTTGGGACTGATTGCTCCGATGGCTTTGTCCGGCGCCGCCCCGCGCCGGGCTCACAAGCCCCCAACGCTCCCCGGCGGTATTCTCGTCCCCGCTGCCGGGGAGCAACTTTATTATTCCTCAATATAAATGTTCCCGGAATCCGACGGTTTGACGGTATGCTGTAATACCTAGTCGGTTTCTGGCGAGGCAATACATGAATAATGTCTCCGGTGGGCGGTTTTTTGGGACCGCTCGCCTTCTGTGGGTCTGCCTGGTCCTGGGTTCACCGGCAGTGCTGGCAGAATGGCAGCGCGACGAACAAGACATCATGGGTACGCGGGTTACCGTGGAACTGTTTGCAGCCGACGCGAATAGCGGGCGAGAACACATCGATTCTGTCTTCGCCGAGTTCAGGCGGCTGGATCAAATGATGAACCCTTGGAACCCCAGTAGTGAGCTGTCTCGCATCAACCGTGATGCGGCTGGTGATGTCTTAGTCACATCACCAGAGATTGTTGAGGTTCTGGTCCGTGCGCTCAAGTATTCACAAATGAGCGATGGAGCATTCGACGTCAGCTTTGCATCAGTAGGGCAGCACTATGATTACCGCGATGGCAAAGCGCCGAGCCAGAATCAGGTGGAAGAGGGGCTGGATGAGATCGACTATCGCGCGATCCAATTAGATCCTGAACGCCGACGTATTCATTTCCTGAAGCCTGGGATGCAGCTGGATCTTGGCGGTATCGCAAAAGGCTATGCGGTCGACCGTGCGGTGGCGATGCTGTATCGCGCTGGCGTGCGCGAGGCGATCATCAGCGCAGGGGGCGACAGCCGCATTCTAGGAGGTATGGAAAATCGTCCGCGTACTATCGGCATACGACATCCGCGCAAGGATGGCGAGTATGTGGCTTTGATACCCCTCGCGGATACAGCGATATCGACTTCGGGGGACTACGAGCGGTTTTTCATGGACGGCGATGTGCGCGTTCATCACATTCTTGATCCCGTTACTGGAAAATCTGCAGATAGGGTGCAGAGTGCCAGTGTGCTGGCTCCTCAGGCAATTGACAGTGACGCGCTTTCTACCGCGGTGTTCGTGTTGGGTGTTGAATCTGGACTGGCGTTAATCAACGATTTACCCGGCGTGGATGCCATCATCATCGATGGTGCCGGCAAGCTGCACTACTCTGACGATTTGTTGCGCAGTGTGGCGTCCGAATAGCGCGCTGCTGAGTTAATACCACAGGGTAAAGACCAGTTTGAACACATCGGCTTCAAAGTCGTACAGTGGTTCCTGGCCCGGAACGTCTCCCTGAACCCGCAGATCGCGGAAGTCGTCGTAGTCGAACCAGATGTGATCCCACTGTAAGGAGATACTGCTCTTCTCTACCATTCGATAGCTGAGTGCCCGGCTGTAGGTGATGTACAAAGACAGTGTGTGATTGGTGAACTCTGACAGCTCTTTATCTCTGGCTCGCCAGTCATTCTCGTCCTGAGAAGCGAAGGTGAATAGATCGCTGTAGAAATCCGCGCTGCTCTGCTGGTAGTAGCGGTATTTTGTATCGACCGTCCAACGATCCTTGAATACTTGCGTATAAGATAATTGGATAGTATTCGCGTCCACGCCCCAGTCATCTGTGAAAAAGCGGTAGTGGCCACCGACAGCTGCCTGCCAAGGCAAGTGATACAGAAGTCGCAGGGCGGCAGCGTCCGACGTCCTGGTTTCCGGATACACTTCCTGAGCGAGCTGGTAGCCAGCACCGGGATCCGTGGGGTCGGTTAAGTAACGATAGCTGCGATAGGGGTTATTGAGATACCCCTCCTCAGTAATAAGCTCGTAGTTCACTGCCATAATTAGGTTGGGCGTCAAAATCTGACTGAGATTGACCCGGTAATTGTGACGATCAATCGAGCCCATGAACTCGGGATTTTTATTCTGGAACACGTCGTCCTGGCCCAGCGCATAGCCGAAGCTCAGATTAGTAAGGTCGCCAAAGAAATCCTGGCTGATGTTGAAATAGTACGTGCTGGCTTCATAGTCACTCTCGTCGCTGTAGGTGGCCCCTGCGTCAAAGATACTCTTCCCATAAAGATACGCAGCTCCTAAACCGTACTCCGTTCGCTGCTCACTGTACTCGGAGGCCCCACTGGTGACGACGTCGATGGAGGCGCTCGATACGCTGTCGACGTAGTAGCTGGCATTGACAGATACGGTCTCACGAAAATTCTTGCGCACCAGCAAGGCGGGTCCGTCGACCGTGACGCCTCCACCATCGTAACGATGGTACATCGCGTCAGCACGTTCTTCAGGTAAGATCACGCCAAGCGCTGAATGCGCCCATACGATCAGCAAGAGTGCCACCGTTGTCCTAATTGCAACCACAGCCGCCACCTCCGCCGCCTTCAGCACCTCTAGCGCCTTCGCGTACCTGGTAGACGTGATGGGTGTATCCGTCTGCCAGTGGATTCCTATCGAACTGCATGATCGGATCGGCCAGGTTCTGGCGTTCGTAGGGTTTTACCCATGGTTTGACCCCGCATCCGGTGATGCTGAGAAATACCACTGCAAGTGTGAACATGCGTTTCATCTTTATTACTCCTTGATCAGAGCTCGAACCTGGCGTTCGTAGTTGTCCTCGTAGCCTGGCTTGTATCCACGGTGGAGAAATCGAACTGCGCCGCTTCGATCAACCAATACCGTCATCGGCATAGCGTCGACGTTGTACAACTCGCTGACGACGTTCTCATCGTCAAACAGAATGGGAAAGTTCACCGGAATTTCTCTGAGCACGCGATCAGCAGACTGTCGATCTTGTTCCACATTGACACCGAAAACCGTAAAGCCCAGGTCGGTGTACTTTTCGTGCAAGTCGTCCAGATGTGGAAACTCCTGTCGACATGGGCCGCACCAGGACGCCCAGAAGTTAATCAGAACTACCTGACCCCGATACTCACTCAGACGAATGTTGTCGCCGCCCGAACTTTTTAGCGTGAAGTTGGCTGCTGGTTCTCCGCTGGTAGATGCCCAACTCAAACTGGTTCCGGCGAGCAGTAGGGTTAGAATTAGTTTTTTCATTGTGCTTTCCCCCAGATGCGTGGAACGTTTAGAAAAAGTAGGTCAACGTTGTGGCGAGTTCGACATTGTGCGTGATCTCACTCTCGCCAAACGTATCCCGATCAAAAATGTGGTCCCGGACGTCGAGGCGCAGTGCCAGCCAATCGTTCAGCAGCAACCGATAACCTGCGCCGATGTTTACGGTGAACCAGTTGTCCCCAAGAAAATCGGTATTGCCCGCGCCTAAGACAAGGTAAAGGTCAGACTTCAGTGCCCTCTGACCAAACAGAAAGATCTCGCCTGGCAGCGCGTTCCAGGCGATATTGATATCGTAGAACGTATAGTCGCGTTCGGAGTCATCAAATAGAGGTGCCCCACCGCTGAGCTTCTCGAAGCTGGTGAGATCACCCTGAGACTGTCCATAGTTGGCTTCGAAGAAAAAGTCCTCCGACACATGCCATGCTGCCCTGATTCCGTAAACCCAGTCGGCGTCAAAGTCCTGGATGGCGAGCAGGCCAACGTACGGACCGACTTCAAAGTCCTCGCTATCGATGTCTGGCGGCGTAACGTCCCGGCGTTCGATATCCGGATCGATCACGCTCATCAGGTCTGTTCCAGTCTCAGCCTTAGCCGCAGTACCCGTTAACGCTGCGAGACTTAAAGCCGCGGTTAAAAAAACGCGCTGATGCCAATGTTCCATTCCCCTACCTCCTCATCGTCGTCTCTTTCAGTCATTACGACGTAGTGTTTATATTGCAGGCGCAGTAAAAGGCGCTCGGTCAGATAGACTTTTATGCCTCCGCCCACATTGGCAGTGCTATCGATACGATCTTCGGTCTCAACCAATGTTGATCTGGGGTCGGTCTCCCGAACGCCTCCACCGATTGTGAGAAAAGGGGAGTAGCGCCAATCGGGAAACATCTGATGCACCAGGTTCAGATTCGCCATGCGCCCGTCTGAAGCGTCACCAAAGTTCTCAGCGATTGAGATTTCCAGCGAGAGATTGCGCGTGAATTGCCAGCCGAGATAGCCGGATACGACATCGGTATCATCATAGTCACCGAGCATGATGCCGAACTCCCAGCGTCGATCGATGAAGGTGGAAATATCCGGGCTGTGCAGTCCCAGTGGTACGCCGAACTGATCGACCGTGTTGCCGATATCATTTACATGGACCCATCCTTCTATTTCTTTGCTATTGCGCACCTTGACCCAATCCGTTCGCCGGTAGAGCAGCTCTACCGTCTCGCCCCTCTCCGCGATATAGAACACGGGGTAGCCGCGACCCGGCTGGGTGCGCATTTCCATAAAGGCTTCCGCCACGGTGGCGCTGAGCCCCGTATCCTCAGCTTGGGTTATAGCTGTGCAAAGCAAGCTCGCAATCATGATTGCCTTAGCAGCCAAGTTCCCTGTTAGTCCGGCAGTACTTCTTTCCTCTGTTTTCCTGAAATACGGCATGATCATTCGGCCAGGCGCGTATCAAACGGGTTGTTGTAATACTGGGCCCCGATATCAAGCCAGTCAGACAGCAGTCGCAGTTCGGGCTCCGACAGTGTGCCCTCATGGTTTACCGTGTTACGTGTGGCGGGCACAGGAACACCGTCATCCTCGGTACAGTTGGCTGGCAGAGGCGGTGTGTCCGGGCGCCCGCAATCACCGCCCTCAAAGCAGTCAAAGAAGCGTTGACTGCCGGCGGCAGTTCCACCGCTCATGGCTGATGCCAGCGGGATACTCTCAGTAATCGTTACAGTGTTGCCGGTTTCATCGACGCTGCTGCATAGCCGCTGCCGATCCACAAGCGCATCGTCGATGCTCAACCACTGTTCGTTATCTTCCATTAGCAACTCGCTATAGGATCGATAGTGGTTCGGCTCCAGGTCAGAAGGCAGTGAACTGAGGTCCAGTTGACCTGCCGCTACTACGGTATCGCCTGCGCTGTCGTGGCAACCGATGCAGGTATCGACAGGGTTCCCGTCGGCGTCAAAGATCGCTTCTCGAGTACGCTCCCATATCGGCTGTATGTGGTCGATGTAGTTGATGACAATTCGACCGGGTTGGCCGGGATCGAGATCATTGACCAGCAGCGGCCGTTCGTTGGCGATGGGTGGCCACGGCGTAGGGAACGCTCGATCATTGATCGCCGCGTCTGGCGTTACATCCGCGGCGTGCCACTCGTCCTCGTACTGCGGTTCGGTAGTCAGCTCGCGATCTATGGCTGTGGCGTTTCCCAAAGGGCGATGAAAGTCCCAGACTTGAGCCATACTCTCACCTGCTTGAGTTGCGAACAGGTTCAGGGATCGTGTTCCGGGAAATCCCAGCGTGCCGCCATTCAGAGCCACTGCGCCAGGGTTGGAAGATTCTGGTTGCGAGTCGGTGCGACCGTGTGGCAAGCGACTGCCCGCCTCATGGCAACCGGTACACTGTCGCGTTTCGCCGGGAGCCAGCTGCAACCAGTAGTCGTGGTCTGCGCCGATGCGGCGGCCACGCGAGTCGAGGACCGCAAAACTGAATGGGCGATTGGCGGGTACCGTAACCGTTACCGAACCGTCCGGTTCCACCGGTACATAGCCGAGAATCTCCCGAAACCCGCCTGCCACACCGGACGCATAGTCTGGAATCTCATACACGTCATCGTCCGGGATAGGCACTGGCTGAATCAGGCGGAGAAATCTCGCCGGACGTGTGGCGTGAGCGGGTGTCCCGGGCTGAGCGTGAGCGCTGATACCGGCGGGTGAAGCATCCATACCATCGACGTCGTAAACGCTGTGGATCAGCAAGCGGCCAGCGGTTCTGGCGGCCAGCGTATCGTCGTAGTCCTCGGGTAGCGGGACCAGAGAAGAAAAATTGCGTGGTTCAATCGCGATCACCTCGCTGATCAAGCTGCCCTCTCGCGGCAAAACCACTGGCCGTTGAGTATCGGCAATTGGGTCATAAACCCATGCTCCGTAGAGTGGAGGAGCGGCCCGCTGATTATCCGGCTGCAGTACGCACGGTAGAAGATCGCCGTCCGCGGGCTCAACACCAGCAGCGAGTTCCGTATCCTCGTCAACCACACGACAGTCACTCCAGGTCACTAGGAATCGACCGCTGCCGTCACGCAGTGCGTAAACAGAGCCAAACTGACCGCCGGCGGAAACACCGCCATCCGTCCTTACTTCCCTCGTACTCAGGGGTGTTTGACCAGGCCCTGCGGCACCTGGATTCTCCCATAGCGGCACATCAAAATCTGCGAAGCCGGTCGTGTCGATCGTCACAATATTGCCGCCCAAGGAGTTGGACTGTGCCTGGCGGATGACGCTCACCAGACGACCGTCGTCTGTCTCGCGCGCCTGAGTGAACACCACCTGGCTGCCCTCGGTGCCGCTGTTGGCGCTGTGAAATCCGTACAGCGGTGACAGGCCGAAGCCGGCCGGGTCAATGCGGTACAGGCTGATGTGATCCGTTCCCGTGTTGTTCCAGCGACTGAACACAATCTCCCCACTACTTAGAACAACGGGATCAAGGTCATGGCTCAGATTGAATGAAATCTGGGTGAATTCTTCGTCCCTGAGTCGGGGGTCGTAGAGATGTAGCACCGCCGCAGGGTTGCGACCGTCCTCGTCCAGCGCTGCGAACAGCTGACCGCGACCCTCATTTAACTGCCGAGCCTGACTGGCGACCTGCCGGGTAGAGCTGAAGACGATGCGGTCGTCTGGTAGAAAGTGAGGCGCCATGTCGTGGCCGCCCCCAGCTTCCACACCTTCGTTGCGTTTGATGCGAGACGGAATGACATAGGCTGCGACGCCTTCGGCAAGGTCGTACGTCCACAGGTTCCAGGTCCGGCTATCCAGATTTTCGGATACAGGCTCAGGAATTACACGAGCGGCAAAGATCAGTGTGCTGCCGTCAAAGGAAGCGTCTATGTCTTTAACATCAACCGCCAGCGTGTCGGCCGCTACGCCTTCTTCCTCAGCGACGATGGCGGTGATCAGGGTTGTTAGATCTTTATCGTCTGCACTGGTCGCAGCTCGGTCACGAACGAATAGGCGCGCGCCCGGGTTAAAGGAGATCGGGTCGCGCAGATCAAAAGGTTCATCCGGTAATGGCCTTTGGACGTAAGCCACCGGAACTTCGACGACCACGGGGTCATTGCCCTGATTATCCGTAGTCAATGTGACGTTGCCACCGCCGCCGCCACCGCCGCCGCAGCCACTCAATGCAATGAGCGATGCGAAGGTCGGGACCCAGGTGCGACGGGTCGCGATCGCCTTGAATAAATCCTTCATGTCGCTGCTAGCTTTGCAAACCGCGTCACATTTGAACAAGAAAAATTCTGAGAAAACCTGAGAAACCGGAGATTTCTAGTGAGGTGCGCGTAGATGGATTCCTGACGAAGGTACGCCGACGCGGCCGCCACTACTGGACTTAGTCAGTTTGTGGCAGTTTGTGCCGCATTTGGTCACTACACCTAAACTCACTTTTTCTCGAGTTTTTTCTTGTCATTCTGTGACCTGGTTTGCAAAGCTGGATCGGACAAGGGGGTATTCGCTGGCGCAGATTTCTGACACTGCGTGCCGTGGCCGAAACAAGACCGAGCCTGCAAGTGGTAAGTAAGCGAGGCAAGCGGCGGCGCACGGCATGGCATCCCAATGCTATACAGAGGTTTGGTATTGCCAATGGGCAGAATAATAGCGAGCGCAGTAATGCTGTGCCTGATCGTATCGTTGCACAGTCACGCAGGACCTAGGGAGCAGGCTCGTCGGATCCACGATCGTTTGACGGGCGTTCCACCCACGGACGCCATGCTGAACGCGATGGAGTCGGCCATTACTGGTGGTGGGGGAGCGGTGGCTGCCGCTTTGTATGCGATAGACGGTGCGCCGGGAGTTGCCGCTACTGGTGATTTCTACACGGTGACGGTCAAAAACTGGGCAAGCCCCTGGACCAATGAATCTCAGGATCCCTTCGCGGCCCTAAACGATTACAGCGCGACAGTGGTTGGTTTTGTTCGAGACGAACTCGATTTTCGAACGCTGTTGTCGGCCGATGTTTTGTACCGTGGGGTAGTACCTGGAATACCTCCCTATGGTCTGAGTGACAACCGTCACTACGAGTTTCTTGAGGCCTCGGGTTCCAATCTCAGTGATCCCTCTGTTCTTGTGAGATCTGTGCAGAGCAACCTCAATAACCTACCCACTGCGGCTGCTGCTGGTGTCATGACCAGCCGTGCCGCCGCTCGAGCGTTTTTTGTCGACGGCACCAATCGAGCAATGCTGCGCTTTACGCTGATTAACCATCTGTGTATGGATCTGGAACAACTCAAGGATGCGACCCGGCCGACGGATCGCATTCGCCAAGATGTTTCTAGGAGTCCGGGAGGTGACAGCGCCTTGTTCCTAAACGGTTGTGTGAGCTGCCACGCCGGTCTCGATCCTTTGGCGCAGGCCTTTGCATACTATAACTTCGAGTACCCAGATGAAGAGCAAGAGCCGGGTTTGGAACTGGATCAGCGTAAGGACCTTGGTAGCCTTGTCTATACGCCGGGCGCGGTGCAGCCTAAATATCTGATCAACCCGGCAAACTTCCCTACCGGATATGAAACACCCAACGATCATTGGACCAACTATTGGCGCCTTGGTGACAACAGTTCCCGGGTTGGGTGGCGAGGAGACGCGGGCAACTCAGGCAGCGTGGACCTTGCAACCAATCCGGCCTATGCGGAGGGCGACGGCGCTTCGACGCTTGGAGGCGAGCTCGCCAATACCGAAGCGTTTGCCTATTGCCAGGTTAAGAAAGCCTTCAAAGCCGTGTGCCTGCGCGACCCGATGCCCACGCTCGCTGAGAGCAGTGCGGTTGACGGGTTCGTCAACGCATTTAATGCCGGTGGCAACATGAAGCAGGTATTCGCTCGCGTAGCGAGTTACTGCGCTGGCCATTTGTAGGGGGTACACGGTGAAGCGTATGACGATGAAACTCCGGCTGTTGATAATCTGTCTGTTTACTGTTTTACAGGCTTGCAGTTCAGGCAGTGGCGGTGGCGGCAGTGATCGGGAAGTGGATCCTCAAACACAGGGTGGCTCTACCGATTTTGTTTACAACGGCCCGCCCCCTGCGACGGAAGAAATCCAGAACTTCAAGGTGGCATTTTACGACCAGCTGGTAGCCAATAACCGCTGTGGAGAATGTCACACACCGGGCGGCACCGGCGGTACCCATTTTGTCGACCAGGCAAATGTGAATCTGGCATGGCAGCGTGCTCGAACCGTCGTAAATCTGAATGATCCAGGAGCTTCGCAGGTCGTCAGTCGAGTGGCGAACGGACACAACTGTTGGTTGGCCGCCGGTCAAGAGTCGACCTGCGCAGCGACGATCACTGGCTATATTGAACGCTGGGCAGATTCGGGGACTGACAGTGCGTCAACGGTGCAATTGACGCCACGCCGTCCTTACGCCCCCGGCGCAACCAAGGTGCTACCGGTCAGCTATGAGGAAATGCTTGCGTTTGGCATGGACCCTGCTGCGGTCGGCGAGGTATTGGCCCTTACTCGGCGCTACTGTGCTGATTGTCATGCAGATACGGCGGCGGTTCCGCAGGTGCCTTACTTCGGTAGCAGCGATACATCTATTGCCTGGAGTGCCTTGCGCGGTAAGGTCGATCTGGTTTCTCCAGGTCGGTCACGACTGGTTCAGAGGTTGAACCCCGAGGGACATAACTGCTGGACTGACTGTGCGGCGAACGCGCAGACCGTGCAGGGCGCGATCGATAGAATGGCTGCGTTGGTGCCCACCACGGCCGTTGACGAAAGTCTCCTCACCAGTACGGCCCAGGTCTTAGCTGAAGACGGCGTAGAAGCTAACACCGGCGGACGTTTTGAAAACGACCTCGTAGCGAAATGGGAGTTCCGTGAGGGCAGTGGCAACACCACGGCAGATACGAGCGGCGTAAGTCCGGAAATACCGCTGAGTTTGTCGGGAGAATTCAGCTGGCTTGCGGGTTGGGGAATCCGCCTGGCGAATGGCAAGGCCCAGGGCGGAGCGGTAGCCAGCGCGAAGCTGTTTGAGCGAATCAGCGCGTCCGGTGAGTACACCATCGAAGCCTGGGTGGCGCCGGCCAACGTTACGCAGGAAGACGCGTGGATTTTTGGCTATGCCGGCGGGCCCGAGAGCCGCAATCTGCTGCTGACACAGGATCTCTACAACTATCTGGCCTACACGCGGTCCTCAGTTACGGATGATAACAGTCGCGGCGATCCTGCGCTGATGACCGACGATGACGCTCAGCTGGCACAAGCGACGCTGCAGCATGTTGTTGCGACCTACACACCTATCGACGGACGTCGCATCTACGTCAACGGTGAATACAGCGGTGATGTCGACCCAGTCGGCGGCGGCTTGCTCAATAGCTGGAACGAGGCGTTTGCTGTTGTGCTGGGCAATACAACTTCAGGAGCAAACCCCTGGGCGGGCGCCATGCGAATGGTAGCAATACACAACCGTGCGCTCAGTGAGGAGCAGGTTGCGCAGAACTTCGAGGTCGGTGTTGGTCAGAAATTTTACCTGATGTTCAGCGTTGCGGAGCTGCTGGATAGAGAGGGTTTGTGCCACGAGGGCGAGGGTGATAGCCGAATCAACTACTGCTACGTGGTCTTTGAAGTCAGTCAGTTTGATGAGGCGAGCTATCTCTTTGACAGACCATTCTTTGTGAACATCAATCCAGATGGCGGGCAAGTGAACTTTGATCTGTCCGGTATCCGTTTGGGAATCAACGGAAAGTTGGCCAATGTAGGCCAGGCGTTCGTGAACGTGCGTTCGCAGGTCAGCACTCAGGCCTCCGGGGTGCTGCAAATGTTGGCCGACGTGGGTACCGTGATACCTCTTGAGAGCGGCTCTGAGCAGGACACGTTCTTCCTTGCCTTCGACAATGTGGAGAACCTGACCGGGAGCGGCGATGATGGTCTGCGTCAACCCTACGTGCACACTTTAACAGGTGAGCCTGCCTCGGACGTGGGTATGCGCACCTTTGATGAGATTAACGCTAGCCTTTCCGTACTGACAGGGGTGCCGACATCCAGTAGTGCAGTCAGCCCGGTCACTGGCAAGACGGTGGGAGAAACCTATACGCTCGTCCGTAGGGCTTTACCAGGTGTATCTGACTTCAATGCGTTTTCATCGTCGCATCAGATGGCGGCGACACAGCTTGCGGCAGCCTACTGTGATGCGCTGGTGCAGGATGTGGCGCTGCGTGAAACCGTGTTTCCGGCACCACCTATGTTTAACTTCAACCAGCCTGTGGCTGATCCAGGTATCGACTGGCGCAATCACGTTGTTGCACCACTGGTCGACAGAGCGATCAACACGGGTTTAATGACTGACGCGCAACGCGGGGCCATTCTTGATGAGGTTGAGCTGCTCATAACCGACGATCGCGACCTCAAGCCTTACGTGAACATCAATGGCAACTGGGTTAGCGATCCCAATCCCGCATCGCATAACAAACGCGACGGCCTGATTTACTGCCGCAATGACGCGCCCTGTCCGCCGTCCCGGACAGCGGACGTGGTCAAAGCCGCCTGCACAGCTGTGCTGGGTAGTGCGGTGGTGCACATACAGTAACAGTTAAGGAATGAGCTTCATGGGTAAGAATAAACGGTTTTTCAGTGTTGACGAGGCGCTGCGGCACCCTGACCACAGGAGGCCACGATCGCGCCGTGAGTTTATCGCTCAGGGATTTCGCGCTGGCGGTGCAGCTATGCTGGGTACTTCGATGGCAAGTCTAATGTCATCACGGGCACATGCTGTATCGGCCGATCTTCTCACATCACCCTACACCACGGTGAGCAGCTGTGATTTGGGAGCCGTCAGCGGTCGCAAGATACCTTTCATCTGTTTCGACTTGGCGGGCGGGGCCAACGTTGCTGGATCCAACGTCATCGTGGGTGGGCCGGGGGGGCAGCGGGATGCGCTGAGCCCCGGCGGCTACGCCCGCCTCGGACTTCCCGGTGCCATAGCGCCGTTTGCGAACAATCTGGGGTCGCTCAGCGGAGATTTCACTGACGATCGTCTTGGCCTTCTGTTCCATACCGAGAGCGCCATGCTGCGCGGAATCATGGAAAGGGCTGCAGCTGTCAGTGGATCCGTCAACGGAGCCGTCATACCAGGGCGCTCGGACAACGATACGGGCAACAACCCGCACAATCCGATGTATGGGATTTACCGGGCGGGCCTGCGAGGCCAGATCCTGCAACTTATTGGCTCGGTCAACTCCGACTCGGGCGGTAACTCGATGGCGCCAGCCATGATGATTGATCCAGAACTACGACCGACCAAGGTCGATCGGCCATCCGATGCCAGTGGTCTGGTAGATGTGGGTGATCTGGCTCTTTTGCTGGATGACTCGGAGGACATCGTTTCTGTCATGGAAACAATGAAACGCATCAGTGACTTCAAGCTCGACCTGGTCAATACCGGATTGAGCAACCCCAGTGGTGAAGATCTCCGGCTCAAGGAGCGGCTCAGCTGCGAGTATCTGCGAAGCGCTGACACGATCGAAAAGTTTTCATCACCCGATGCACTGGATCCATCTGCCGACCCCGATATTGTCGGAGCCGCAGGAATTTTTAGCCAGGCAGAGTTTGATGATGATCGAGAGTTCCAGAAAACGGCTTCCGTAATGAAGCTGGTCATTGATGGAATCGCTGGTTGCGGTACGGTCGAAATGGGAGGCTATGACTACCATGTCGGTGATCGCCGCACCGGAGAGGAGCGCGATCTCAGAGCCGGACGTTGCATCGGCGCGTGCCTCGAGTATGCGCGACGACGCTCAACTCCCGTGATGATCTATGTGTTCAGTGACGGTTCTGTCAGTAGCGATGGGCCAGTCGAAACCGTCAATGGCGTCGAAAAAGGCGTCTGGAGCGGAGACAACTCTTCTACCGCAGCCAACTTCTTCCTGGTGTTCGATCCGGCTGGTATGCCGCAACTCTGGGACGGCGGCGGTGACGATCCGCTGAGACATCAGCAGCTTGGCTGGATGCGACCGGACGCGTCAGTGGAAACGACATCCAGCCCCGCTGCAAACAATGTGAACCTGAATGTCGAGATGGTCATACTCAATTACATGGCTCTACATGGCGAACAAAATCTCTTCGCTGAGGCTGGATTTTTCCCTGGGCAGGGTCTCGGCAGTGCCAGCAACAGGGATCGATATGTTGCGTTTCAGCCGCTCGCCAGTATTTCCGGGGGCGTACTCACATGAAGTTAAGATCTTTACACGCAAGGCGCAATGCTTTCGACCTGTTGGTACCTCGCTATCGAAACTACGGCACAGCCGGGGAATTGCTGTGCCGGCTTTTTGCAGGCATGGCGCTACTGTTTCTGGCGTTCGCGACAGTGAGTTCGCTAGCGAACGACGAGCCGGGTCTATCCGATCAGGTGCAGACTATCAAGCAACAGACTCTGGAGCTGAATCGGGATTTGTTTGTGCTCGAGGAGGAACTGCTCTTCCCTGACAACACACAGGTAGCGGTATTCCTGTCGCTCGATGTCGGTGAGTTCTTCACCCTTGATGCGGTCAAACTGAGTATCGATGGTGAGGTAGTCAGCAACTATCTGTACACCGCAAGGCAGGTCGATGCTTTGCGCCGCGGCGGTGTACATCGACTCTACCAGGGTAATCTTAAAGCCGGCGCGCACGAAATTGTCGCCGTGTTCACGGGTCGAGGTCCCAATGGACGCGACTATCGGCGGGGTACCGAGTTGGTGATTGATAAGACCTCGGGAGCGAAGCACCTGGAATTGACGATCGTCGACGAGCTGTCCCAGCGTCAGCCAAGCTTTGCAATTAAGGAGTGGTAGCAGATGGCAATGCGCTCGGCCAAAGAGGGTTGCATGCGGAGCTGGTTGTGCTCAATGGCTCTGGTCGTGTGTTTGCTGGCGGACTTTGCCAGCGCGGCTGATGGCGAGCCCGAAGACAAGACCGTGCAGGCGTTGCCCTATGGGGTCACTCTGTTTTACTACTTTCAACAGGACTACTTTTCAGCGCTCACCGAACTCATGACGGCGCAGCAGCAAAAAGCGTTAGGCAATCATAAGGGTCGGGGAGAACTGCTGCGGGGTGGCATGAGCCTGGCATACGGAATGGACAATCAGGCAGAGGCGATATTTGAGGACGTGTTAACTGAGCCGGACGGTGCTGCGGATCGCGACGCAGCTTGGTTTTTCCTCGCCAAAGTCGCCTGGCAGCGCGGTCAGACGAGACGTGCCTCAGAGGCACTTGATCGAATGGAGGCAGGCTATAGCGGAGATACAGCGGACGAAGCTCGGTACCTGAGTGCGAATATACACATACGTAAGGGTGACACAAAAACGGCCGGCGAGCAGTTAGCGCTGTTACCGGAAGACTCGAGTTGGCGGTACTATCTGCACTACAACCTTGGTGCAACGCACGCTGCCTCAGACCGGTGGAGACAAGCGGTATCGGAGTTCCGTCGGTTTGACACCATGGAGGCCGATTCCGACGAAGAGCGTCTGTTAAAGGATCGAGCCCATACCGCTTCAGGTTATGCGCGCATGGCGGCCGGCGATTACTCAGGGGCTCGAGATGATTTCAGCCGAGTTCGACTTGAAGGCCCTTTATCCGACAGGGCGCTGCTGGGTCACGGTTGGGCATCCGGTGAGCTCGGTGATTATCGTGCCGCTCTGAGCCCTTGGCAGGTGCTTAGCGATCGTCCGCTTATTGGCCGTGGGGCTCGAGAAAGTTTGTTGGCTTTGCCTTACGCCTATGAGCAGCTGGCGATGCCTGGCAACGCTCTGAGTGGCTATCGCGCTGCCGCAGACGCCTATGTTCAGGAGCTGGTTCGACTCGAAGAAGTGATAGAGGTGTTTCAGAAGGGAGACATCGGATTTTTGCTTCCCGCCACCCAAGAGGAGGCAAGCGACTGGCTGTTTGAAGCAGACGTCATGCCTGAGGGGGAGTACGCCCCCTATATTGGCTATCTGGTGACGACGCATGATTTCCAGATAGCGCTGAGGGAGTGGCGTGATCTGTACCGCATAGCCGGACACCTGGCGAGGGCGCGTGAGCGTCTGGCGGTGCTCAGTCACGTCGATCAACACCAACAGTTGGTCTGGTCTGAAGTCATCGAGACCCAGCAGCGCGACGTTCTTATGGATCGCCAACGGCAGCTTCAAGTGCAAGTGGCGAGTTTGATCGAGGCATACCGATTGGCTGATGAGACAGGCGATGCCCGTGCTCTCGCTGATCCGGTGCAGCGACAACGCTGGAATCGTTTGGATCACGCCTACACGGTGGCGGACGGCCTGGCGCTGACGGGGCAGCAGGCGGACAGGCTTAGAATTCTCAAGGGTCTGATGGTGTGGGATGACAGCGAGCAGTTTACAGCCCGGAGCTGGATGCTGAAACGACAGCTGAGGGATCTGCAAGGTCTGCTGTCGGAGTCGCAGCGTAGGGTCGCATCACTGGATTTGGCGATCTCCCAGCGCCAGGCTTCAGACTATGCGCCGCGTATTTCGGCGCTACTGGCGCGCACGGAGGCACAGGTCCTGCAGGTTGATCTCGCACTCGACCTTGCGGAAACGGGTGTGCGGCGGCTGGCCGTGGCGGAACTGAATTCCCAGTCTGAGCAGCTTGCCCAGTCGCTGGGTCAATCTCGCCTTGCACTCGCTCGGCTCTACGACAACGTGAGTCTTGGGAGCCGATGATGAGCAAGCTCTGCCCACTGCCACTGATTTGCTTGCTGTGCGGGTGTTCCTGGTTGCCGGGCGCGGTCGAGCCGGACCCGCCGACGCTGGCTGATCTTGAGCCAGCGATGCTGCCCGAGAATCAGGCTGCACCGGCGCCGGTGGCACTCACCGAGTTGGCGGCCCTATACAGCGACGTGTTGTCTGTTGAGCAGGACACCGAGACCACGCGAGACGTGCGTCACCGCCTGGCGGATATCCACATGTTGGATGGGGAGGCAAAACTTGTTGCCGCTGACGGTGATGCAAGTACCTTGTCTAATGCGGTGTCTGGGTACCAACGTCTGCTCGAGGAATACCCGCACAGCCAACAACGTGACCACGTCCTCTATCAACTATCAAAGGCGTACGACTTAAGCGGTGACAGTGTCCAGTCCCTTGCCGTACTCGAACAGCTGGATCGAGAATTTCCACAGTCAGCGCACGCGCTGGAAGCACGATTTCGCCGCGCGGAGAGCTACTTTGTGGCCGCAGATTATGCTCAGGCGCAGCAGAAATACGCCGAAGTCATTCAGACCGGACCAAGTACTTTTTTTACACGCGCCCAGTATATGCAGGGTTGGTCGCTGTTCAAGCAGGGTTTCAATAGCGACTCAATTGAAGCCTTCTACGGGACGCTGGATGCACTGCTGGTGTCCGAGGCCAGTCTGCAGCATCTTACTCGGGGCGATCGCGAGCTGGCGGCGGACTGCCTGAGGGTACTGGCAGTCGTTTTCAGCTACCTAGAGGGCACAGACACCATCGCAGCCACCTACCCAAACCAGAGCGGCAGAGACTACCACCACCTGCTATACGAATCGCTGGGTGACTTGTATCTCGATCAGGAGCGTTTCAGAGACAGCGCCGAGGTTTATCGTGCATTCGGGCGAGAGTATCCAGACTCTCGCTACGCTCATCGATTTCAGCTCAGAGTGATAGAAGCTTTCGAGGCTGGCGGTTTCGGTGACCAGATTATAGCGGCCCGTCGAGAGTATGTTGCGGCCTTCAATCCAGCCACCAGCTACTGGGCCGCCAGCACACCCCCGGAGCAGGCCGATATGGCTGAGCGCTTGCGTCAGTATATGAAGGAGCTTGCAAATCACTACCACGCTATGGCTCAGGAATCGGTTGGTGGTGAAGTGCCACAGGCAGCCAGCGTAGAATATTACGAGCTGGCCGCCCATTACTATCAACTTTTTCTAGATAGTTTTCCATTCGATCCAAAAGCGCCGGATATGGCGTTCCTACTGGCGGAGAGTCGATACGAAGCTGGTGACTACGCATCCGCTATCGACGCGTATGAGCTTGTCGCTTATGGATACCCAGATTTTCCACAATCTGCAGATGCGGGATACATGGCAATTCTTGCACACGGTCAACAAGCCGACTCCAGTGAAGACCTAACAGCGCGTCTTGCAAGAGTGCAGAGTGAACTGCGGTTCTTTGCCGCTTTTCCCGAGGATGTCCGCGCTCCAGCCGTGCAGGGCCACGCCGCAAGCGAGCTATTATCGCTGCGTGATTACGGTGCTGCGGTCGCTGCTGCTTCTACTTTAATCGATAAGGTGGAGAGTCTATCGCTTGAACTGCGCATCCCAGCACTGCTCGTCATCGGAAATGGTGAGTTTCAACTCAGTCGGTTCGTGCAAGCTGAAGCCGCTTACCAGCAGGCGCTACAAGTCTTGCCTGACGCAGATGAGCGCTACGAACCCACGCGCGACCAGCTTGCTGCATCTGTCTACAAGCAGGCAGAACAGTCCGTGGCCCTTGGTGATGATGTGATGGCCGCGAGTCAGTTCGAGCGTGTTATGAAAGTTGCTCCCGAATCTGCAGCTCGTCGAAGCGCGCAGTATGATGCTGCGAGTGCACATCTCCGTGAGGGTAACCTTGATCGAGGTAACGCTTTGTTGGTGGACTTCCGCGAGCGCTACCCGGATGACGAGCTTAGTCGGGGGATCGGCGGCACGCTGGTGGCTAACTACGAAGCGCTCGGCAACTGGAGTGGAGCTGCCCGTGAACTTGATGGATTGAGCACAGGTCTTGAGGATGGTGAGCAGAGGCGGCAGGCCTTACTGATGTCAGCGGATTATTATGAGCGAGGCGGCCAGACGGGTTTGGCGATTGAGCGTTATCGAAGCTACGCGCATGAGTACCCCGATCCGTTTGCCGAGTCTATCGAAACAATGCAACATCTGGCTGATTTATACGATGCCTCGGGACAGCAAGAAAAGCGCCGTTTCTGGTTGCAAAAACTCATATCAGCTCACACGGGTGCTGTGGACTCTCAAACCGAACGCAGTACCTATCTTGTTGCCAGGGCGGCAGGCGTGTTCGCCAATGATCATTACCAGAAATTCCGTGCCGTCGAACTGAGTGCGCCGTTGGATAGGTCGTTACCAGGAAAGCAGGAAGCGATGGCGCGAGCGGTAGACGCGCTGGAGACCGCAAACGGCTATGGCATAGAAGGTGTATCGACTCGGGCGACGTACCAGCTCGGCGAGGTCTATCGTCATTTTGGCCAGGCGCTGATGTTGTCGCCCCGCCCAGCTGGTCTGGACGAACTGGCCCTGGAGCAATACGAGTTATTGTTGGAAGAGCAGGCGTATCCATTTGAAGAGCAGGCGATCTCGATACACGAAGCGAATATGCGCCGGAGTTGGCGTGGTACGTACGATCAATGGGTAGTGAACAGTTTTGTGGCACTGGCAGAGCTTGCACCTGGCCGCTATGCGCGCGAAGAAATGACGGATAGCGATCGGCAGTATCCGGAGTTGGTGCGGAGCTACAACGTTGAAGCCCTCAAACTGAGACAGCAGGGACATTTCGAGGCGGCGGAGCAAGTCTGGTTGGCTTCTCTGGTCGAGTTTGAGCCTCATCCTGCAACCCATCGCAATCTTGGGATTCTCTATGACTTGTATCGAGGCGATGCTGCCCGTGCTTTACGCCACTATCGTCGCTACTTGGCGCTAACGGCGGAGGGTGATCGTCGTGTCGCTGGGTGGGTTGCCGATTTGGAACGGCGCCAAGTGCTGCTGGTGCGGGGGGATAGCTGAATGCGTTTGATGGGTAGTTGGGTGGCGATGCTGATAGCGATGTCGACCGTGGCTGAAGAACCGCCTGTGACCTTGCAAAGTACCGTCAGTGGCAGCGATGAGCAGCCGCGGGTCATGTACATCGTGCCCTGGCAGCAGCCGGGGGATTACCAAGGTAAATACCGGATGCAGGCAGGGATAGCTGATGACCTGTTCGCTCCTATCGATAGAGAAGAGGTATTAAGAGAGCTCGTCTATACGGGCACACCGATCACCGCGGGCAATAATGCGGAACAAATAGAAACAAGACCATAAGCAGGGGGAAACACCATGGAACTTTACGATACAACGGTACGCTTTTTTCAGAGCGGGGGGCCGTTCATGTATCCCATCGCAACGGTTCTGGTCATCGGCCTGGCTATCGCACTGGAGCGCTGGTTCGTGCTGAGCAGTGCGCGTTTCAGTAATCGCAGGGCGTTTGCGACCGCGATGAAGCATCTGAAGCAGCACGATTACAAGACGGTGATTAGCGCGGCAGAGAAGTCGTCCGTACCAATGACGCGGATCGTGGCGGCAGGCATCACTCGATTTGCCAACAGTCGTCGGCGTGATGACATAGAAGCTGCGATGGAAGAAGGTGTAATGGAAGCGCTACCGAAACTGGAAAAACGAACACAGTATCTGGCGACGCTGGCGAACGTGGCGACACTGTTGGGGCTGCTCGGTACCATTGTGGGATTGATCGCCGCTTTCACGGCGGTGGCGACCGCGGCGCCCACGGAAAAGGCAAGCATGCTGTCCAGCTCGATCTCTGTGGCTATGAATACGACCGCCTTTGGTCTCATTTCCGCAATCCCATTGTTGCTGCTTCACGCCGTGCTGCAGACCAAGACCACTGAGATTGTGGACAGCTTGGAGATGGCGACCGTCAAAGTGCTGAACGTGCTCGCCGATGGCGACAGCAGCCGAACCGTCGGGGCATAGCAGCGTGCACAGTCGCAGACGCCACAGTCGGCCCCAAGAGGCCGAGTTGGACATCACCGCCTTCATGAATCTCATGATTGTGCTGGTACCAATTTTGCTCCTGGGAATGGTGTTCTCTCGCATCACCGTCGTTGACATAACGCTGCCTGGGGATGCGGTAGCCGAGGAGAGCGAAGAACAGCAGGTTCTTGAACTCATTGTTCGGGACAGCGGCTTGCGGGTGAACTATCCGGCGGGGGTCTTGCTGAAGCAGGTCCCGCTGACCGATGATGGCGAGCATGACTACGCTTACCTCAGCCTTGTGCTGCAGGAAGTAAAGCGTCAGCTGCTAGAGCAAGGAGTGGAAAAGTCCTCCATTACGCTTTTGGCTGAGCCTGCTGTGGACTATCAGACTATGGTTCATGTGATGGACGCGGTGCGCTCTTTCAGGGCGCTGGTTGCAGCTTCGGTTGTCGATGCGGCCCTGTTCCCTGACATCGTGCTTGGCGAGGCACCCGTCGTTGAGGAGATTGGGTCGTGAGCTCTTCCACCCGCAGGCGGCGAATGACACGCAACCATCAGCGAATGTCGAGGCCGGCAAAACTGAATTTGGTAGCGCTGATGGACATCTTTACGATTCTTGTGCTGTTCCTGATGGTGAATAACGGTGACGTAGAGGTCTTGCAGGCGGATCGCAGCATTGAGCTACCCGAGTCAGTTTCCGAGCAGAGGCCGGAAGCTGCCCCGATCGTGAAAATCACCGGGCGCAATATTCTATTTAACGACGAAGTGGTGCTCGGGGTCGAGGCGGCGGTGCGGGCCGAGACGGACCGCTTACCTGAGCTGTCTGTCGCCCTCGAGCAGGCAGCGCTGTCAGCCGTCAATTCCGATGTGCCGGAGCAGGGCAGAGCGATTGTCATTATGGGTGACGAAAAGATGGTCTACAGCCTGTTGACCAAAGTGATGGCAACCTGTGCCGGTAGTGAGTACAGAGACATCTCTCTTGCGGTCAACAGTGCCCCGCTGCCACCGGGTGAGCTGATCGCTGCCCAGACGCCTCAGGTTGCTCTGCCCGGAGGTTCACCGTGAGTTCCGCCGATGCCACTATGGAATTGCGCTTGCCCTGGGAGACTCGCGACGCGGATGAGCGTCGTTTTCGCCGTATCCTTGTGGTGGCTTTGCTTGGCTTTGCTTGCATTGCCGTCACGGTGCCCTTACTTCCAGTGACAGATTTGGGGCTGGAAGAAGAACAGGAGGCTCCGCCGACCTTGGCGCGCATCAGGTTGGAGGAGCGTGAACTGCCAGTTCGTGCCGTTGAGCCAGAGCCCATGCCCGAACCGGAGCCTCTACCCGAGCCTCAACCGCAACCGGTGGAAGTCAAGCCGGCGGAGACTCCACCTCCTGAGCCGAAGGTACGGCCAGAGCGGGTAGAGCAGGTAGCCAGGGCGAGGGCCGAAGCCGCCAAATCGGGTGTGCTTGCCTTCGCCGACCAGTTGCAGACAATGCGCGACACGGTCGATGCTGACGCGTTGGATCAGTCGGGGACCAGCCGTGGCCAGGCACGGGCCGAGCGGGTAGAGCGGGCACTGATCACTGCTACGGCGGCGACCAGCAGCGGAGGTATTGCCTCTGCAGCTGTCAGCCGCGATACGGGTGGTCCGGCCCTGTCGGCGCGCGAGACAACGGTGGTCGCGAGTGGGTTGTCTGCGACCAATGAGCGCACTCGCACAAGCGGTTCTGAAGAGTCAGGAAGTCGAGGGCGCAGCGATGAATCCATACGCCGGATAATGGATGAGAACAAAGGGGCAATCTTCGCCATTTACAATCGAGCGTTGCGCCGCGATCCTCTGCTTGAGGGTAAGCTCGTATTCGAAATGGTAATCAACGCAAAAGGTAACGTGGATGAACTGAAACTGGTGTCCAGTGATCTGACTGACGACACATTAACCCGAAAGATTTTGTCGCGTATACGGGTTATCCAGTTCGGTGCAGAAGAGGTGACAGCTACCCGAGTGAACTACTCCTTCGACTTTTTACCCTTCACCTGATCACCAGGTAACCCGCAGAGAAGGAGTTCCCCGCAAAAGGATGCCTGTCGGTTCTTGTCCGAGGTCTGCGAGGAGTCGCAGATTCGGAAATCTTTCCGCGATGATGCGCAGCGATGTCAGTAGATTACGCTGAGCCAGATGCATGCCTGGACAAGTCCTCAATCCAGGGCCAAAAGTGAGTGGCGAGCCTTGGTGGCGTTCGATATCGAAGCGATCAGGATCTGGGAACACGTCCGGATCGCGGTTGGCCGCGGCGATCCCGAACAGGACCGGACTGTTGGGGGGCAAGTCCTTGCCGCCTATCCTGATGGGTCGTTCCGGACAGGTAAAGCGCGGCTGCGCGGCGACCGGTGGATTCCAGCGCAGCAGCTCAGCGACTGCGCCAGGCTGGCTGGTCGGGTCTTCCACACACTGTCGCCAAGCTTTTGGATGAGTGAGTAGAGCGTGAAAGAGATTGCTCATCGCATCGGAGGTGGTAGTAGCACCCGCGGTAAAGAACAGGCGAATGTGGGCAAGAATACTGTTTGCTCCCGGCGCTTCACCTTCGATCTGCGTCGCATGAATCCAACGACTGATTTGATCATCCTGCGGTTCCTCGCGCCGTGCTTCCAGGACGGGGGTAACCATCGAGGTCAAGGCCACATCGGCTGCTTGACTGGCTTGCGGGTCACGCCCGCCGAACATAAGATCCATGGATAACTGATAGTAGTCCCGCTCTCGTTCAATGGGCAGGCCCAGTTGCTGGCAAATCACGCGAAATGCGAAGCGACGAGTGAACTCTGATACAAGGTCCATCTGTTTCCCGCCATCGCATTCATCGAGTAAAGCATGCCCAATCTTGGACAGGTGATGCTCTGGCATCGATTCAATGACAGAGCGACGGAACGCGGGTGTCATGGGTGGGCGCCACTGCCTGTGGCGTTCTTCATTCATCGACATGAAGGTCTCGCCGATAAACGGCAGAGAAATTATCTGGTAGGCATGCCCGGGTGGGAAGCGGTCGGCATCCCGAAACGCGCCCGCAAGGGTGGCGTGTGCGACGATGTAATACACCTGCATCTGACCATTCAGTGCGCTAACTCTAACAACATCACCCATTTTCCGTAGCGCGTGAAGCTCTGATGCAAATTGTGCTCCGGGCAGCCGGTCGTAGTACCAGTCAATCATGAGTAGGGGCCGCCCAGAGCAGTGAAAACGGCAGCATACGCGATGACGTGGTCGGGCAACAGAGCCAGACAGGGTCTCGGTGGCCGGTTAGGAAGAGGTGACACCCATAAACAAAAAAGACCTGCGTTGGCAGGCCTTTTCGATGTCAAGGTTTGCGATCAGACGACGGGTTTGCGGCGCATCCAACCCAGAACGCAGAGCGCGAGGCCGAGCAGGCTGAGAGACGCAGGGGCAGGGACGGGTACGTCGCTGCGAGTTTCAATGAAGTCGATCTGTGCGTCCCAGGCCACGCCATTGGAGAAGGTTACGGCAATTTCGGTGGCGGCTGCTGCTGCGCCACTGTTGGCAAAATCTGCGAATGGGAAGAAGAAGTCATCTCCGGTGGAGCCATCTGGAAACAGGCGCGAGAGCGCGGGCCCGCCGTTGATGGAAAAAGCGACGGTCAGATCGTTGTCAATGGGATTGGGAAGCGACAGGAAAAATCCGCTTGCAGTTCCGCCTTCAGTCAAGTCCGTAGCGCCGAAGTTCCAGGTGGACGAGATAATGCTGTTGGTCTCGGGGCCATTGGACATGCCCAGCAACCCACCAGTGACTTCAGCGACGGCCGCATTGACGAAGCCCATTCCGCCGGCGGTCTTCTCTACGAATAGATTTCGGTCGCCGATCATGCCCATTCCGGCATTGGTGAACGCGTTATCCGTATCCGGTGCCGGGCCTGTTACCGCTGCTAGTGCTTCGATGTCAAAGCTGTCAATCAGCAGGGCTTGGGGAGCGCTTGACCAGCCTGCTAACAGAGCCGATGCTGCGACGATGTGACCTATTTTTTTCAAACTCATGTCACTGATTCCCTTGTTGGTTATGCGGTCTCACTACCACTATAGTCCATCTGTCTAGATTGTCTGCAAATTCTACACCAGGGTCCAGTTCTTTTTTTAAATAGCAAGATAAAACAAGGGCTTATAACTGGTGCGAGCAGAGTTTTTCGGACCCAAGTTTGGCATGGTGTAAAGTTTCCTGACACCATGGCGGGCGCTGAAGGCCCATGGTATCTGCAAGCGAGGATTGCAGACAGCAACCATCGCTTACGACAGATCCATGAACGATTCAAAGGCGCAGGCGTAGTCGGGATCCCAGCGTGATAGCGCCGATCTGTTGTGCGTCAGGTCGCCCATCGACCATTCCATGCGACGGTTGTCCACTGGCCGCGCCACATCGTTGTCTGGACAGATGATGTAGAAGTCACCTCGACGGATGGCTGCATCCAGCTCTTTGACGACCTGCTCAGGCCACCAGGCCGCGTCGGGTTTTTCCGGCAGCCACTTTCGCACCAGGCCGGTATAGGTATACCCAGGTATCAGCAGATGCGCGCTGAGCTGACAGTCCTCAGTATTTCGAAAACTGTGCGCAAGCTGCTCCGTCAAGGATTTGATCGCCGCCTTGCTGGCGTTGTAGGCCGCGTCGCCCGGTGGGTTAGTGATACCCTGCTTAGAGCCCGTATTCACGACCAGGCCTGGAGATGCTTGAGCCAGCATGGGAGGGATGAAAGTCTGTAATCCATTCACCACTCCCATCAGATTGACATCGATCGTACGTCGCCAATTGTCGTATTCGGTCCATGGAGTAGCACCAAATCCAGCCCCCGCGTTGTTCATGAGCAAGTCGACTTGGCCAAATCGGTCGTAAACGGTATCTCTCAAGCTCTGCACTGCAGAGAGATCGGCAACATCGCACGCTACGCCAAGAGCGCCATCCACATCGGACGCCGCTGCGGTCAATGCATCTCCAGGAAGATCGGCGATGCAAACGCGCATTCCGAGTGTCAGACAGTGCCGTGCCGTTGCCAGGCCGATTCCGTCAGCGCCGCCCGTGATGACGGCAACTTTATCCTGGCTTAGTACAGGGTGGGTGCTCATGGGTTTGCCTCGCAGTCGGTAAACGTTTGGTGAGGGGTCGCTCAGTTTAGTGATGCAGACCGCGGCAGACAATCTCAGCGGTCACCATGGGGCACACGCAGGCCCACAAGAAGCAGCGCGCCTGCCAGCAACAGCAACGCACAAGCATTGAAGGCAATACTATATGAGCCGGTGCTGTCGTAGGCTAATCCCGTCAGCGGGGGCGCCACCATGCTCATGAGCATGGTCACTGTCGACATGGCGCCCATCACCCCTCCGTAATGTACCGTACCGAATACGGCTGCAACCAGACCACCCCAGACGGGCAGCAGGCCACCCGCGGCAAATCCTATCGCGATGACAGTGAGTGTGAGTAAGCTTGGCGGAGGTTCTTGCGCCAGTGTCAGCATGCTGACGATGAGCAGCGCTTGGGCACACCACATGGCAATTTTGAGCGGCAGCACATCGGCCAGATAGCCGAAGCACAGTTTGCCGACGATGCCGGCAAGTGACAGGAGAGAGATTAGCTGTGCAGCACGGGCCGGTGTAAATGCCATGTCTGTCAGGAGGGGCATCATGTTACTGAGCAGAGCGTTGTAGACGACGATCATCGAACCGGCGGCGATAGCGATGGACCAGAACGCCGGCAGTCGCGCCAGCTGTTTTAACCCGACATCACCCATCGCACTGGATGCGGGTGGAGGGGCGGAGAACGCAGAGTCGCCATCGGGTTGCAATTCCACGTCCTGTGGCCGATTGTGAATAATCCAGAGAACGGGGGGCAGGGTGACCACGAGCGTGATACCAGCGTACACAACGAACGCGGAACGCCAGCCCAGGCCGTCTATCAGCCCCTGAATCAGTGGCGGTAGCAGCAGACCGCCGATAGAGGTGCCCAGAGCGACCAGCCCCATGGCTCGGCCGCGCAGGCGGCTGAACCACCGAGAGGCGAGTGCAGTGCTGCACATGGGGCCCAGGATAATCTTCGCGGGTGCCATCAACAGCGCAAAAATGACAAAGAACATCCACAGGGAGTGCGTGCCGCTCAATGCAAACATGCCGGCTGCCAGGCAGAGGGCGCCCAGTGTCATAAACCAGCGGGTTTGCCAATGATCCAACAGCCTCCCGGCGAGGGGAGCGATGATGGCTGCGATGAACATGTACAGCGTCATGCCCAGCATAATCTGCATGCGTGGGGTGTTCAGTTCCGTACTGATCGGCGATGCGATGACGCTGTAGGAGTAGGTCAGTGTGCCGGTCGTGAAGCCGTGTGCGCCGCCGGCGACGAGCAAGACCCACCAACCGTGGTAGAACCGCGTCCGGTTCAATCGGAAGACCTGGCTGGAGCGACCACCACACCGCTTGCAACAAGCGCTTCTATGCGCTCGGGAGTTAACCCTATTTGTGCCAGAACATCTCGGCTATGTTCACCCAGCCGGGGTGGCGGTCTGAGCCCCGAGTGGGGTGGGGCGCCACGGACCAGGGCGGGAAAGGGGAGCACGGTGCCGTAAGCAGTTTCACGGTGAATACCCCGGGCAACGCTGTGCGGCGATTGCATGGCCTCACGCACAGTGAGACACGCGGTGGCAGGCACATCGTGCTCTTGACACAGCCGTAGCCAGTGGTCCAGAGGCGCGCTGGCGAAGAGGGTTTCCAGAGTATCCATCAGACCGTCACCGTGCTGGCGCCGCCCATTCTCGTCGGCGAATCGCGACTCAAGCAGTTCGGGGCATAGGTGGCCCGCCGCGGCGCAGAAGTTTTGCCAGAACTTTTCTTCGACAATGGTAATCGCCAGGAGCTGGCCATCACCGGTGGTGAAGAGGTCATTGGTAGGATAGAGGTGGTCGCGACTCGCACCGTCTGTATCGAAGCCGAAACGCATTCCATTAACATACAGGGCAGCCTCATAGAGGCTGATGTCGATGAACGTACCTCGGTCCGTATGATCGCGTTCGTGCAGTGCAGCTAGTATGGCGATCGCCGCATTCGCGCCTCCCAAAAGATCCGCTACGGGTGCTGAAGACCGGCGTGGCGGTTCCCTCCAATGGCCACTATGCTGGAAAGCGCCGGCTTGCGCGAGATAGGCGAGGTCGTGTCCGGGGTGGTTGCGCTTGGGCCCAGACTGACCGTATCCGGAAATGGAGCAACAGATCAAACGTGGATTCTCCGTCTGGAGCGCCTTTGCATCGATTCCGAGGCGGCCGGCTACGCCTGGCCGAAAACCCTCAATCGCGATGTCTGCCGTCTGCGCCAGTCGCGCAATCAAGTCGACCGCAGCGGGTGCCTTCAAGTCAATGACAATGCTACGCTTATTGCGGGCGGCGCCGCGGAACAGGTGTCCCGGCATATCGCGAGCGTAGTCGCCTCTCGGGGGTTCAATCTTGATGACGTCTGCACCCAGATCAGCCAGCATCAGGGTTGCGAAAGGACCAGGCAGAAGCATGGAAAAGTCAATGATTGTAATGCCCGTAAGGGGCTGCCAAGCGGGTTGTGGCGCATCGCCCATAAGGGGTTTACTCTTCTGATAGTGGTTGCGTTGACATAGTTAGCACACTATTTATTATGACGCCACACGCCTTCCTTCTGCTCTGGGTTTGTGAGCGGCACTCAACGCGGTAATCGAAAAGAGGAGAGAAAGTTGAATCTCGAGTTCAGCGAAACGGATCTTGAGTTCCGTAAAGAAGTCCGCGAGTTTCTTGCTACCCGGTTACCTGACGATATCCGTGAACGTTTTCAGCGCGGCCTCCTTATCGCCAAAGCCGATCAGAATCGGTGGCACCGAATACTCAATGAAAAAGGCTGGATGGCACCCAGTTGGCCCGAGGAACATGGCGGCACGGGGTGGAGTTTGACCCAGCGCTACATCTGGGCGCGCGAAGCTGCATTTGCTGGAGCGCCGCCGCCGACTCCCTTTGGGGTAAACATGATTGGCCCTATTCTGATCGCGTATGGCAGTGATGAGCAAAAGGCCCATTACCTGCCTCGGATATTGAGCGGTAAAGACTGGTGGTGTCAGGGGTACTCGGAGCCGGACGCCGGCTCCGATCTCGCCTCGCTGCAAACCAGGGCTGTTCGCAAAGGCAAGTTTTTTATCGTTAACGGCTGCAAGATCTGGACCACTGGAGCACACGAGGCCGACATGATGTTCTGCCTTGTTCGAAGTAACGCCCGCGTCAAAAAGAAGCAGCGCGGGATTTCCCTGCTGCTGATCGATATGCTATCGACGGGCATTGAGGTTCGCCCCATTGTAGGCCTGGATCAGGAACACACGCTGAATGAGGTGTCATTGAATGACGTCAAGGTGCCCTCCGGCAATGTAGTAGGAGAAAAAGATAAAGGCTGGACGTATGCGAAGGTTCTGTTAGAGCATGAGCGCGTTTTCATTGCCCGTGTTGCTCACTCTCAGGCCCTTGTACAGCGTCTGTACGCTATTGCCGGTCGAGAGCGTAGTGGTGGTGCTCCCCTGCTAAGTGATCCAGATTTTCGCCGCAAACTGACCGCACTGGAAGTCGACTTAAAGGCTTTGGAGTATACGGAACTCCGATACTTGGCCTTGCAAATGTCAGATGATTCAAACGCACAGCACGCATCGCTGCTAAAGCTGGAGGGTAGCCGAATCCAGCAGGGCTTGAGGGCACTGCTGGTCGAAGCGCTTGGTACGGCGGCTATGCCAATGGAGGCAGATGCCAAAAAAGCCAGCAGCGACTATTTGACAATGGGTCCAGACTACATGCACGGCATACTGTCGCAACACTTCTACGGTCGATCGGCGAGCATCGCGGGTGGTACAAGCGAAGTTCAGAAGAACGTGATTGCCCGCCAGCTGATGGATAGCTAGACGGCGATGGATTTCACTCTGTCGGAGGAACAAAAGCTACTACGCGATAACGCGGCGCGGTTTGTCCAGGAACACTATGGGCTGCAGCAGCGCATGGACCTGTCCTCGAGCGAGATGGGCTTCAGTGTAGAGCACTGGCGCTTTTTTGCGGAGATGGGTTGGCTGGCGCTGCCTTTGCCGGAAGCATACGGTGGGCTAAACGGCACCGACGTAGACGTTGCCATTCTCATGCAACAGTTCGGGGCTGGGCTGGTGCTGGAGCCTTACGTCCAAACGGTGGTGTTGGGCGGCGGCTTGATCGCTGCGGCCGGTAGCCTCGCGCAACAGACTGCCATACTACCAGCGATTGGTCTCGGGCACGTGCTGATGGGCTGCGCATATCTGGAACGACAATCCCGCTTCGACCCAGGCGATGTCCAGTGCACGGCGCGTGCCTTTGGTGACAGCTACATTTTGGATGGTCGAAAAGTGGGTGTTTATTACGGCAGTGCATTAGACAAGCTCATCGTGACGGCGCGTACTGCTGGAGAATCTAGGGATCGCGCTGGCATTACGCTTTTTCTTGTAGATGCCTGGGAGGCCGGCATCGAGCGGTTGGATAGCGCTACCGCGGACGGTCAGAGGGTCAGCGACTTTATATTCTCTGCGGTCACAGTCGGGAAGGATGCCGTATTGGGCCCTTTGGGTGGTGGTTTGGGGGTTCTCGAACGAGTGCTGGATCGAGCGCTCTGCGCCCACTCTGCTGAAGCGGTGGGCGCCATGCGACGAGTGTACGACACCACTCGAGAGTACCTGCAGGTGCGGCAACAGTTTGGTCAGGTACTGGCCGAGTTTCAGGTTTTACAGCACAGGCTGGCGGACCTGTACATCCACACTGAACTCTCGCAATCCATTTCCCTCGCTCTCGCTATGCGTCTCGCCGATGGGCACGAGGAAGTCCCACAATTGGCGGCGCTGTGTAAGGCAAAAATCGGAGCCTCTGGTGAATTCGTTGGCCGTCAGGGTGTCCAGCTGCACGGCGGCGTTGGTATGACCGAGGAATACAGCGTTGGGCACTACTACAAGCGTTTGATGATGATAGATGTCCAGTACGGTTCGCGCGATTATCATGCTCGTCGCTACGAGACTCTCAGCGAGCCTTAAGTTAGCCCCCGTAGCCATTTACCTGGAGTCCGGCCATCCGAAGATTGGAGGGCGCGCTGCCTACCACGGTGCCGTGAGGCCCAGAGAATATTGTTAGATAATTATTAGTATGCTATTTATAAGCTGACAAAGTAAAAAGCCCGGTCAACCAGTGATTCGACTGGAGCGTGACAATCGCTATTACAGTATCGAGGACACAACAATGAAGAGAATGCTCGAAGGCCAGGTGGTACTTGTTACCGGGGCGGGGCGCGGGCTCGGTCGAGATATTGCACTGCTCGCTGGTCAACAGGGCGCCAGGGTTATGGTCAACGATTTGGGTGCATCCTTAGGGGGAGAAGGTGCAGACGCCAGTGTCGCCGAAGAGGTGGCTCGCACTATACGCGATGCGGGAGGCGAAGCCAGTTTTTCAGCTGCAAACGTCACCGACCGGTCCGCTGTGCATGCCATGGTAGAGCAATGCTGGGACGAGTTTGGCGGCCTCAGTTACGCGGTGAACAACGCGGGTATACTGCGTGATCGCATGTTTCACCGAATGTCGGACGAGGAGTGGGATGCGGTGATCAATGTGCATCTGAATGGCGCGTTTAACATCAGTCGGGCCTGTGCCGATTCCTTCCGCAAGCAAGAGAGTGGATGTTTACTTCACATGACATCCACAGCGGGACTCGTGGGTAATCTCGGTCAGGCAAACTATGCCTCGGCAAAACTCGGTATAGCCGGTCTATCACGCTCCATATCCATTGATATGGCGAAATTCAATGTGCGCTCCAACTGTATCGCACCGTTTGCCTACAGCCGTATGACCGCGTCCATTCCCAAAAGTGGTGCCAAGGACAATAGCGCACATTTGGAAAAAGTGAAGCGCATGGAGTCGGGAAAAATCGCTCCTTTGGCCGTCGCCCTTGGCAGCGAATCGGCGGCTCATGTTACTGGTCAGATTTTTGCCGTGAGGGCTAATGAAATCTTTATCATGTCACAGCCTCGTCCGCTCAGAGGTATGCATCGTGATGACGGATGGAGCGTGGAAACAGTACTGGAGCACGCCCTGCCTGCACTGGCGCCCCATTTTACGCCGAGCGGGGAGACGTCACGAGATGTGTTTTGCTGGGACCCGGTTTGACGCGGGTAACTGCCTAGAATTGGGAGCGCATGATGCCGGGTCGTATGAGAAGCAGTGATACGTCTGTCGTGGATGGTGCAATATTCCAGGATATTGCGCGTTTGAGAGTGTTCTGCTTTCACACCGTTATGGGTGAAGGGGAGCTGACGTCCACGCAGTCTTTGGTGATTCTTGCGCTGAATGGCGATGAAGGGTGCAAGCAGGGCGATCTCGCTCGTGCTCTTGGAATTCGGCCGGTGACACTGGGTGGCGTCGTAGATCGAATGGAAGCCAAGGCCTGGATAGAACGTCGCGCTGACAAAGACGATAGAAGAGCCAACCGAATTTATCTCACCGATGAGGGTCGAGCATTGGTGCAACGGGTACAGCATTGTCTCGACCAGGTGAACGAGGTCGCGTTGAAAGATGTACCCGCTCGAAAGCTGAATGAATTTTTCAAAGTGCTGACGCAGATCCAGCGCAACCTGCGTGAGTTTCAAATCGATGTGGACAAGTAAGAGGCTCCGCGCATCTTACCGGACATAAATAGGATTAACACGATGGCAACAGGCATTCTCGCCGCCGGCATCTATCTTCCGCAGCGTCGCCTCCAGCGTGTAGAGATAGCTCGGGCCCACGGTTGGTTTGACAGTTCGTTGCGTGGTCTGGGGAGCGGTGAGCGGTGCATCGCGGCGTGGGATGAGGACAGCATTACCCTCGCGGTGGAGGCGGCGCGCAATGCGCTGCTGGGTTTCGATCGGGATTCGATTGACGCGCTGTACATGGGCTCAACCAGTTACCCTTTCCTAGATCGCCAATCGACCGCGGTGGTCGCCGAAGCTCTTAATCTGGCAGCCACGACCCGTACGATGGACATTGCCGGTTCCCAGCGAGCCGGCACATCGGCGCTGCTGGCGGCGTTGCGCGGAGCCCGGTTGGGCGAGATGGGCCTTGTGTTAGCCAGTGAACAAAGGCGCACCAAAGCAGCATCCAGGGCGGAGATGATGTATGGAGATGGTTCTGCCGCGGTCCTGGTTGGAGATGGTGAGGTGGTTGCGGAGCTGGTAGACGCTTACAGCGAAACCGTTGATTTTGTCGACCACTACCGCACGGCGGATTCAGAATTCGATTACGATTGGGAAGAGCGCTGGGTGCGTGAGGAAGGCCTGCTGAAGATTGTGCCCCCTGTCGTAGCAAATGCGCTTTCTTCAGCAGGTGTGAAAGCCGATGAAATCACTCATCTCTGCTGCGGAATCGGTACTAACAGCGAACTTCACGGCCTTGCGGGTCGAATGGGTATCTCGCCAGATAACGTGATGGACAATCTGCATGATCGATGCGGACGCACCGGCGCCGCCCATCCGCTGCTATTGCTGGTAGCTGCGCTGGAAAAGGCTAAGCCTGAAGACTTGATCCTGCTGGTGGGTTTTGGGCAGGGTTGTGACGTACTTCTGTTCCGGGCAACTCACAGAGTGAATTCGATGAACAGGGAAGGTGGCGTTGCCGCTAACCTGGCGCGTGGTGCCGCTGACCGCAACTACAGCCGCTATCTGACCATCAATCACCTGATAAGTATGGAGCATGGCATACGTGCAGAGCTCGATAAAAATACAGGCCTCTCCACGGCGTATCGAAATCGCGAGTTGACCTCCGGGCTGATCGGAGGGCGATGTACTGTTTGCGGAACCCTTCAGATTCCAGCCACAAATGTCTGTGTCCAGCCCGACTGTGGCGCGATTGGAAGCCAGGTGGCGCATCCGTTTGCGGACGTTCCCGCAGAGTTGAAGTCTTATACGGGGGACAATCTCACCTATACGATCGATCCCCCGGCCTACTACGGAATGGTGCAGTTCAGAGGTGGCGGGAGGATCATGGCAGACTTCGCCGACGTGTTGCCCGATCTGGGCTTGAGTGTGGGCATGCCAATGCGAATGGTATTCAGGGTGAAGGACTATGACCACAAGCGCGGATTTCGCAGGTATTTCTGGAAAGCCGCCCCGGCTTACGCGGATGCAGGAGGGTAGCCATGGCCAGCGGCATTAGGGACAAGGTCGCAATCATAGGTATGGGCTGTTCCCATTTCGGTGAACGATGGGATTGCGGAGCGGAGGACTTGATGTTGGAGTCCTTCACCGAAGCGCTGTCGGATGCCGGCATCGGCATCGAGGACATTGGCATGGCGTGGCTGAGTACCGCGCTGGATGAACAGCATGTGGGAAAGTCAGCGGTCCCCATTGCCACCGCACTGCGCCTACCTTACATCCCGGCGACACGTGTAGAGAACTATTGCGCCAGCGGCACAGAGTCATTTCGCGGCGCCGTCTATGCGGTCGCTGCAGGCGCCTGTGACATTGCTTTGGCATTGGGTGTGGAAAAGCTCAAGGATACGGGATACGGCGGTTTACCTCAGCGCACCCGCGGCACAGTAAACGATCTGTTCTGGCCCAACGTTTCGGCGCCCGGGTCTTTTGCCCAGCTAGCGTCAGCCTACGAGAGCAAGCATGGGATAGACCGAGAGTTGCTGAAGCGCGCAATGGCTCACGTTTCTGTAAAGAGCCATGACAACGGGGCGATCAACCCTAAAGCGCACCTGCGACGAAAAATCGATATTGATAAGGCGATCAACGCACCCTACATAGCAGAGCCGCTTGGTCTTTTTGACTGTTGCGGGGTAAGTGATGGGTCGGCTTGTGCGATTGTGGCGACTCCGGAAGTGGCACGATCATTGGGTAAAAGAGACTTGATAACGGTGAAGGCGCTTCAGTTGTCGGTATCCAACGGAGGCGAGCTTCAGTACAACGATTGGGACGGCAGCTATTTCCATACTACCCGGGTCGCTGCCAGGCGAGCCTATGAGGAGGCAGAAATTACCCGACCCAGAGACCAGATTGGTCTTATCGAGGTTCATGATTGTTTCTCCGTTACTGAGCTTGTGACGATGGAAGATTTGTTTATATCTGAAGAGGGTCATGCCGCCGATGATATCCTCAATGGTTTCTACGACGCCGATGGGGCGATTCCCTGCCAGATAGATGGCGGTCTTAAGTGCTTCGGACACCCCATCGGTGCGACCGGCTTGCGCATGTTGTACGAGATGTATTTGCAGCTCTCAGAGAGGGCTGGCGAGCGACAGCGCTCCCAAGATCCTGTGTTTGGCCTGACCCACAACCTGGGTGGCTTTCCTTCGCAGAATGTATCATCCGTAACCATTGTCGGTCGGGAAGGGGCCTAGCACGGTGATCTACGAATTGGATGAAGACAAGATCGCTATCCGCGAAGGTGTTCTGGCAGTTTGCCAACAGTTTGATGACGAATACTGGCGTGAGCGAGATGACGATGGACGCTTTCCGTTTGAGTTTCATCGGGCCATGGCGGAAGGCGGCTGGCTTGGTTTGACGATGCCGGAGGCTCTGGGGGGTTCCGGTCTCGGTGTTGGTGAAGCCGCCGTGATGATGAACACCGTCGCTACCTGCGGAGGTGGTATGACGGCGGCGTCGGCCATCCACATCAATATGTTCGGCCCACACCCCATTCTTGTGTTTGGCACGGATGAGCAGCGGGAGCGCTGGGTGCCTGACCTCGTCAGTGGTAAGGACCAGGTGTGCTTTGCGGTGACCGAGCCTGACGCGGGGCTCAACACGACTTCGATCAGCACGTTTGCTGAGAAGGTCGAAGGTGGTTACCGAGTGTCGGGCCGCAAGATCTGGACTACTACCGCCCAGGTCGCGAACAAGATCATGTTGTTGTGTCGTACGCGTAAGAAGGAGGATTGTGATCGTGCGACGGAGGGGCTGACCCTTTTCTATACGGACTTTGATAGATCGAAGATTGAGGTTCAGCGAATACCGAAAATCGGTCGTAAGGCGGTGGACTCTAACATGGTGTTCATCGACAATTATTTCATTCCTGATGCAGATCTGGTGGGAGAAGATGGCAAAGGTTTTCGCTGTATATTGCACAGCCTGAACCCCGAGCGTGTACTCATCGGTGCTGAGGGAGTAGGCATTGGCCAGGACGCGTTGCGCCGCGCCGCCGCTTACGCCGGCGAGCGGGTCGTGTTCGATCGGCCCATTGGCCAGAATCAGGGCATTCAGCACCCCTTGGCGGAGAATTGGATGGAACTAGAGGCTGCCTGGCTGATGTGTCAGAACGCGGCAGCGCGCTATGACCTTGGCCTTGAATGTGGAGCGCAGGCCAACGCTGCCAAGTTTCTCGGAGCCAGAGCAGGATTCAATGCCTGTGAGCAGGCTGTAATGACTCATGGTGGTATGGGAGTGGCGAAAGAGTACAACGTGGAGCGACTGTTTCGCGAATCCGTCATTATGCGTATCGCACCGGTGAGTGAACAGCTCATTATGTCCTACATCGGTGAGCAGGTCCTTGGCCTGCCAAAATCCTATTGAACAAACGGTCTACGCCCTGGAGTTCAAACAATGAGCGAACAACTGCTGTATGAAGTCAATGAGGGTGTGGCCACCATCACCCTCAACAGGCCTGACGCGCGCAACGCGCTGTCTATGGAAATGCGCGGTCATATCGTCGACGCCATGATGCAGTCTGCCGCCCTGCGATCCGTTCGCTGTGTCGTGCTGAAAGGCAGTGGTGATCACTTCATGGCCGGGGGCGATGTTAAGACTTTCCAAACGTTGCGAGAGTCGATGTCGGCGGACGAGATCGAAGACTATTTTCAGCGTCGCGTCAGTACCATTGCGCCGCTTATTGCTCAGATGAGAGAAATGGAAAAGCCGGTTATGGCTTGCGTACAGGGAGCCGCCGCCGGTTTTGGTTTTTCACTGGCGCTGGCCTGCGACTTGATACTGGCCCGAGAGGATGCGAGCTTTATCCAGTCATACACTCGCATAGGCGCCAGCATGGATGGCGGCAGTTCCTATCACCTACCGCGACTGGTCGGCACAAAGTTGGCAATGGAGATCGCCATGCTGGCAGAGCCCATTGGTGCTCAACGGGCGCTCCAACTCGGGCTGATCAATCGGGTATTCAGCACGGACGAATTTGAGGACAGCTGCGCTGCTATTGCGGCCAGATTGGCGACCTTACCGACGCGAGCGCTCGCTGCGTGTAAATCCTTGCTGTACGCGTCGCTGGACAATGATTTCAACGAACAGATGGCCGCGGAGGCAAGGCACTTTGGAGCCTGTGCAGCTACCGAAGACTGGGCAGAAGGCGTACGGGCGTTCACGGAGAAGCGTACGCCGCAGTTCACGGGTCGATAGATTGCTGGGTAGTAGCGCACAAGAGGGCACGCGTTGAATCTGACACACATTCTGCAGCGCACCGCCAGGGAGTATCCAGAGCGGCCTGGGTTTACCGACCACACGGGCACCTGCAGCTGGTTGGAAATGCTGAGGCGTTGTGAAGCGGCCGCAGGCGTTCTTGGCGCGCTTGGGTTGGTGGCTGGCGATCGCCTGGCCGTATTGGCAGACAATAGTATTGCCATGGTCGAGTTACTCTATGCACCCTGTTGGATTGGAGCGGTCAGCGTACCGATAAATTTGCGTTGGGCGCAGCCAGAGCAGATCGATTGCCTTCGGGACTGTACTCCCGTCGCGCTAGCGGCAGATCGCGATCATGCGGAACGTGCGCTGGAGCTGCAGCGGCAATGCCAAGGCATCGAGACGCTCATTTTTATGGATGACGGGCCCGTGCCGGATGGTTTTGTATCCTTTAGGGAGGAGCAGTCTCGCACAACACCCGTATCCGTGTGCCATGCCGGTAGCGATGATCTGGCAATGATTGTCTACACCGGTGGCACGACGGGCCGTTCCAAGGGCGTTATGTTGTCTCATGGCAATATTGTCGCCAATGCCACTTGTTACATGGAATTCGGCAGTGTTGGTGATGATCGGACGGTGTTACTTGCCAATCCGTTCTATCATACGGGTGGCTGTTCCCGAATCTTCGTACATACATTTATGGTCACTCATGTCGTGATCATGAAAGCCTACGACGCCGTAGCGGTTATGGAGAACATTCAGCGATACCGTGCGACGGATATCTTGCTGATTGCAGCAATGGGCTCGGTTCTCGTTAACCATCCAAAGCTTAGGGACTATGATCTATCTTCCCTAAGCAAGATTTATTACGGTGCCGCCCCCATTCCGCCTTCACTGCTGGAACAGCTGCACCAGGTTTTTCCGCAGGCCGGCTTTAGTAACGGCTATGGAATGACGGAGGCTGCTCCGATTGTCAGTAATTTGGGCCCCGCGCAGCACGATTTTACCGGTCCGAATCGTCATCGCCTGAAATCCGTTGGGCGACCGGCTCCTCATGTTCAGGTGCGTATTGTCGATGAGTTTGGCGCTGAGTTGCCCGCGGGTAAAGTTGGCGAGATCTGTGTTCGAGGACCAAACATCATGCTTGGGTACTGGAACATGCCAGACGCGACCGCCGATGTGATCAAGGATGGCTGGTACGCGACCGGAGACGGCGGTTATCGTGACGCCGACGGGTATCTCTACGTTGTCGATCGCATCAAGGACATGATCATTACGGGTGGCGAGAACGTCTACTCGATTGAGGTGGAGCGCGTGATTGACCAGCTGGCTGTCGTGCGTCAGTGTGCCGTTGTCGGTCTGCCCGACCCGCAGTGGGGAGAGCGTGTCTATGCCGTCGTGTCTTTGCATGCAGACAGGCAATTGGACTACGAAACGTTGCTGGCACATTGCCGCGAGCACATTGCAGGGTACAAGTGTCCGAAAGGGTTGGCCGTTTGGCCAGAACTGCCGCTATCCGGCGCCAAGAAGATTCTGAAAAGGGACATCCGTGATGAGCTGATGCGTCAGAAGTACTGAAAACGGCCACCCTTGGTCGAATAAAGGAAAGAGTAGAGGTAGTTTCAATCATGCGCAGTGTGTTCTTCGCGCCGGCAAATCGGCCAGAATTGTTACTGAAGTTCCAACGGTTTGCCGCTGACTGCAGCGTCATTGACTTGGAAGATGGCACACCGTCCGTCGACAAACTTGCCGCGCAAGCTTCCTTCAGGGAGAACGCCCGCGCTGTCAGAGATAGCGGTTACGCGGGTTCGCTGTTTGCGAGAGTGAATGCGCCGGACACTGAATGGCACGAGGCCGACCTGGACGCGGTTTGTGCAGCGGATATCGACGGTATCGTCATCCCGAAGCTGGAGCGTGTGGAGCAACTGGCCTCGGTATCGGAACGGCGTCGAGACAACCAGCGCGTGTTGTTGGGCATTGAGTCTATTGCCGGCGTCTTGAACGCGGAGGCCCTCTGCCGTGCTGAAACCTGGGGAGACATCTGTTACTTCGGCGCGGAAGATCTGGCTGCGCAATTGGGAGCCCGTCGAACGGCAGTGGGTGATGAAGTCCTGTACGCTCGCTCGCGCGTGCTGTTGGCGGCGAGAGCTGCCGGCATTGTCGCCATCGATCAGGCGGTTGTCGATATTCGTGACGCCGATCAATACAGACGGGACGCATCCAGAGGCCGCGACCTGGGCTATGACGGCAAGCTCTGCGTGCACCCTTCCCAGGTAGTGCTCGCTAACGAGGTCTTCTCCCCCTCTGCAGAAGAGATCGAATATGCGTCGGCGCTGATCGAAACTTATCGCACCCAGCAGGCGCTGGGTGTCGGTACCATAGACTTTCGCGGGCAGATGGTTGACGAGCCAATTCTCAAACGGGCGGAAGGGGTGATGGATACCGCGCTCGCCCTGGGACTGGTGAGCTGATCATATGCGAACAATCAAGGCCAGGAATTTGGACCTTTCGGCGTTGGTGCAGCCCGGGGATAGCGTGGTGGTAGGGCAGGGGTGTGGAGAGCCGACGACGCTGACCGAGTTGCTGGCCCAGCAGTGCAGCGCATTGGATGGCGTTTCGGTGTTCTTGGGCATGACGCTCTCTAACCATTTTACGGTCGAGGTGACCAAGCACCTTCACTTAATGAGTTACGGCGCTGTCGGGGTGACGCGCGCACTGGCCGGCGCTGGCAAGCTGTCGATCTTGCCGTGCCACATGTCTCAGCTTGTCAGCTTTCTGACGAGTGGAGGTATCGCCTGCGATGTTGCTCTGATTCAGGTCAGTGGCCCAGATGCCATGGGCCAATACAGTCTGGGGTTGAGCAGTGATTATACCTACGCCGCTGCAATGGCAGCACGAGTGGTAATCGCTGAGCTGAACCCGCAGGTACCCGTGACTCGCTGTGCTCAGTACTTATCAGAAAAAGACATTGATGTTCTGGTCGAGGCCACGAGATCGCCTCTGGAACTGCCGCCAGCCAACATCGGACTGGTTGAGCGGTCTATTTGCCATCATGCCCAGACGTATATCGAAGATGGTGCAACGCTGCAGATGGGCGTCGGGGCAGTCCCCGAGGCTATGTTGGCCAGTCTGGGCGACCGCCGGGGGCTCGGCGTACACTCCGGTATGCTTGGGGACAGCATGCTTGATTTGATTGAGTCGGGGGCTGTAGATAATGCCAATAAGGGGCGAGACGACGGTATCAACGTTTGTTGCACCGTTCTAGGGACCAAAAGACTCTTCGACTTCGTCAACGATAACGCGGCAGTGAGGATGCACCCGCTTTCCTACACCCACAACTTCGAGGTTCTGGCTTCATTATCCCGGTTTGTATCGATTAACTCTGCCATTGAGGTCGATCTCACTGGTCAGATCAATGCGGAGGTGGCGGCTGGTCAGTATGTCGGCGCCATCGGAGGTCAGGTCGATTACGTACGTGCAGCAGCGGCCTCAGAGGGTGGTTGCTCGATCATTGCGCTACCCAGTGTCGCGGCGGGCGGTCGAGTTAGTCGGGTGGTCAGTAACCTATCCGGGCCGGTGACAACGGCGCGCAGTGACGTCGACGTGGTCATCACAGAGCACGGCGCCGCGGAGTTGAAAGGTAAGACTCTAATGCAGCGAGTACAGGCAATGTTGGACATTGCCGATCCAGCCTTTAGAGATCAACTAGAGGAGGCGTCCCGAGGGATTGCCGGTCTCCTGCATTAGGAGGGGAACTGAGGTTTGTCGTCTGGAAGGTGGGTCGCCGCCAACGTGTAGAGGGTGAGTGAGCCGGATAGGTTTGCGTGGCAGGAAATAACAAAGACTTTGGACGCATTGATATGAGTATCGATTTCACAGCAGAACAGTTACAAATCCAGGATAACGTTACCCGTCTGTGTGCTCAGTTCGGAGACGAGTACTGGCTTGAGCGAGATCGTGACGGAGAGTTTCCCGAGTCATTCTGCCAAATGATTGCGGACAACGGCTACATGGGCATCGCGATGCCTGAAGAGTATGGCGGGAGTGGTTTGGGCATTACGGAGGCATCCATTCTGATGCAGGCGATCTCTCAGTCTGGTGCAGGCAATGGTGGTGTGTCCTCCGTGAGCCTCGGTATCTTCGGGCTCAATCCCGTGGTCAAATTCGGGTCCGAGGAACAGAAGTTGCGTATGTTGCCACCGATTATTGAGCGTAAGGACGTGGCCTGTTTCGGAGTAACCGAGCCCAATATCGGGCTGGATACCACGCGGCTGACGTGCCGGGCGATAAAGCAGGGTGATCGTTATGTCGTACGTGGGCAGAAGGTGTGGACAAGTACTGCCCAAAGAGCCAATAAAATACTCCTGATTGCTCGTACCAAAGATGAGTCTGAGACGCCCAGACCCATGGATGGACTGTCGCTTTTTTACACTGATCTCGACAAAAACAAGGTTGAAATCCGGCGAATTGAAAAAATGGGTCGTAAATGCGTGGACTCCAACCAGGTGTTCTTCGACGGGATGGAGATTCCTGAGCAGGACCTCATTGGCGAGGAGGGTAAGGGATTTCGCTATCTTCTACACGGTATCAACCCCGAGCGAATACTGATCGCAGCTGGACTGGTCGGTCTCGGTCGTGCGGCCCTGGATCGAGCGACGGAGTATGCCAAAGAGCGAGTAGTATTTGATCGACCTATCGGTATGAATCAGGCGATTCAGCACCCTTTGGCGGCAAGCTGGGCTGAGCTTGAGGCGGCGAATCTAGTGGCTTTTCGCGCCGCCCAGTTGTACGACCGCGGTGAGGACTGTGGGCATATGGCCAATGCGGCCAAGTATTTGGCGGGAGAAGCGACGCACAAGGCAACTAACAACGCGGTGCTAACACACGGGGGCATGGGCTACGCGAAGGAGTTCCATGTAGAGCGTTACATGCGCGAAGCCGTTATCCATCGAATTGCACCCATCACGCCGCATCTGATCCTCTGTTACATCGCTGAGAAGGTGTTGGGCTTACCAAAGTCCTACTAGGTGTTTTCTGCCGGCTTGCGGAACATAAAGGCAGCGCGATCGCAGGTTGCCACGAGTTCGCCATGCTGGTTGAAACCCTCGTGCCTAAAGCTGACGATGCCTTTGTCAGGATGTGACTTGCTTTCACGCACGCTAAGTACGGTCGTGCGCGCGCTGATACTGTCACCGTGAAACATTGGCCTGGGAAACTTGACATTGTCCATGCCCAGGTTGCCAGCCGTCGTACCCAGAGTCGTGTCTGAGACGGTGATGCCAATCATAATGGCTTGTGTCAGCATGCTGTTGACGATCGGCTGGCCGAAATCCGTTTGTGTCCTGGCTTTGTGAAAATCGATGTGCAGTGGCTGTGTGTTCATCGTTAGACAGCTGAACCAGACATTGTCCGTTTCGGTAATGGTGCGACTCACGGCGTGCTCGAACACCTGACCTTCGGAAAATTCTTCAAACCAGTAGCCAGCCATAGCAGCCTCCTATTCGCGCGTGGTAATGGGCGACGTCAATTATAAGCATGCTTATCAAAATAGCGAAGCTTGCTGAAGCGAGATTGCCTAGATATTCGGCAGGCCTATGAATCTGCTCAAAGCCGCTTGGCAAACTCCACGAAGTAGGCCACCGCGTCGGGATTGCGAATCGCGCCGGGGTTGAGAACGCGATCGGGTTCACCCCCCAGCAAGAGCTTTTTCACTGGCACTTCAAGTTTCTTGCCTGTCAGCGTATAGGGCACCTCCTCGATTGCGAATACATCGTCCGGAACATGCCGCGGTGAGCAATCACTGCGCAGTCGATTGCAGATATACTGCGTCAGATCCTCATCCAGATTGGTATCGTTGGAAAGCACTACAAACAGTGGCATGTAAAAGCGTGCACCGGGCAGCTCGACGCTTATGATCATACTGTCGCTGATTTGCGGCAGAGCATCCAGCACACGGTAGATTTCCGCTGTGCCTATGCGCACCCCATGACGATTTAGCGTCGAGTCAGATCTGCCAGAAATAACGTAACCGTTGTTGCGGGTTCGGCGGACCAGGTCACCGTGTCGCCAGATGCCGGGGAATTCCGCAAAGTAGGCGTCATGGTAGCGCTTGCCTTCGGGATCGTTCCAGAATCTCACGGGCATAGAGGGCAGCGGTGCTTTCAGCACGAGTTCGCCATCAACTTCCTCTGGCACAGACTGGCCCCGTTCATCAAATACGTCTGCGCGAACGCCCAGGCAGGCACACTGTAGCTCTCCCGCGTACACCGGAAGCAGGGGACAACCGGCCAGAAAGCCGGTCATGACTTCCGTGCCGCCACTCATTGAAATGATATGCAGGTCATTGGCCACGTTGTCATAGCACCACTGGAAAGTCTCCGGTACCGATGGTGATCCTGTCAGCGCGAGACTCTTTATGCTGCCAAGTTTGTGATGATCCCGAGGTACGTAACCGGACTGTTCAAGCGCGTTGATGTAGGTCGGGCTTGTACCGAAGTAGGTGATGCCACAGTCCTCTGCAAAGCGCCATAGCGTTCCCGGATCAGGGAATGTCGGTGAACCATCATAGACCGCGATTCCGCTCCCCGTCAGCATGCCGGACATTAGGATGTTGAACATCACCCAACCGGTGGTAGTGAAGAAAAACTCCACCGTTTGCGGATTCAGGTCTTCGTGCAATGAGCTGGTTTTGATTCGTTCGAGCAGTACGCCGCCCTGCCCGTGTACGATGCCTTTCGGCGGGCCGGTGGTGCCGGAAGAGTAGCAAATGAGCATCGGTGCGTTAAAGGGAAGCTGTTCAAATTCAAAATGCTTGTACGACTTGCCCGTGTCGCTAACGGCAAAATCCCAGTCCATTAGCTTGCACGGCTCGGGCAGCTTCGGTGGGCTGTCGGCTTCGCCCCATGGCAGAAAAATAAAGGTCTCCACCGAGGGAAGTTGGGACAGAATGTCCGTCACATCTTTGCCGCGATCAAAACACTGGCCGTTGTATCGGTACCCAGTGACGCCGATCATCAGACGCGGAGAAATCTGTGCAAACCTTTCCAGAACGCTCTTGCTGCCAAAGTCGGGTGAGCAACTAGACCAGACGGCACCGATGGCGGCACAGGCCAAACAGGCTACCACTGACTCGGCAGAGATCGGCATGTAGGCCGCTACCCGATCCCCTGGTCTTACGCCCGCTTCTCGGAGCCGAGTTGCCAGCGAGGCTACCGCCTCGCGCAGTTCCAGCCAGCTGATGGCTCGGTCGCCGACGCTCTCCGAGCGAGCGTAGATCGCGACACGATTTGGATCAGCCAGGTCTCCCTGGCGCAACAGGTGCTCAGCGTAGTTGACCCGAGCACCATCGAACCACCTGCACTCGGGCATCTCGCCGGAGACTATGGCCACGCACTTCGATCTGTCACCAACCTGATAGTAGTCCCAGATGCTCTCCCAGAAGTCTTCCAGATGGTCGATGGACCATTGCCACAAGCCGTGATAATCGCGGAGAGAAACGTCGTAGCGTTGGTTGATCCATTCAAGGTACGCTGTGATGGCGGCATCTTTGCACCTTGCCTCGGTGGGCGTCCAGAGTCGTTTTCCGGCCTCGACAGAGTCCATTCGTTATCCCTGTGCTGCGTAAGCCATGCAGATTACAAAGGCGATCACGTCATGACAAGCGGTGCTATCGATGAAATATCCCGGCCTGGTTCAGTCTGTTTTACGTCGATCTGGCGCCATTGGGCTACACTATGCGTCCACGTGTGCAGCATATATAGCGGAGATCACGCCATGACTGAAATGACACAGGTAGTACCCCAGGGAACGCCCGGAGACGCGATAAATTGGCCAATGCTCAAGATCAACTATCTCACCGATCCAGAGAACATTGCCGCCTTGCTTCCCCCCGGTTTGGAGCCGGCAGACGAGCCACGCGTGATACTGACGGTGTACAACTTTCCCGTTAACGGTGAACCGGAGTTCGGCCTCGTGACCAGTGTCCTCGCCCGGTTTCACGGGGAGGTGGGTGAATACGCGCTTGGCTATGGCATCGACAAAGAAGCGGAGATTTTTATCAGCCAAGAGAAGTTCGGTCAGCCCAAGTACCCAGCGGACATCAAGTATTTTCGCATGATGGATTACGTGGCTGCGAGGGTCTCTCACCAGAGTTACACATTCTTCGAATTTAAAGGCCAGGTCACAGAGATTCTTGATAACGGTCCGGAGTTTGAGTTGAACGAGTGGTGGCTAAAGTACTCTCGAAAGGCGTCCTATACCGAAACTGGGTTTGACTTCCCGCCGCACGTGGTTCGGGTGTACAGCAAATACGGGACTGCGCTGAAGCAAAAAGTGGTCGGTGAATTGACTCTGAATGAAAGCCCCTGGGATCCCATCGCGCAGCGCTTGCCCGTGCGAGGTGAGGTGGATGCCTATCTTTGGAGCCCAATTTTTCTAGATCGTCGCGTGACGTTGGATAAACCCCTGGACGCAGAGGCGTTTGAGCCGTTCGCCGAAACCATCGGTAATTCGCGCTGGCCGGGACAAAGTGGTGGCCCGAAGCCCTAAGGCTCGGTGGATAGGCGATGTTTTTGGCGGCCAGAGTTTCTCGAACGGGCAGCAGACTGTGCTTTGGACGGTGCCATCCCGTGCCTGAACCTGCAGCAGGCGATGATGTTAGCAGCAATGGGCGCGCTGCCAGTCTTCGGCAAAAGCGCCTGTTTTCGGCGACAGCATCGCCCTTAGGTGAGTCCTTCGTTAGATGAGCCCCAAACAGTTGT
>JBCCYE010000005.1:0-184801 GCA_039190425.1 Pseudomonadota bacterium | reverse complement strand
CGAGGCTTTCCGTCGTCGGGAAACGTACATCGCCCGACTCAAAGCCGGCCTCCCCATAGATGGCGACGAAAGAAACCCACGCAATCCCACGTTTTTCGAGGTCGCAGAACTGTACCTTAAGTCACACCGCGGCAAGCCCTCTACCGTCGAGAGCTATCAGCAGATTCTCAATCAGTTCTGGATTCCCCACCTGGGACAGATCCCCATGCTGCACATGAACTATGCGCAGGTGCTGGCCGCGGACAATGCCACCGAGTGGACCAGCGCCAAGACTCGCTACAATGCCAAGATTCCATTATCGGGCGTGTTCAAGCTGGGCATCAGCACCCTGGAAGACTTCAACACCAACTTTTCTGAGAAGCTGCCGAAGGAAAAACTCGGCGCGCCTGAGATTGACCCATTCAGCGCCGACGAAAAGGCGGCCATCCTCGCGGCACTGGCAAAGCTCGACCAGGACGCGCTGGATTTTTTCACGCTGGCGTTTGAGACCGGCGTCAGACTGCCAGGCGAGCTTAATGCACTGGAGTGGGAGCAGTGCAACCCTGCCCACATCTACATTGATCGAGCGTTTTCGCGCCGTCGGCTGACCACCCCCAAGACGCACGAGAAACGTCGCGTACTGCTCACCCCCATGGCAAAGACGGTGCTGCAGCGCAGACCACGACCCATACACGGCGGCTATGTGTTCACCAACACCGACGGCGGGCCGCACTTAGATGGCGATATTATGAATGCCTGGTGGCGCAAAGCGATCGATCTGGCGAACGAAAAACGCCAGGCGCCGATCCGCTACCGGCGCGCATACAACTGCCGACACACTCGTGCGACCCTGGATCTGATGGCAGGCGGCAAACCGGCATTCCTGGCCAAACAGCAGGGGCACACCATGGCGCAGTTTTTTAAATCCTATGGCACTTGGATCAATAGCGCCGATGATGAAGCGGAGCTCGCTGCGATAGTGGCCGGGCGTTCTGGGATGCTCACAGAAAGGCAGAATGAGGAAAGTTCTATATGATCAAGATCAAGCTCATAGTCCCGGAATACCAGGAACAGGAGTATGAGGCCTCTTTCCCGCTGTATCGCATACATAAAGTTGATTACAAGTACACGGTCTATACCCGCATTGCTATCGATGGCGAGGGGTTTGTCTGCCATGAGGTCACCGAACACGACGGAGAGTACAGCATCGAAATTAGGCACTATCGCGAGCTCGACGGTCGCAGCGGTGCCGATTATTGCTTAGGGCGAGGAGAATACAAATCCAGCGCCGAGGAGTTCGAGGAAGCGCTCGAAAAAGTGCAATCTCTGATTGATCAAATGTCCTAATCGATAGAAGTTGCACAAGAGTTGCACACAGGAACGAGGCCAAAAATGCCAAAGCTAAGACTATCAAGAGGTTACTGTACGGGAAGATGGCGGACCGGACGGGACTCGAACCCGCGACCTCCGGCGTGACAGGCCGGCATTCTAACCAACTGAACTACCGGTCCCGGTAGCTGCTTACTTCATCCCTCGAACAGCTGCAGTAAGTCGTGGTGGGTGGTGACGGGATCGAACCGCCGACCCTCTGCTTGTAAGGCAGATGCTCTCCCAGCTGAGCTAACCACCCCCTATCCGAGAAACGCGCATTATAGAGATTCTGGTTACCCTGTCAAACCGGCGAGCGCGCAGCGCTCAAGCGTAGCGAGACGTCGAATGCCGTTGCTTTTTGCCATGAAAAAACCGCGTTCACGGGAACGGCTGGCCGGCACTTCATTCGCGTTTGCCGCATTGGCTATGAGTCCGACTTGCCTAGAATCTCGCACGGAACACCGGCAAGCACATTGACCGCAACCTGGGGAGTCAACACCCCGACGTGTCTCCGGCACGTTCGCGTGATCCACAGCCTAGGCTGTTCGTTCCTGACTCGTTGTCGGCATGGAAACGGCACGATCAGGACCTAACGGGTTTTCGAATTGGCCGACGGCAAACCCTCATTGGATCCTTCCGGATCACCGCTGGCAGACGATGTCCAAAAATCGGATAGTGCCGACGACGAGTCGCTTGCCCGCACATTCCGATCTCGACCACAGGCGATCACGCTCTCCGGTTGTGCAGTGGGGACAATGGACCAGCTGCAGCGGCGGTTAAGCTCGAGCACCGCGCAGCTTCCCACCAACCGGTAACACTGAAGAAAGTGCTTGACTATCGAGGATATGCTACGAATAAAGTGGTTGATGGCGTTACGCCGAATCAAAGGGCTGACCAGACAGATGCGGTTGTTTCCAAGTGTTGAAAAAAGTTACCTGTGGTAGCACGGCCCTGTAGGTTATGCACATCCATCATTGGTCACGAAAGTTTCACATAGTTAGCTTTTTATCTAAACTCAATCTCTGAAAAAAAGCCCTCAAGTCACTGATATAAATGATTATTTTTATATTGGCTACTTTTTAGGCAATCTGTCATAAACGCTATTATTACAGTACTTTGGAACCCGCTAAACAACTTACTCACCGAGTTATCCACAGAATCTGTGGAAAAATGATGTGTCCGAGAATGTTACAACCAGGCTTTCATCTGCACCTCTTTGGCGCCCCGTGGCAGGACTTCACAAATGCTGTTGGCTGACTGGCTGGCACTGGTTAGCGTCTGTCTGCTGGGGGCCATGTCACCGGGCCCGAGTCTGGCAGTGGTCGTGAACGCAACTCTATCGGGCGGCAAGCGAGCTGGCTTCTGCGCAAGCGTGTCCCACGGTTTGGCAGTGGGCTGTTACGGCCTGCTGACTGCTGCGGGCCTCGCTGCGTTGATTGCAGATTCGCCAAGCATTCATAACGGCATTGAACTGATGGGTGCGGTATACCTGACCTATCTCGGTATACAGACCCTGCGTCGCGCGGGCGAGGCTGCAACAATCGGCGAGGTATGCGAACGCTCTTCCAGTGCGGCGCTGGAGGGCTTCACCATCGCCCTACTGAATCCAAAGCTGGCCATTTTCATGCTCGCCCTGTTCAGTCAATTTGTCCGACCCGATTACGGGGCCGTCGAAAAATTGATCATGGCGGTGACCGTCGGTGCGACCGATGCCGCCTGGTACATACTGGTCGCTCTGCTCGTCGGCCGAAGTGCTTTTCTTAACAGGCTTCGACAGTCCGCGATCACCGTCGATCGGTTGTTCGCGATTTTGCTCATTCTGCTGGCGGCAAGTGTCGTCGGTTCCGCCCTTTATCGGTGACGCCTCCCCAACCTTGAACGCTAGTGCAGCGTGATGTCTGGCTCTGATATCACTATGGATTCCAGACGCCTGCCCAACATCACCACAGAGCCCTGCCGCCGCTCCGCCCCGTCGTAGCTGTAGTCGAAACGATACTGCCGCCAGACACGCCATCGGCCTGCCTTGTCTCGACTGAGCGAGATCCGACGCAAGTGCACCGACTGATCTAACAGCTGAAAGTCTCCGCTACGGCTGGCACGACCCACGGCTTGCAACGCCAACTCCCGCACACGAATCGCAGCGAGAAAATACAGGCCGGCAGCGCCTGCCAATGCGAGGGCAGCCAGTTCACCAAAACTCAGATGCAAAACGGATCAACCTGTGGGTTCGACTTCTCGCGAGAGCATACTTGCCTTTTACCCATCAGGCCAGCGCGCTCCCTGAGTCCGCTAGACTTGCCAAAAACCGCGTCACGATGCCGTTAAACAAACGGGGTTGCTCTACGTGGAGCCAGTGGCCACAGTCCGGCATGACGCGAAGCTGCGCCGCCGGAAACATCGCCATAATCGTGTCGCGATGTCGTTCCAGAATGTAGGCAGAAGCGCCGCCTTTGATAAATAGCGTGGGGCCTTCCCAAGGTGCGTGCATCACCGGAGCCTCCATCAGCCGATCATAGGCCGATTGCAGGCTGCGCCAATCAAACCGCCAGTCATAGACGCCTCGTTCGTCCCGAACCAAATTGCTGGCCAGAAAATCGGCGGTCGCGAGATCCTCTATTTGCGCTTTCAATAGCGACACAGCGGCGGCTCGATTTTGCAAGCCTGCGGATGCTACCGCCTCCAGTGCCTGAAACACCGCATCGTGCCTGCCCGACGGATACACGACGGGCGCAATATCGGCAACAACCAGAGACGATATGCGTGGGGAACCGGCCAATGCAAGCTGCATGGCAACCTTGCCTCCCAGGGAATGACCGACGACGTGCACCGCTTTAATGTCTTGCGCACACAGCCAATCATCCACGGCTTCCGCCAGGCTGGGCAGATCCAGAGGGTTCAGGCTTTTTGATCGACCGTGTCCAGGCAGGTCGAGCGCGATCACCTCATAGCCGTCGCGTAGCGCTCGGCCCAGACTCGCCAGGTTGGCGCCCGAGCCAAACAGTCCGTGCAACAACAATACCGGGAAGCCACTGCCGCTGGAGCGCGTGTGCAAGTCCACCGCCATCAGGCGCTGTGCCACCGTTGAGATTTTGCTAACATGCCCGGCACTATAACGGATCGGATCAACCCATGCCTGTATACCTCCGCCGACCAACGCTCGCAGCTGTGTGGCTGGCCCTGCTGGCGCTGGCCGCTTGCAGCTCGACACCTACCTACAATCCCACCACCTTCGCATACCAGATTGACGAAACTCGAATTGCCGAAGACAAGATCCAGACGGTGGTGATCGCCCACGTTAATCTGGGGGCACCCTCGCGCAACTATCTGGAGAAAGAATCCGGACGCATTGATGCCCTGGTTTCTAGCTATTTAAAGGACAACGGATTCAAGGTTCTGCCGCAGCGGGAGTTTCAGCAACAATGGAATACAGCGGTGCGCGCCTTTGGCAATCCGGTGGATCCAACCAGCGGTAAAGTGAACATGAAAACGTTCGCACAAATCATGCACACTGTCCGGGACCAACTCGCTGACCGGGGTCTGGACGCCTTTATCTTCACCGATCTGGTGGAGGTGCAGATCGCCTTCAGCGGCGGTCTCAAGCACCTGGCGCGTTGGGATGGTGTGACACGCAAGCCGAGTCTACAGGGGCCCGGTAACGCGGTCAGCGCAGACTTCGACTGGAACATGCAGGCGGCCGCCGCGTCGCTGCAGGTCACTATTTACGATATGGAATTGAAACCGCTGTTTTCCAGCCGTGGCGGCCTGGAGGCCACCGAGGCCATCGATACCCGCTCCAGTCAGGGCCGCTACATCAGACGGCGCAACATCCTTGAAAACGAAACCCAGATCATGGAAGGCATAGAGCTCGCGTTTCATCCCTTTATCGTTATGGAGGACTGGCCGGGTAACCCCCAGTAGATAACCCGGCTGATGCACCGGAGGCGCCTCGCCCTCTGGGCAAATTCGAAGGCGCGACGCCACGACATTGATGTCGCCTCAGAGGCGCGCTTTCGCGCCTTAGAGACACGCGCTGAGGCCGTCAAGCAGTGTGATACGCGTCCTTTTCCAGCACTCTGAATGTGCTTATAATTGGATGAGCTTTTAATCATAAGATACCGCCAGCCATGAGTTTTATCTCCTCACTATCCACCCAGCGCACACTCAGGCGAGCGCACAAGCTGCACACCAGGGGTGACCTGCAGGGCGCACTGAACTGCCTGACCAGCGCCAATCGAAAGGCCGAGCAAGCCGTCTATGAGCGAGCCGTCGTTGATCTACTGCTGCAATCGGAACCGACGAATCAGTATGTTTCCTCGGATACCGCCCATTCCGACGGTACCGGGCAACGGCTGGACATACGCCAGGGGGCCATCCCCGAGATTTCGGCGGCGGATTTTTCAGTGGGCATTCTACGCGACGCCATTCGCCGCTCCGGGCATTTGATCGTCCGCGGCATGTTTGACAATACCGACGTAACACCCCTTCGCAGCTGCATCGATCAGGCCCTCGATGCCCGCGTTGACGCGGGCGAGGACAAGCTGGAGAGCGAGAGCCCCTGGTACTACCCATCGCCGCATTTTCCGGGCGAACACGCCGCTTATTCCGCACGCAACAAAACCAAGAAGTTCAATCGGACGGGCTCCATGAAGGTGATTGATTCGCCGCGAGGGTCCTTCCGCGTGCTGGAGATGTACCGCAAGTATGGGCTCAGGCAGATCGTTGAAGCTTTTTTTGGCGAGCCCGCTGTGCTGGCCACCCGCAAGTGGGTCTTCAGGCTGGTCCCACCCCGTGAGGTCGGTACCGGCATCGGCGGAGGCTGGCATCAGGATGGTCAGTTCATGGGCGAAGGTGTGCGCGCGCTCAATATGTGGGTTGCACTCAGCGAATGCGGCCAGGGCACACCGGCGCCCGGGATGACTTTGTTGCCAAAACGTATCGAGGAAATTCTTGAGTACGGTACGCGCGGCGCTCATCTGGACTGGGTGGTAGGCGGTGAACTTGTGGAGGAACTGGCCCGCGACGCACCCGTCGTCAATCCCTACTTCGCGCCCGGCGACGCGCTGTTTTTCGACCACTACAGCCTGCACCGCTCAGGCCACGTACGCGGGCAAACGGAGAATCGATACGCATTGGAATCCTGGTTTTACGCCAACAGTGGAACGGCTGAAAACGCGGTGATCGAACTGCCCTGAGAGAGCGTCTCAGGACATGAGCGCCTCCAAACCTCGCTCGATGCACCACATGGCTGACAGCGACCCCAGCACGTACACGGGCACCGGCATGAGACGCTCAGTCCAGGAGGCCAGCGGTCTGCGAATGATCCACCACAGCGTCAGAATGACCATAATAAAGGCGATTTGACCAATCTCGATTCCCACGTTGAAGAACAACAGCGCAAGGGGTACGTTGTCCTGCGGCAAGCCCGTCTCCGCCAGTGCTCCCGCGAAACCCATGCCGTGCAACAAACCGAAACCACCCGCCAACCACCAGGGGTGCCGCCACAATAGATCGTTGCGTTCGCGCCGCGTCAACTCGACCGCCAGCACGAAAATACTCAACGCGATGGCAAACTCCACCCAGGCTACGGGGTACTCAAAGTAGCCGAGTGTCACCAGCGACAGCGTGATACTGTGGCCCAGGGTGAAGGCCGTGATTGTCCACAGCAGCCGCGCGCCGCCACCGACGAGCAACAGCAGGCCGAAAACGAAGAGCAAATGATCAATGCCACCCCAGATATGCTCCATGCCGAGCACCATATAGTCGCCGGCCACCTCGCCTGAGCTGGACTCGGGCGGCACCAGGAATTCATGCTGCTCCGCGTTCAACACCGCCTGGTAGTTGCGTCCATCGAGTAAATTGACCATCACCATGGCCGACGCCTGGTTGGCGCCCAGCCCGGAAATGCCCAGTACCTGCCCCACCAAACCCTGCGCCCCGAGCTGCGGACAGTAAAGCTGCCAGCTGCTCACCATTCCGGTGCCTTCCAGGGTTGGAGGGCTCGGGTTCAGCACGTCACAGGCTTTGGGCCAGCGCGGCTGCAGCGGCGTGCTCGACACCCCCTGGGCCGGCGTCTTCCAAACCACCTGGTACTTGAGCGGTTCTATTTCATTGACTTGCAGCAGCGAGGGGGCAAAGCGATGGGCTTGTGCAGTCTGACATATCAACAGCGCGAGCAGCAGTATGGCCAGACGACGCACGGCGCTCATGACCTCACCTCGTAGTCGGCACGCAGCCGGTCGAGGCTACTACGCAGCGCCTCAGCGTTCGCCTTGGACTGAAGATCGCGCAAAAGTTGATTGCGCACCTCTTCGAGCGTGGCATCGCGGTCGGGCTCCACTTCACTGACCCACACGTAGTGTATGCCATAGGTCGAGCGGACCGGACCTGCCCAGGCGCCCGCGCTGGGCGCGGTCGCCAGCAGGTTCTCGACAAACGAGGTACCAAAATGGCGGGCCAGCTGGTCCGGCGTCTGGCGCTGAAACCGGTAGCCTGGAAGAAATGGTGAACTGAATGCGCGCGCCTCGGCGATGCCGAGGCCGTCGCTCTGAATGGTGTCCACCACGGCCTCCACCTCGGCCATTCTGTCGAGGTTGAAATAGATATGCTCTATGGAGTAACGCGGTGGCCGACGCAGTTCCTCCTTGCGGTTGGAGAACTCCGCCGCGAGCGCCTGCTCGGTAATCGGTGGCGCAGGATTGCCCGCGAGCAGCAGTTGTTCCATCACCTGTATCATGCGGCGTTTTACGACTTCATCCCCCAGGTGCAATCGCATGTCCAAGGCCATCGCATACAGTTCTTCATCGGACTTGCCGTCGCCCAGACGCAGGAAACGCATGTTGCGAAGCAAGCGCTGAATGACCACCGGGTCGATCTCGTGTATTCGCCACTCCAGGGCGCGCTGAAAGAGCATATCGCGGTCGAGCTCGGCCTGGATCATACGGGCTTTTTGCGCCTCGGTCGGCAGCCTGCCGGTCGTGGCAAACCACTGCTGCATCAGGGCCTCCGTGCGTGCCTCGTTCAGGGGCCCGACAACCGGCTTGGGCGCGGGAAACATGACGCCCTGCAGGTAGAACAGCAACGAACCAATGATAATGAAATGCACCCACGGCCGGTTCAGCCGCGCAAGCCATGCCATAAATGTTCTCTCCCCGGGGCTAGCAGATGGACAAAGTTCAATCGTCGTAGGTCGCGTCTGAACCGTCAGCCTGTGCCTGCACACCCGCTTGCAAGTCGGCGGCACTGAGCATGCCCGCATTCCAGGTTGCAATGTAGTTCAGACTGTCGGCGACGGAATGGTCTCTCGCATACAGAAGCATCTCTTTTGAGCCGCGCACCGCCAGCGGCGATTTTTTGGCGATGCTGTGGGCTATCGCGGTGACTTCACGCAACATGGTCGCTTTATTCTCAAACACGCGATTCACAAAGCCCGCTTCCCTGGCCTCTTCGGCGCCCATGTTGCGACCTGTGTAGGCCAGTTCCCGTACGATCCCCTCCGGTATGATTTTGGGCATACGCTGCAGGGTACCGACGTCCGCAGTCATACCAATATCAATCTCCCGGATTGAAAAATAGGCGTCTTCCGTCGCATAACGCATATCGGCGCAACACACCATGTCGACGCCGCCCCCGATGCAGGTGTTGTGTATGGCCGCCAGCACCGGCACACGGCAGCGCTCAATCGCGCTGAGATTATCCTGCAGCCGCAGCACCGTGCGGCGAAACTGCTCTGCACGTCGTCCAGGTTCAACCGCCTCCCCGACCAGATCACCGAACATGGCCAGGTCCAACCCGGCACAAAAGTGTTTACCGTTGCCTGCCAGCACCACAACCCTGACTTCAGGCTCAGCGTCAAGCCACTCGAAACACTGCTGCAGATCTTCCCAGAGTGCCGCATTCATCGAATTGGCTTTATCGGGGCGATTCAGGTTGACCGTCGCGACCCGGGACTCGACGGTAACGTCCAAGGTTGCGTAGCTCGGCGGCATGGGTTTTTCTCTTTCAGTCATGGGCAAGCTCCCGCTACCAGTTGGACACAAATTCGGCTGTCTCCAAGTGGGGCAACTGCTTCGCTGTTCCGATGCGTGTTCCCAGATAGAGAAAACCAACAATCTCTTCATGCTCCGCAAGACCCAGTCCGGTCATAACGGCCCGATCATACGCTGCGTCCCCGGTGCGCCAGATTCCTGCGTACCCGCTGGCCTCCGCTGCCAGCAGGATGGCCTGCGCGGCACAGCCGGCTGACAGGCGTTGCTCCACCGGCGGAACTTTCGGATGTTCAGACAGCGCAACTACCGGCACCACCAGCAGCGGAGCACGCAGCGGCGCATTGCGCGCTTTGGAGCGGGCCGCCTCGTCCGCCCCGGGATTGCGCGCTTCCAGAGAGCGCTCCAGCAGGTCACCCAGGGCCTCGCGTCGTTCCCCGCGAATCGTGATAAAGCGCCAAGGCCGCAGCCAGGCGTGATCAGGTGCTCGCAGTGCCGCCTTGAAGACCTGCTCCATCTCGGCCTCCGTAGGCGCAGGTTCCGTCAGCTTAGGCGCCGAGTTGCGTGTTTGCAGGAGGGTCAGCATGTCGCTCATAGCATCATCAGTTGCCCGTCAAGCTGCGGGCAGAATCTCAGGGAGCTGCATGATAACAGCATTTGCCGACCCGTCAGAGGCTGCCCGTCAGGCAAGCCCAGCAGGCAGCTTACCCACCAGAATATTCATGAAGCCCCGGTCGTTGGCCGTGGCGTCCACATTGTCACACCAGGTGGACAGCGCTTCAGGCGTCACCGCGACAACACGGTGCTCGATATGATCAATGATTGCGATATCCTGACTGATGCCACTCAGCAGTCGAACCAACTGTCTGCCGCTGGAACCCGCTTCACGCAGCGAGAAAGGCGTCAGCTCAAGGATAACTCTGGGGGGGTAAGGTAACTCCTTCAGTAACGGCAGCAAACCCGCCATGACTTGCCACTCGGAGCCCTGCGTGTCGACTTTCAGCAGATCCATACGCGTCACTCTGGGACGCAGATAGTCTGCACCTGAACACAGACTGATAGGAATACAGGGACGCTCTTCAGCGGTCGTAAAAATCTGATGATCGCCCAGATTCTCCGCGCTGAGATACAGTTGTCCCTGGCCATCGCGCTCGGCAAGGCCAGCCTCCACGACCGTGATCCGCTCGGCCAAGCGATTGAGCGCTGCGCTGGCTCGAATCAACCGACAGTGTCCTGGGTCAGGTTCAAAGGCGAACACGGCGCCTGCTACGCCAACCCGTTGTGCGCCGATCAGGGAAAAGTAGCCAATATTTGCACCCGCATCGACAAACACATCGCCGGGTTGCAATAGCTGGCACAAGAGAGAGGTTTCATAGGGCTCCCACAGGCCCTCACGACGCAACTGCGCCGATACAAAGCGATCCTCTTCACCGTGTACGTACAGCTTCAGTGACCGCTCGAGATCCGGCACCCGCAGCGGCACACAAAGGGGTTCTGTCACGCGTGGTATCTCGCCCTTAAACCGCACACTTTACCATAGGGCGGCCGCCCTCTAGTGCAAACGCATGTCCTCATACGGACTTTGCATATCCAGATCGACTGTGTACGGTCCGACGTTCAAGCCCTGCGCACCGACTCGCACATCCGCATCCTGAATCACCGCGTGGTCAAACTTGTAGACTGCTTCAAGACTGTCGGCCATCATTTGCTCGTCGTAGCTGCTTTGACGCGACCTCACCATCTCATTCGCCGCCTCAAAATCCGCCCACTCGCTTGCCGAGTAGCGCGCCCGCAGCATGGCTTGAACCGTGGCTGGACTGAGCACCGTTGCGGAGGCGTTATTGCCACCAAAGCCTTTGGAGTTGACGATCGCGTAGCGCTGCTCTTCCGGATCGACATGTCGATGCTCCGAACGTATTTGCAGGTGTTCCTGTCGCACGTCGTCGGCAATGTGATCGATCGTCGCAATGCCCGGTATCACCCCGTGGTGCCAGGTGCCCAGAGCCGATATGATCTGATCGCCAGCGGCGCTACCGATCGAGTGGCCCAGAAAACACTTCACCGCCGCAATCGGCCAAGCGTCGATTCCGAAGGCCGCGGCGGTTTGACTAAGAATTTCAGCCTCGGTCACCCGATTCTGAGGTGTGCCAGTTCCGTGTGCATGCACCATGCCGCCGCGACGTACACCCTCCGCTCCCAGTATCGCTCGCGCAGAGGCGACCGCCTTGGCCATCGTAATGTAGTTGCCGACCCCCGGACCCGAGATGGACTTCTTGTGACCATCGGCGTTCACGAAGACGTCCGTCACCGCCCCGTAGCACGTGGCACCCAGTTGCATAGCCAACGCATCGTCGAACAATACGACCATCTGCGCAGACTCGGCAATGGTAAATCCGCAGTTGTCACTAAACGGACGGCACGAACGGCGATAATCTGGCTCCTGCGTGTCAAGCAAGCCATCCAGTTGCCGCAGACCCTTGACCGTGGCGAGCGCACCCATCGCCGAGTAACCCTCCATCACCTCCGGGTTTATGGGAGCTTCCGCAGCACCAACGAAGGCCACCCGCGCACGGCCGCTGCGAATGTCATCGATGGCGTTGCGCAAGTTGTACAGGAAAGAGGCGCAGGCACCCAGACTGGCACCCGTTGAACCGAGACTGCCCAGCACATAAGCATTAATGAAGTCAGCAGGCATTTCAGCGAAGCTTAGCGGACAGTATTTTGAGGTGACTCGTTGGCCATTGTAGCGGGCCTTCAGCATGCCGCCGGCTCCAGCGCCATCCAACTGCCCCATAGCGCTGCCGGCGTAGACGCTGATCTGATCCGGCGATACGCAGCGGCGGACGGTTTCCCAATCGATGCCAAGGTTACCCAGCGCGTCAGACGCAGCAAAGATGGTCATTTGCAGGCCTCGCGGATGATTCCGTGACGGGTACAGCTTGCCGGGTTCAAATCCGGCCGGTAGCTGGCCCGCCGCCTTGACGTCGAACTCGCGATGGGTGGGCAGCAAAAAGTCTTGTTGTCCAACAATCTGCACGTTGGCGTGCGTGACAGATCGCTCGGTGACGACCCAGTCGGGCGGGATCGTGCCCGGCAGGTACTTGCGAGCAATATCGAAGTTAACGGGGTGACCATTGCTCTCGGTAGGAAATCGTTGATTCCAGCCCACCGAATCCACGTCAAAATGCGTCTGTTCAATGCGCCGAATCAGAGTGTTCTCGAGAATATGCGATTCGAATTCCAGCGCATCCTCCAGACCCATTAGACTTGCCAGCGCTCTCAGGGTACGCGTTTGTTGATCGCGACCAAGCGCTTCGTAGGTGGTCCGCGCGTAACTGTGGTGGCCCGAGGATCGACCCGCCGCGTTGATACCCCCAAATCCTACGATGACCGGTAACCGCTGTTTTCCCATCTTCGCCACAAAACCTCGCGTCATACAACCTTTGAGCAAAGTGTACGTGCCGGTACGGCACCTGAATATGGTGTTTTAGCCATTATTTATGGTATTTTAGACACAATTATCTTGGGGTTTTTCATGTACCGAGCTGCCGCCCTGCTCTATCCCGATGCGCTGGCGACGAGCATCACACTGCCTATGGAAATCTTGCGCGCCGCCAGTCAGATGGCCCGCGCCAACGACCGGCGGGCACCTCAGGTGCACTTTCTTCTCGCTGCAGCCACGAAACAACCCATGCGGCTGAGTAGCGGGATTGTTCTGCAACCGGACCGGCTGCTCAGCGAGTTGCCGGCCCAGGACTTGACGCTGTTGCCCGCTATCTGGCGCAACCCATTGCCAACACTTGCGTCTGCAGACTGGCTCCCGCTGCTCAATCGGCAGGCCGAGCAAGGGGGCGTTATCTGCAGTGTGGGCACCGGCAGTTTTTTATTGGCAGAGGCCGGTTTGTTGTTGCACAAGCCCGCAACCACTCACTGGAACTACTTTCGCCAATTTTCCCAGCGCTACCCGGACGTTGAGCTGAAGACGCGGCACCTCATTACCCAGGCGGATAACGTGTACTGCGCCGGCAGCGTCAACTCCATCGCGGACCTTATGTTGCACATCGTTGAGAACTGGTTTGGCAACCGTATAGCCCGCGCCATCGAAAGCCAGTTCTCTCCCGAGATACGCCGCAGTTTTCAAGCAGCGGCTTACCAGAATGAAGCGGACAGTTCTCACCACGATGAACTGATTGCCCAGGCACAGCAGTGGCTGCGGGAAGACATATCCCATCCGAACTCGGTTGCCAATCTCGCCGAGCGCTTGCAACTGAGTCCGCGGACGCTGCATCGACGGTTCAAAAAAGCCACAGGGCTCAGCCCGCTCGCCTACCTGCAGAGTGTTCGCATGGCGATTGCCAAGGACCTGCTGCGGCACAGCAACCTGGCGGTTGGAGACATTGCCTGGCAGGTTGGACTCAATGATGTCAGCCACTTTTCGAAGCTGTTCCGGGATCACGCGGGCGTAACACCGCTGCAGTATCGCAGCGCAGTCAGAGGCAAACTCTTTAGCCCCGAACAGCCGTGAGCTCAGAATACGGCGTAGAGGGTCGCTTCTAGCTCGGGTTGAGCAAGAGACCCGGGCGTCACGGGACTTCCTACACTACGATCGAGCCACCGAAATTACTGGCCATCAGCCAGCGCTCACACAACGAGGGGCGACAGAGTATGGCCATCGCCTTGAGTCTGGGTCGCCCCTATGGCTAAATTGGCGCCCCGCTACACGGCGCGCGCGACCCGGAAAAGGTCGCGGTGCAGCCTTTCATCAGGGAGTCGCATTTTTTATGGCCAACGAAAACGTTGTTATCGTGAATGGAGCGAGGACTCCGATGGGATCGCTGCAGGGTTCACTCAGCTCGATACCGGCGCCGGATTTGGCCGCTACTGCAATCGCAGCCACGTTAGACCGAGCCGCCCTGCCCGCACATCAGGTTGACGAGGTTTTCATGGGCTGCGTGCTGCCCGCAGGCCTGAAACAGTGTCCCGCGCGACAGGCCGCGATTGCTGCCGGCATACCCACCGCGGCCGGAGCGGTTACCGTGAACAAAGCTTGCGGCTCTGGCATGCAAGCGGCGATCTTCGGTTTCGACAGCATCCGATCGGGCACCAATCACACGGTGGTTGCAGGCGGCATGGAAAGCATGAGCAGAGCACCCCACCTTGTGCCAGGCGCCCGCGGCGGCGTTGGAACCGGCGATAGCAATATTCTCGACCACATGTTCACCGACGGCCTAGAGGATGCGTATACAGGTCGGGCGATGGGCAGCTTTGCGCAGACCACCGCTGATGAAAAGGGCCTGACTAGGGAAGGTATGGACGCATTCGCCATCGAATCACTGCGCCGTGCTCGGGCCGCCATCGACAGTGGTGTGCAACACGATGAAATCGTACCCGTTACGGTATCCGGACGCCGCAGCGATACAACTGTGACTGACGACGAGCAACCCCACAGAGCCGACATTGATCGCATTCCGTCACTCAGGCCCGCCTTTACCAAAGACGGCACCCTGACGGCGGCCAATTCCAGCTCGATCTCAGACGGAGCCAGCGCTCTGTTGCTGGCCAGTGAGCACAAGGTTCTGGAGTGCGGACTGAAACCAATGGCTAGAATGCTGGGCCATGCCCGCCACAGCCAGGCGCCGGGAGAGTTCACGACGGCACCCATCGGAGCGATCAGCGCCCTGCTCGATCGGCTCGGCTGGTCGGTCCAGGACGTTGACCTGTTCGAGATCAACGAAGCCTTTGCCATGGTCACCATGCTGGCGATAGCGGAACTGGGCCTGGATGCGGAGCGTGTCAACGTCCGCGGGGGCGCGTGCGCTCAAGGGCATCCAATCGGCTCCACCGGATCGCGCATTCTGGTCACACTAATGTACGCTCTGAAGGAGCGCGGGCTGCAACGGGGCATCGCCGCGCTGTGCATCGGCGGCGGCGAGGCGACTGCGGTCGCCATTGAACGGGTCTGAGCGGCCCGCGGGCGAGGAATCACAATGGCACTGAGCAGCATTCCAGATCTTCTCGACGACATCCGGGATGGGAGCATGGTCATCCTGATGGACGACGAGGATCGAGAGAATGAGGGTGACCTGATTGTTGCCGCAGAAGCGGTGACCCCCGAGATCATCACTTTTTTTTCCAGTGAGGCCTGTGGCTTAATCTGTATGCCCATCACGCAGGACCGCGCTCGACAGTTGCAGCTGCCACTGATGGTTCGAGATAACCGGTCACAGCACGAAACCAATTTCACAGTTTCCATCGACGCAGCACAGCGCAAAGGACCGGGCATCAGCTCGCAGCAGAGAGCACATACCGTTCGGGCCGCCGTTGCACCGGGAGCCAAACCCGAGGACATCGTTCAGCCCGGACACATCTTTCCGTTGGTCGCTAAACCCGGTGGCGTGCTACGCAGAGCGGGACACACCGAAGCAGGCGTGGACCTGGCACGTATGGCAGGGTTCGAACCCGCGGCGCTCATTGTCGAAATTATGAACGAAGATGGCACCATGGCCCGTCGACCTGAACTCGAGCAGTTTGCCGCAAAGCACGCGCTGCGCATGGGAACCATCGCCGACCTGATTCAATACCGCTCGCTGCACGAGCAATCCGTAGAGCTGCGCAACAGCAAGCGCGTTCTGACGGAATTCGGAGCGTTTCAGCTACACACCTTTATTGACCTAATTGACGATACCGTGCACTACGCCCTGACGTGCGGCGATATCCGCGAAGACGATGAGATATTGGTGCGGGTACAGACCGTCAACCCACTGCGAGACGTACTCGGCACCCAGATCGCGGGTGCAGACCCGGGGTGGTCCTATCGCAAGGCGATGGCCTACATTGCCGCGGAAGGCAAAGGCGCGGTGGTACTGTTGGGCCAGTCGCAATCGACCGCCGAGCGCCTGGCGGAGGTCGCCGAGTTCCCGAAGCCGGCCTCTGCGACAGGCACGGCTACCGGCGCTGGCCTGCAGAACTATCGTCTGATCGGAACCGGGTCCCAGATTCTCAAGCGACTCAACATCGGCAAAATGAGGCTCATGTCCGCGCCCATCCGCTTTAACGCCCTATCCGGCTTCCAACTCGAAGTCAGCGAATTTGTGCAACCCTGAATGAATCGGCAGCCTGACGTCAGAGCTACTCTTTCCTGCCGGCTAAGATCCACCTGATGCACACGCATTGGCGAGCGGGCCTGGGATTCTCCCTGACCACAGCCCTGATGTGGAGCCTGCTGCCCCTGGCACTCAAAGAAATTCTGACCGCCATGGACCCCGTCACGATCACCTGGTACCGGGTATCGCTGTCGGCCCTGGTAGCACTGGTGTGGTACGGGTATCGCAGTGGCCGCGAACTGTCAGCAATGGTATTCAGCCGACACTGTCCGATCTCTCTGTTGATCGTGGCGGGGCTGATGGGAAATTACCTGCTGTACATTTGGGGTGTAGATCGGGTGACCGCCGGAGCAGCGCAGCTTTTGATACAGCTGGCTCCCCTGATTCTACTGCTGGGCGGCGTGTTGATGTTCAAGGAGTCCTTTACACGGCGGCAGTGGTTCGGCCTTGGGGCCGGAGTCTGTGGCATGCTGCTGTTCTTTCACCCTAGAATGGACGGCAGTGTTGCGACGGATGCTCGCTACGTCGAGGGCGTCATCATGCTGATCGGTGCAGCCATTCTTTGGTCATTTTACGGTCTCGCGCAAAAGCAACTGCTGAAGCGCTTTCACGCCAAAGACATACTGTTGTTGATTTGCCTGAGCGGCACGCTGTTGATGCTACCGTGGGCTCAACCCGCACAAATTTTGAATCTCTCCCTCTGGCAAACTCTGGTATTGCTGTTTTGCGGGGTCAACACGATTGTTGCCTACGGTGCTTTTGGGTTAGCGATGAGCTACTGGGAGGCATCTCGAGTGAGCGCGGTGATCGCCATCACGCCGTTGCTGACCCTGGCCATCACATGGGGCTTGAACACCTTTACCAACGCAGAGATCCCGGCAGAGCCCCTCGGACTCCTTGGCAGCCTGGGTGCACTGCTGGTTGTGACAGGTTCTACCATGGTCGCTATGGCAGGACGCCCCAGCGACCCGATGAAGCGCGGCTGAGGGGCCGCGTTACAGGTCGCGAAAGTTCGGTCTGCGCTTTTCGATGAAAGCGGTCACCGCCTCTATGTTCTCAGGCGAGCCTGCCTGGCGCTGCATGGCAGCCTGTTCTGCCTTGATCGCTGCGTCAATGTGCGGCAGGTGAGGCAAACGCAGCGTACGCTTGATCTCCCGCAGAGCGTTCACTGGCCACTGAGCTATCTCCTGAGCTTTCGCCATCGCGTGATCGAAAAGCTCTGCGTCTGGCCGCACATCGGCAGCAATACCACGCTTCAACGCTTCCTGTGCATCAATCCACTGCGCCGTATAAAACAGTTCCGCTGCACGCTGCGCGCCAATGTTTGCCTGCAGCATATAGCTGCTGCCCCACTCCGGCGCCAGACCGAGGTTTGCAAACGGTAGGCGCATGCGAAGACTCTCACCAACGTAAACGACGTCAGCATGGAAAAGCACCGTGGCGCCTCCGCCAATGGCAACACCCTGTGCCGCTGCAACCAAGGGTTTGTCGAACTCGGCTACGGCACGCGCGGCCGATTCAAAAGGGTGCTCCTCTCCCTCGGCCAACCCCTCACCAAAACTCGCCAGATCCACGCCGCTACAGAAGTTTTCTCCCTCACCGCACAACAGAGCACATACAACATCGTCATCGGCTGCGGCCTGCTTGAAGATCTCACGCAGACCGATCCACATCTGCGTGTTGATCGCATTTTTTTTCTCAGGCCGATTGAAACTGACGACAAGTACCCCGTCACGGTTATCTGACAGAATCAGCTCACTCATACAGACTCCTAACTGTGGAACATCACGGCATCGTCACCCGCCGCTCGATCGGTCAAGCATTGATAGGAAGGATCTTTGACATCGGGATGGCCAAACGAGATACCAAAGATCAGTTTATTCGCAGCATCGATACCCAACACCTCGCGCACGTAGTCTGCCTGAAAACTGAGAGCTGTCTGCGGACAGCTGCCCAGTCCGTGGGCAGTCAGGCACAACATCAAGGTCTGGGCGTACATACCCAGATCCGCCGCTTCGCGCAAACCAAAAGGCTCCGGTAGGAACAGAAAAGCAACGTGAGGTGCGTCAAAACATAGGAAGTTACGCATGAACTGCGTGTGCCTGCGCGCTTTATCTTCTCGGGCGATGGAAACCGAATCGTAGAGCGCTTGAGCAGCTGCGTATTGCCGCTCCTTGTAGACGCCCGCGTAGACCCCATCGTAGGGAAAATCCATGCTGAAGTTGCCGGCACTGAAGTTCTCGGGCATCGCTACGCGCAGTTGCTCAAGCTTGCCACCCGAGACGACGTGTGTGACCCACGGCTGGGTATTGCAGTTGCTTGGTGCGCGCTGGGCCGTGGCGAACACCGCTTGCAACAGCTGCTCACTGACCGGCTCATCGAGAAAAGCACGTACCGAGCGGCGCGATTGAGCGATGCGATCGAAAGTTGCTGCCTGATCGACCATGTGTCTACCTCAGGATCTGCGAAAGGTGTCAAAGATACCAGAAAGCCCGGCCCCATGGCGTGCCCTTAGGCACCCCGCACAAACGCCTGCTGATCGGGACAAAGCGATCTCCGGTCGGCTAAGTGCCAGTGAAGTTGGCCTTGCGCTTCTCTTTGAAGGCCCGCATACCCTCTTTTGCGTCAGCCGAGGCGAAGACGGGGTTGGCAAGTTCATCCGATTGCAGCATGGCGTCCGACTCGGCGACATCCGTTTGAATATCGCGCAAGGATTTGGTGATCGCTACAAGTGCGAGCGGACCTGTTTCGCTGATCTGCGCGGCGATTTGCTTGGCCTCATCCAGAGTCTTGCCTTTGGGTACAACGCGGTTGACCAAACCCCAATCGAGCGCCTCCTGAGCAGAGATGTGCCGACCGAGCAGCAAGATTTCTGCCGCGAGGCAATAGGGGATCTGCCGTGGGAGGCGAATACTGGAACCCGCCATTGGGTATAGCCCACGCGCCACTTCCGTTACACCAAAGGTCGCGTCCTCGGCAGCAACACGGATGTCAGTTCCGGCCAGTATTTCAGTACCGCCCGCCAGAGCGTATCCTTCAACCGCGAGAATCAATGGCTTGTTCGGCCGATTGTCTCGTAGCAGTGCCTGCCAGTGCACATTGGGTACTTTGCCCATCAGCTCCATGAACTCTTCCGTAGAGCGGTGCTCTCCATCGGCGCCCGCCTTAAGATCCATACCCGCGCAAAACGTGTCGCCGTTAGCGGTAAGAATGGCGCACATAAGCCCGTCGTCCTCGTCCAGGAGTCTCCAAGCTTTGTACATGCCCAACAGCATCTCCGGGCTGAAAGCGTTTTTCGCTTCAGGCCGATTGAGCGTTACGATGAGCACATTACCCTCTTGCTCGACGATACAATTCTTGGTGCTGATATCGAGTTCTGCCATATCCATTGCTACCTGTGTGTTGCCAGCGGTCTCTCGGCCGCCGGAATACCCCTACTTAAAAATTCAGCTGACTCGGTAGTCGCCGGTCAGCGCGATTTGTTTGGCTTTGGGATACGCAGGTTTGCCGCTCGGTGCTCGCGGCACCTCGGGAACAATGTGCAGCTCTCTGGGCACTTTGTAACCGGCCACATGCTTGCGTGCCTCCTGCTGAATTGTCGCCAGGCTCAGCGTGCTTTCGTTCCGCGTTGCCACAACCGCCGTGACTTTCGAACCGAAGCGTTCATCTGGTGTGTCCACCACCAGGCAGTCGAATACATCAGGATGCGCCTTGATAGCCTCCTCTACCTCCTCAGGGAAAATCTTCTCACCACCGGAATTGATGCAGTTAGAACCACGCCCGTACACGGTAATCGACCCATCGTGCTCCAGCCGAGCTTCGTCCCCGGTCAATAGCCAGGTCTTTCCGTCAACCTCAACGAATGTCCTGGCGGTTTTTTCAGGGTCATTGTAATAGCCCACAGGGATGTAACCAGACCGTGCGAAGATACCGGTTTCGCCCGGCTCGACGTGCCGATGTGGCTCTCCCTCCTGGTCACTGATGACATCCATGAAGTCCGACTGGGCTACGTTACCAAGCCCTTTTTCGGCAGATTTCTTCTCCCCGCTGTCAAAACCCATGTTGCCGGATTCAGAAGAGCCAAAAGAGTTCATAATGATGACGTTCGGAAATCGCTCTTTGAATTCAGCCTGTTTCGATGCGGAAAACACCGCGCCACCTGAGCCAATGCTGAAAACACTGGACAGATCCCAGCGCTCGGGATCGTCCGCCAGAGCGTTGAGCAAAGGAATGGCCATCGCGTCTCCAACGATGGAGATCGAGTTTACTTTTTCCCGTTCGACGATATCCCAGACCTCTGCCCCATCCAGCGATCGATGCGGATTCAGAACGACGCAATTCCCACCCAGCATCTGAATGATGGCATACCACCAGCAGGCGCCGTGCATCAGCGGCGCAAGGGCCATGCCGACAATTGCAAAGTCGCCAATGCGGCCAGCGATTTGCTCAGGCTCTGTAATTGGACCATCAGGATGGAACCAGCCACCACCGCCGAGAGCCGCGTAAAACAGGTTTTTGTGCGGCCACATCACACCCTTGGGCATGCCCGTCGTACCCCCCGTATAGAGCAAAAACAGATCGTCGTCGGCGCGCTCAGCAAAATCTCGCGCATCCGATTGGCCCTGCATGGACGCCTCGTACTCAATGCTGTCGATAACTGAAGGGTCAGCTCCGGAAGCGTCGGTAACGTGGATCAGCGTTTTCAGATCAGGAGCGGAGTCTTTTACTTCAGCGATATGCGGCGAGAACTCCTGATGATGAATACAGGCCACCATGTCGGCGTTATCAAAGATGTACAGCAGTTCTTCCTGCACGTATCGATAGTTCACATTTATTGGGACAGCGCGCAACTTGAAACAGGCCATCATGCCTTCGAGATACTCATTGCAGTTGTACATATAAAGGCCAACGTGATCACCGGCCTTCACACCTTGATCTGTAAGGTAGTGTGCCAATCGATTGGCGCGCTGGTCGAGCACCGAAAAAGTGGCGCGCTGACTGCCACACACCAGGGCGTCGCGGGTCGGCACCGTGTCCGCCACCATCTCAAACAGATCAGCGATATTGAAATGCTTTGACATTGTCTCGTTCCTCTAACAGCTACTGGGGTGAAAACGGCTTCACAGCCAACGCTACCCCTTATCCGCTCCAACGATCCACATAGCGTAGAACTGAGCCCCACCACCGTAGGCGTGACCCATGGCCAGCTTCGCCCCGTCTACCTGATGTGCACCTGCATCTCCACGCACCTGGCGTGCGGCCTCCGCAAAGCGAATCATGCCCGAAGCGCCAATCGGGTTGGACGACAGCACGCCTCCCGACGGATTCCAGGGAATATCTCCCCCCTCATCCAGGGAGGTAGCGCCTTCCATGGTGAGCTTCCAACCTTCACCCTCCGGTGCAAAACCCAAATTCTCCAGCCACATCGGTTCGTACCAGCTGAAGGGCACGTAGACCTCAGCCACGTCCAGATCTTTGCGTGGATCCGTGATGCCCGCCTGTTGGTAGACATCGGCAGCGCAGTCGCGCCCGGCCTGAGGGTTCACTTCCTCGCGTCCCGCGAAGGTGGTCGGCTCGGACCGCATAGCGACACCGCGAATCCAGGCGGGAGATTTGTCCGCCTTGTCGGCAAGCTCCTCGCTGGCAATCACCATTGCACAGGCGCCATCAGACGACGGGCAGGATTCCAGAAAGCGAATAGGGTCCCAGAGCATGAAGGACTCCGCGACCTCCTCCATCGTGATCTCGGGCATTTGCAGATGCGCCAGCGGATTTCGCGCACCGTGCAAACGATCTTTTACTGCCACCTTGATGCCGACGTCGGCGGGGGCACCCGAACGGCGGATGTACTCGCGAATGATCGGCGCAAAGTATCCACCTGCGCCTGCATTCAGGTGCGTTGAAAAGGGCTGTGGGTTGGACAGCGCCCACATCGCATTGGACTCAGACTGCTTTTCAAACGCAACCGTCAGCACCCGATTGAAGGTGCCGCTCTGCACATGTGACGCCGCCACCAGGGCGGTGGAGCCTCCGACAGAACCCGCCGTGTGCACACGCAGCATCGGCTTACCATTGCTGCCGAGCGCATCCGTCAGATAGATTTCAGGCATGACCACGCCTTCGAACATGTCCGGGGCTTTCCCGACAACCACTGCATCGATGTCGTCCCAGGTAAGGCCTGCATCATCCAGAGCATTGACCGCGGCCTCGCGCACCAGACCGGCAATGGAAACATCATCGCGTTTCGTCGTGTAGTTGGTTTGGCCGATACCGACCACTGCTGCCAAGTTTGCCATTACGCTGCCTCCCCTTTTTCAATCACAGTGACGAGGTTGTGCTGCAGACAAGGACCGGAGGTTGCGTGGGCAATACCCCTCTCTGCCTCCCCGGCAACAATGCGGTTAAACACCTCTCCGACCCGAGAAAGTCCCGAGGCCATCATGAGATTTCCTGCCAGCACGCCTCCGGAAGGATTGATGTCAGTATCATTCGACAACCCCAAAGCGCGGGTAAGAATGATCTCCTGATGACTGAACGGCGCGTACAACTCGGCCACGTCAATCTTGCCTTTGTGGGCACCGGCACGCTCGGCGGCTGCGCGTGTCGATACGGAATCCGTGAGATCACGCATACCCAGATTATGCGTCTCTATGATGTGATCGATACCACTGATGGTCGCATAGGGTTTACCCCACTCTTTCGCCTTATCAACGGTACAGATGATCATTGCGCTCGCACCGTCAGAGACGGGACAAATGTCCGCCTTTCGTAGCGGCGATACAAAGGTGTCTTCGGCCAATACATCATCAACCGAGACCTCACCAGACAGCTGCGCATTGGGGTTTTGTATGGCATTGCGCCGAGAGCGGGCAACCACCTGGGCCATGTCTTGCTCGGTAATCTTACCCTGGTCCAGCATCAGACGTGCCTGCATCGCCGCTAGGGAGATAGTGTCAACCCACTGCGGTGCCAGATAATAAGGATCGAGCTGCTGCGACAGCACAATCGGTAGCTCCCCCGGCGATGACTTACCGAAACCGTAAACCAGTGCGGACTCGGCATGGCCCATGCGAATCTTCAAAATGGATTCGTACAGCGCCCAAGCAGCGTCCATCTCTACATGGGACTCCTTGATCGGCGGAACGGCGCCGAGGGCGTCCACGCCCAGGACAAACGCAAAGGCCGCGCCCTGCAGATAGTCGCAACTGCCGGAGCAGACAAAATCCACATCCTGAGCGTTGCCCAGACCTACCTGTTCAAACACTCGTCCCAGAACGGGGATGATCAGTTCAACTTCGTTTTGGGCACCCGCATCAGAGACACACTTGCCCTGTTGGTAACCGACAATCGCAATATCAGTCATTGCCTAACCCTCCGGCCCGGTGACGGGGACTTTACCGATCATATCAACCGGAACATCCGGCTCATCGATCGGTTTGAAGTAGAGAATGTTATCCATGGAGTAGTCCCACTCCTCTTCTGGCCTCCAAATGGCCTGAACGCGCTGGCCAATGTGGACCTCCTCGTTGTCGCATTCACTCATCAGGTGAATAAAGGAAATGCTGGCACCATCGGCGACCAGATTAGCGACGACGAAGGGAGGCTCGATCGGGTTACCAGGAATCGGAATGTGGACGATGGTGAACGACTGCACCGTTGCCTTGTCAGACAGCTCTACTTCCTGCTGCGTTGGCTGGCCTGTCGCAGGACAGGAACCACGCGGCGGTATGTAAACCGGAGCACCGGCTTCAGGAAGGCGCTGACCCGTCAGCTTGCCGTGCTTCAACTGCGCCAAAAAGCGCGTCGGTGCCGCGCCAGCTGTGAAGTTGTATTTGAGGTAGATCGGCGCTTCGATCCCAGTAATGACGTCGTTTTCTTCGCTCATTCTTCTAGCCTCTTTTAAACCAGTTCAAAGCAGCGGATGTCGCTGATAAAGCCTATGGTCTCGTCTGCCCACACCGCCTTGACGCGAGCACCGGTGGTGACCGCATCCTCGCTGTCAGCGGTGACACAGTGGATCATTGGAATGTCTGCACCGTCTAGCTTGATCATCGCCCAGGCAAACGGCCGATCCATCGGATGTGCCTCTCGAGGCTGCTTAACCCAGGCGAAACTGACGATTTCCCCTTCCTGACCGACCTCGACAAATTCGTCAAGGGCCTCGGCAGTATCCGGATCGTATTCCATAGGCGGCACAATCACGCGACCATCTGAGGCCTTAATGCCGACGATGTTGCGCTGTTTCAATTCCGTCAGAAAACGACCGACGACCGGCCCGGTGGAGCGGGTGTAGGTAAATCCAAGCTCAAACGCCTGATGCAGCACATCGGGTTGCGACACGGTAACAGCCCTCCTTTTTCACTGAGTGGGAAATTTAGGGCCTGCCAGTATCACCGAGCCATGGGTTGGGCTCAATGACACAAAGGATCACGCCCAGATGACTTTTCAGATCACACGGCCTACGTTACGCCAGAATGGTGCCGGGGGTTGCCTTAGCTGTACCACCGGCGTCAGAATGCCTCTACAACGTTTGCCACCGACGAACCACTATTGATAATGGCGGTCCCGCTGTGCGGGTAACCAGTCGACTAAGCCCCAACACGATCAGGAGTACCTATGGCAGTTTGCGCAACGGGCTATTTGAGAATTTCTTCCACCGATACGGCAGCCTGGATGACCTTTGGAACGGAGGTTCTTGGACTCATGGAGGCGCAACGGGAGGGCAGCTCCGGGGCGCGGTTTCTGCGTATGGATGACCACCCCTTTCGCTTTATGATCGAGCCGGGAGAAACCGACCGACTGGTCGCCACAGGCATGGAGTGTGCTTCGAAGGATGAGTGGCAGACGACGGTCGACAAACTGATCGCGGCCGATCTAGAGGTCTCCATGGGTTCTGAACAGGAGGCGGCGCTGCGAGCCGTCAACGCTTTTGCGACCGTCCAGGACCCAGCGGGCAATATCCTGGAAGTCTACTGGGGGCGCCAGCTTGACTATGCGCCGCTGGTATCACCCGCCGGGGTGAGCGGCTTCGTCACCACCTGGCAGCAGACGGGCGATCTCGGCTTTGGACACGTTGTGCTGCCCGCTCCCGATATCGATACCGCCACCGCGTTCTACACCGATCTATTAGGAACCGGGTTAACCGATGTTCTTCATCCACCCGGAATGGACGGCGTTCGCATACACTTCATGCATGCCAACAACCCACGCCAACACTCGGTTGCACTGTTCAGTGGCCCTCATCCGCTGGGGATCGTCCATATGATGGTCGAGGTGGAGTCGATGGACGACTTGGGCCGAACCATGGATCGGGCCAAGCAAACCGGCGTGCACTTTCTGGCGACTCTGGGCCGCCATATCAACGACAACATGTGTTCGGTATACCTACTGGCGCCGGGTGGCATTGCGATCGAGTACGGCTACGACGGTCTACTCATCGACTGGCAAAACCACGTGGCAACGATCAGCTACGAAGGCGACCACTGGGGTCACGAGTACAGCTTTCCGGACATGGGATAAGCACAGCGCGTTGCACAGCAGGTCTAGGTATTGGCGGCGATTGCATCCACACTGTCAATCATATCCATGACGGCGTGAATGTTCTGCAGAGACTTGGTTGTAAAGTTCACAGGCTGCCAGGCATCCCCCATCGCCAGCGTCACCGCAGCGCCCACCCAAACGTAGGGCGCGTGCCACTGGTGTTGTTCCCATAAGTGCTGCGTGGAGGGTGCTGTGACGCCCTCATCCTCCAGGCGAGATCGGTAGTAATCGATCAGCTCCCTTTGTTGCGTGCGATGTTCTTCGCGCAGCGTGCCCGCCAAAAAGTACGCAACATCTCGCATGGCTGGACCACGCGCGAGCAGCGCCCAGTCAAAGAAGCCCGGCTCGCCCGCGTCCATGAACAAATTGCCATCGTGCACGTCCCCGTGCAGCAAGGTGTCCTCGCCCTGCCGCCAGAGTGCGTGTATCGCATCTGGCCGATCAAGATACAAGCGCGCCATGCGGCTGAATACAGGCGGCATCTGATGCGCAAATTGATCCAGCGCCGCCTGGACCAGCTGCACGGCGATATCGTGCTGCAGCAACGGCTCCACCCAGTCCAGGTCGCCGTCAAACCGCTCCGACTGCCAGTACTGGCCGTGCATGCGCGCAAATGCATCCAGCATTGCGCGCACATAGTCTAATGAGTAGCTTTCACTGGCATTGAAAAAACTGCAACCGCTGTGCGCCAGGTCCTCCAGCAGCATGATGTAATCGGCGCCATCTTCAGAGGTATCTGCGTAGAGCGCACCGGGAACTCGAAGCGGAATCTCCGCGCCGAGGTGCCGATAAAACAACGCTTCTCGGCGACCCATGCCGCTGGACTGGACGAACGCGCGCTGCCCCGGGTCCGTTGGAGGCAGCTTTACAAATATCTGCCCGGGTAGATGCGTCTGGGAGCCGTAGGACAGCGCCAGCCTGGCGCGCCCTGTTGTTCCGGAGTCCGAACTGAGAATCTGAACGTCACTTACCGGCACGCCCAGCACGCCAGACAGCCAGCCATTGCTCACCTGTTCCACCGTATTGGGTAGAGCGTCGGACATTCTTGTCAGTGCACCGATAGCATGTTCAGCGCACTTCCACCGTGACCGGAATCCAGCGATTCAATATGTAGCGCAGCGTACCGTTGGCTTTCATGGTTCGCAGTGCCGTGTTCAGGGTCTGCACCAGAGCCTCATCTCCCGGGCGGACGGCCCAGGCAAGAAACTCGTCTGTCAGCGGATGATACAGGCTGATCAGGTCATCTGCGCTGCCGGCTCTGGCGAGCTGCCAGCTGGTCGGCGCATCATGGACATACAGGTCTATCTCGTTGTTTCGCAAGCCATTGAACGCCGCCATGGGATTTTCGAAGTACAGAATCTCTGCATTCCCCAGCTGCTCACGGGCAAAGGTATCCCCCGTGGTGCCAGGTTCCACGCCGATTCTCACGCCCTCCTGGTAAATCGCCCAGGGCTGGGAAAAACTGCCGACCTTGTCGCGATGCAGAATCGCCATCTGGCCAATCTCCATGTAGGAGTTGGTGAACAGAACCTCCTTGCTACGCTCGTCGGTGATGCTGAGGCCGGACATGATGATGTCGATCTCTCCCTGTTTCAGCGCCGGTATCAGCTGGTCAAAGGGCATGGACACGATCTTCATCTGTCGATTAATCATGTTGCTGACGGCTTTCACGTTGTCCGGCTCGATACCCACCATCTGCCCCTGGTCCATAAAGGCCAGCGGCGGATAATCCGGCGATATGCCCACCTTTAAGGTCTGCGCCACCGCAGGATGGGCGACACATGCCAATAGCAATAACAGCGGTAGCAAACGGCCCATAGGATTCCCCCAGTACTTTTTCTAGCAGCGGGTGAACGCCCGCCGCCCGACAATGTAACATTGTCGCCTCCCCCCAGTGAAGCAATGCGGAATCTGAATACATGAACATTCGCCTCGACCAGCGCACGGCACTGATCACCGGATCGCTGCGCAATACCGGTGAGATCATTGCGCTGCGGCTCGCCGCCAGCGGCGCTCGAGTGATTCTGCACAGCAATGACGCTCACGACGGCGACGCAGAGTTATCCGTCAATGGCGCTACGCTGCTGATCGGTGACTTGGCAAGCGCGCACGGGCGCGGCGAGCTTTTGGAACAGCTTGCGCAGTCCGGGTTGAAGGTCGATATTCTGGTGAACAACTACGGCACTACCGCACCGGGCACCTGGACTCAGTTTGATGAGGAGGGCTGGTTGGACATGTACCAGCGCAATGTGCTGTCAGTGGCACAACTCTGCACTGAACTGTCGTCCGGCATGCGTGACAGGGGCTGGGGCAGAATCGTCAACCTAGGCACCATCGGCTCACATCGCCCTGGTCAGCGGATGCCCCAATACTACGCCGCGAAAGGCGCGCTTGCGACGCTGGGCGTCAGTCTCACCCAGGCGTTGGCGGGCAGCGGCATAACGGTTAACACGGTCTCCCCGGGACTGATTCATACCCCCGAGCTGGAAGCAGCCTACCGCGAGAAAGCCGCACGCAAGGGCTGGGGCGACGACTGGCAGGAGATCCTGCAACACATTATCTCACAGGACTACCCCAACCCATGTGGAAGACTGGCCAGGCGCGAAGAAGTAGCCGATCTGGTGGTATTCCTGTGCAGTGACCAGGCGGGCTTTATCAATGGCCAGAATATTCGCATAGACGGCGGCGCTATCGCCTACGTATAGCGACTTGACAACCCCGGGAGCTTTGCCATGCTCTGTCGGGCACTGAGCCTTCCCGACGATCAGGAGACTAACGTCATGACGACACTGCTTCGCAATACCTTTGTTGTACTACTCATGAGCCTGCCAGCCATGGTCAGCTGGGCCGACGAAGAAGCCTACGCGAAAACCATTGAAGTGTTTCGCGATGCTGGAGAAAGTGGCCAGTACTTTGGCAAAAGCTACGGCTATGCGGTGTTCCCCACCATCGGTAAAGGGGGCATTGGCATCGGTGGTGCACACGGCGCAGGCCAGGTGTATGCGCAGGGCAAGCTGATCGGCAAGTCCACCATGACGCAAGTCACGGTGGGCTTTCAGTTGGGTGGCCAGGCCTACAGTCAGATCATTTTCTTCGAATCGGCCGAAGATCTGAAAAACTTCACTTCGGGTAACTTCGAATTCGGAGCCCAGGCTACTGCGGTGGCGATCACGGCGGGTGTATCTGCCGAAGCCAGCACTGGCGGTGGTGCCTCAGCCGGTGCCAGCGGCGGACAGCGCGACGCTACCACCACATCAGCGGGCTATCGCAAGGGCATGGCCATCTTCACCGTCGCCAAGGGCGGCCTCATGTATGAAGCCACACTGGGCGGTCAGAAGTACAGCTACGAGCCTCTCAAGTAGAGACGGACTCGGTACTACCGGCTGAGCAGTTCCACACTTCCGGAGTCACCATCCACGCGCACCCTGTCGCCGGTTTTAAGCTGCAGGGTGCCGTTCAGAGTGTTCACAACGCAGGGCAGTCCATACTCCCGAGCAATGACGGCGCCGTGTGAGACGGAACTACCCAAATCGGTTACCAACCCACCTATCATGCTGAAATAAGGTGTCCAGCCGATATCCGTAATAGGAGTAACCAGAATCTCTCCCGCCTGCAGTTCAGCTGCTTCGGCAAGCGTGTGAGCAACGCGAACTGTACCCTCTACGCTGCCACTGGAAGCCGGTCTACCCTGTAACTTGCCATCGCTGGACTGCGTGACCGCTGCCTGTATCGGCTGTGGATGCCCCACCGCTATCTCGCCAAAGCTCAACCGCTGCTGGAAAGCGAGCGCTTCCCGACGCAGGCGTGCCTGCTCAACCGCTTCGGGGTTGGGCGCGGCTACAAACCTCCGCAACTCATCAACGCTGAAGAAGAACACCAAATCCGCTTCTGGCAAGGCGCCCTCGGTCTCCAGAAGACCGCCCAGGCGACGAAATGCACACTTGTAGCGGTGGGCCACGTCCACCAACTGGGATTTGGTGTGCTCACGCCGCCGGATGGCATTGTGGGCCTTGGGTAGTGCCCAGCGCAATCCTCGACTGAGCCCGGCCCAATCGATCTCTGGGGTACGTGCGGCTTGGGGCGCCGCTCCCTTCAAGCGAGCCGTTACGGCAGCCTGCATACTTTGTACGAGCGGCTCAGGGTCATCGACCCAGGCAGGATCACGCATGCACAGCTCGCGATAGCCGCGGTGACCGTGCTGTTGCAAAAAGCGTTGCAACGACCCAGACAGGGGCTCTTGCTGGCGCAACCAGCTGAGAGCATCGGCGGGCGATCGTTGTGCAAACTCACTCTGTGCGTCCGGATGTTGCGCGACCAGCGCAACCAACTCATCCAATTGTTCGAGCATCACGGCGCTCTCTACCTCCGTGGCGCCTGCCAGCAGCCGCACAGCTTCTCCCTGCTCTTGTGCCGTGCTGTCGTTGGCACGGCCAGACACCATATTCTCAACAATGGATGAGAGAAAACCCGACAGCGCCGAAGATTGGATATGAACCGCCATAGCGTGTTCAAAAAACGTCAGGCGCGGTGCCAACTCCGCCCACTGCGCAGCACTACTATCGCGCTGTGGAATGCGAAATTGAGCCAACTCTTCACCAAAATTGTCAACCACCTTAGGGGCTTTAAATGCGTAGCGAAGCAGGCGCAGGGTATTGCCGACCTGACGCCACAGTGGCTGTGCCGGCAGCTCCTTCAGCTCCGGTACAATCCTTCCGCACAGCGTTTGAGCAGTCTGCTCCGCTGTCGACCCAAGGACGCCAGATGCCATGACGATATTGCCGGTAAGATTGAGGAACAGATGTCCAAATGCCCAGGCGGTAATCTGCCAGTTACGATCGATACGCTCACGCGCTCCAATCGTGACCTGCATATGCTGAAGGCCGTAATCGATACTCCAGCCGGTAAATGAACCCGTCAGTGGACACACCGCGCCAGGCATCATTTCACTCACGTTGCTGATGGTCAGCACGTCGTCTGGGCGCGGCAGCGGCGTGTCGAACTCGTTCAGATCAGCAGGCAATGTGGTGATCGGCCTTGCCTGTAGCCAAAAAAGATGACCCGCCTGATCGATCGCCCACTCGAGGTCCAGCGGCACGCCTTCAACGGCGGATGCACTGCGCGCCTCGGCAACAATTTTTTTCAACTCATCGTCACTCAGCAGCGCATCCGGAGACGCCTTTTGCGCAAGCAAGACCACTCCCTCGGCATCGATCTCATAATGATCTGGTGTCGCTTCGCCGCTGACCAACGCCTCTCCCAAGCCGGCAACCACATCCACAACCGCAACGTCGCGTCTTGCGCTGACCGGATCTGCCGTGAACACCACACCGGCGCAGCGTGCATCGACCATGGACTGGATGACCAGATGCATGGCACCTTCATCCGCTTGTTCCCTGGCCTGTCGATAACTGTCCGCGCGGTCACTCCCAGCACATTCAACACAGTGATTGATGGCTGCTTTGAGAGCGTCCATCCCCTCAACGTTCAAGACACTTTCGTACTGACCGGCGAATGAGGCATCAGCCCCATCCTCACCTGCTGCAGAGGAGCGCACCGCCACGGGCCCCGCACCCAAGCCCTGGAACTGCTGTTCGAGCTCGACAGGATAATCATCGCGACGGGCGTGACTCAGCACAAACGCCGCGGGAACGTCGAGTCCCATAGACTGAAGGCGCGCCAGGCCAAATGCCTTGCCGCCTACCGCCTGGTTGTCGATATCCTCCAGGCTGATAATGCGTGGAACAGAGGCCGTCACTGAATCCCGAGGGCCTTGCCCTCTGCCTCCAATACGCCACTTACTTGAGATTGTTCTCGAACTCGGTCCACGAAAGCCGCCGCTTTTGGCCAGCGATCTGCATCGATGGCATAGCCTGCGTAGCCTGCATTGAAAAAAGGACTGACCAGACCGAGATCTGCCATACAGAACTCGCCAAATAAAAACTCGCTGTCAGGGACCTGGGTCTCTAGGTAGTCTTGTACCGGTGGTAACTGCTTATCGATTATCTTGGCCACCAGCTCTTCGTCCGGGTCCTGCTGAAAGGCCATTGGCCGCATGAATCGCTGAAAAAAGATCCCAGCAGCAAGCTCCGCAATTCGACTATCGCCCAACTCTTCATACCAGCGGGCCCTGGCTTTGTCCGCAGGTGAAGCCGGGTACAGCCCATAACCAGGGTAAGCGTCCTCCAGATATTCGCAGATGATGCTGGAGTCAGAGACTGTCAGGTCGCCATCTTCCATCGCAGGAATCTTGCCCAGCGGGCTGATCTTTGCGAACTCATCATCCTGTGTGAACGGCATCTGCGGCAGTTGTTCATACTCCAGATCTTTCAGCGCAAGGGCTACCAAAACCTTGCGAACGAAAGGCGAACCATGCACGCCATGAATTTTAATCACCGTAATCTCCTTTCTAATACCTATGGCTTACCTGTGTTAATCAAGTGAACAGACCGCGCCCAGTCTGTTGAGCAGTCAGCCGACCTAGCGAATATCCAGCACCTTGTCCCGCAGAGAACGAAAGCGCAGATTTAAATAATCGAGGATATAGTTTTGATACACCCGCCAGGGTATGCGCGTGCCCTGACGCGGAAACTGGTCAATGGAACGCAACACGTATCCTGAAGTGAAATCGATCATAGGCTCCTCGTCTGCGTCGCCGTCGTTCAACCTGGGTGTTGCCACACTGGCCCCATGTCTGCGCATGTCATTGAGCAGACGACACACATATTCCGAGGTCAGGTCTGCCTTCAGCGTCCACGACGAATTTGTGTAACCCATTACGAAGGCAAGATTGGGTACATTGGCCAACATCATGCCGCGGTAAACGAACAGATCCGGATAGTGTACCGGTTCACCGTCTACGCTCAGTTCCACACCGCCCAGAAACTTCAGATTCAGGCCGGTCGCAAGCACAACGATGTCGGCCTTCAGTTCACGGCCTGATGTCAATCGAATACCGGTGGGGGTAAAGCGGTCTATGTGGTCGGTCACCACCTCCGCGCGACCCGTACGAACGGCATTGAACATATCACCTTCCGGTACTGCACACATGCGTTGATCCCACGGGTTGTAGTCTGGCGTAAAATGGGTGGCAACATCGTAGTCTTCACCGAGCTCCTTGCGCACCTGACTCAGCAGTAGTTTCTTGACGGTTTTCGGCCGCTTACGCGAGAGGTTGAAGAAGAAAATCTGTAGCAAGACTCGTTTCCAGCGAACGATTCGGTACACCCAGGAATCGGGCAGCAGTTTGCTCAACGCTGGCACCCATGGATCGCCCTGCGGTACCGAAATGATGTACGTGGGCGAACGCTGCAGCATGATGGTATGCGCCGTTTTCTTCGCCAGCTCCGGCACCAGAGTAACAGCCGTTGCGCCGCTGCCAATCACCACGGCCCGCTTGTCCGTATAGTCCAAGTCTTCGGGCCAATGCTGGGCGTGGACCACAGTACCCGAGTACTCTTCCTGACCCTGAAATTCGGGCGTGTAACCCTGCTCATAATCGTAGTAACCACCGCAAATCATCAGAAATCGGCACCGCCAACGCGCCTCTTCCGCTTGCTCACCGACACTGACCGCTACTGTCCAGCAGCCGTACTCAGTGGACCAATGCGCCGACGTGACGCGATGGTGATAATGGATATGTTGATCGATACCCGTCTCGGAGGCAGTCTCCCGCATGTACTGGAGTATCGAAGGGCCGTCTGCAAGTGACTTGTTCTCCAGCCAGGGCTTGAACGTATACCCAAAGGTATACATATCGCTGTCCGAGCGTATGCCTGGATAGCGAAACAAGTCCCAGGTGCCACCCAAGGTATCTCTTGATTCCAGGAGTGCAAACGTCCGATCCGGACATTTATCCTGCAGATGGCGGGCTGTGCCAATACCGGAGAGGCCGGCTCCTACGATCAATACATCAACAAAGTTGGGCTCGGGCTGACCTGCCACGTGACTCTGGATTTTCTGATCTAGCATAAACAACGGCCTACACGAATCGCGGTTGTACGGGAGCACGGGACACTCTGAACGAAAACCGATCCCGGTTCAACAGCACCACACAGGAAGTTTTGACTGAGCCAGTGTGCTGTGTTGCACTGATGGACAGCGGCTGCGCCGGCTCAGGCGCATAACTCGAATAAAACGCTCAGCAACCGGAGAAGCACGGCCTCAATGTCTACCCTGACCCGCCTGGAAAAGTGGTCCTACGCTGTCGGCAATGTACCCTTTGCAGTCAAAGATGCCGCTTTCGTCAATTTCGTAGTGTTCTACTACACTCAGGTTGAGGGACTCAGCGGTGCACTGACCGGGCTGGCGATGTTGGTTGCTCTGACGTGGGACGCCATCAGCGATCCCGTGGTCGGCAGTTGGTCAGATACCGTACGTAGCCGCTGGGGGCGTCGCCACCCACTGATCCTGATCGGCGGGCTGCCAACAGCGCTGCTGTTCATAGCGGTGTTCTCCCCCCCCGACTTTCTTGGCGAAAGCGGGCTGTTTGTGTGGCTGGCCGGGTCTTCCATCCTGCTGAGGACCTTCCTAACCATCAACTATATACCCTACTCGGCGATGGGCGCCGAGCTTTCTCCCGACTACGACGAACGAACAGAAATCGCCAAAGCCCGTGTGACCACCGCCTGGGTTGCCGGTATGGCGATGCCCGCACTGGCCTTCATGCTGATCTTCACAACCCAGGACGGCAGCGACGGCAGGCTGGTGTCGGGAAACTACGACACCTATGGACTGCTGTCCTGCGTGCTGGTGGTGATCGCCACACTGGTTTGCGTATGGGGTACTCGCACGGTCATTCCGCGCTTGCCAACCGCAGACGACACTGGCCAGACCTTACACTGGAAGCGAATACTGAGCGATCTGCGTCAGGCCCTGTCAAACCGAAACTTTCGGCTATTCATCGCCTGCAATCTTGCCTTCATGATGGCCGCTGGGGTCTATACTACACTTGGCCTGTACCTGGGCACGTATTTCTGGGAGTTCTCTACCGATCAGCTCGCAGGCCTTGTTGTGCCCACTGCACTTGGTACCTTCGCAGCCTTTTTTGTGCTCGGTAAACTGGGAGAGCGCTACGATAAGCCTGTATTGCTATCTGCGTCTGCATTTGGCGTCGCGTTTAACGCACTCTGGTTCATCGCACTGCGGCTACTGGATCTGCTGCCAGAGAACGGCGACCCGATGATCTACGCCCTGCAATGGTTGAATACTGCCTTAGCGATTTTCAGCATTGTGAGTTTGCAGATCATCGGTGCCTCTTTGACCGCCGATATTCTCGACGAGCAGGAGATCGCCACCGGACTGCGTCAGGAGGGTGTCTTCTTTGCCGCCAGTAACTTTATCGGCAAGGCGACGACGGGCATGGGCACCTTCATCGCGGGACTGGTGGTGGACTTTGCCGGCATTTCACCCGGCAGCGAGCCCGGAGAAGTCCCGGCCCAGATACTGACTCTGCTGGGAGGGTTCACCATGGGCATCACCTTCACCCTGGCGATCATCGCGTCGTTGTTCACGCTGGCGATACAGCTAAGCCGGAAAGACCACGAACGAATCCGCCTCGAGTTGGCCGAGCGGCGATCGCTTAGCAGTTGATCGCCGCCACACCCCTATAATGACCCAACGCTTTTTGACGTCAGCCAACGAAGGCGACACTCGGGGCCGCCACACCGCCGGATTCCGTGCCTTTCAGGTAAGCCATCATTGTGTCCGCGTCGGACACTTCAAACGGGTCGGTCGGGCAATTGTCCCCAAAGTCGGGTTCGATGAATATCTTTTCGATACTTCCATCATCGACCAGCATCGAGTAACGCCAGGAACGCATGCCAAAGCCGAGATTGGCCTTATCGACCAACATGCCCATCTTGCGAGTGAACTCCCCGCTGCCATCCGGCAGCAAAAAGATGTTTGTGTTGCCGACGTGCTTGCCCCATTGAAACATTACGAAAGCGTCGTTGACCGAAACGCAAATCACTTCATCGACACCTTGTGCCTTGAACTCTCCATACAATTCATCGTACCGAGGTAAATGATTGGATGAGCAGGTCGGCGTGAAAGCACCGGGGAGTGAGAAGACCACTACGCGCTTGCCGGCAAAAATGTCGCCAGTCGTCAGATCCTGCCAGCGAAATGGATTATCGCCAGGCACGCTCTCATCGCGTACACGCGTTTTAAACGTCACATCCGGCACTCGGGAAACTACGGTCATTTTTATATCCTCTCTTCGGGTTAGTGCAGCCTATTCACGGATAGCCTAGGGAATTTCTCTGCATTGGGAAAATTGATTAATCCTGTAAAAGATAGTCGAGTGCTGTCACTCAGGCACGGGCCCTGATGCAGCCACCTTATTTTGTACTCTACGCCTTTTTCACAGCGCTGCGCTAATGGGACCGAAATATTCGTCGATCGGGTACTGGCCCGCATTCCAGCCAAGTCTTACGATAAGGGCGCGCGCCTCAGGCAACATCAGAACAACCTGGCCACGATTCCCTTTCATAGCGTAGCTGTCGGGTTCAAGAGAGGGCCATCGCAATTCTTCTCCGCCACCATTAAGCCACAGTTGATAGCCGTAACGGCGATCGTTTTCACTGTCGTTGGGTGCCACCGCTCGAGCCACCCACTCTTCCTCCAGCACTTGCTGACCGTTGATAGCACCCCCATTCAACAACAGATAGCCGAAGCGCGCCCAATCCCGGGCGGGGGCGTACAAATAAGAGCTGCCGACGTACACACCGCTGGCATCGACCTCAAATGTGGTCCCGCCAAGTCGTAGCGGCTGGACAAATTCGCGGTGGAAAAAATCAATCATCGCCTGTGTCGATGAACCCAGTCGGTCGTACACCAAACGCGCCAACAGGTTGGTTGTTCCCGAAGAATAGTAAAACTGTGCGCCCGGCGTATGTCGTAAAGGACTCGACATGGCGACGTCAGACGCGCTTGGAGAAAGAAACAACATGCGCGTGGCGTCGCTTCCGGGGATGTAGTTTTCATCGAACGCCAGGCCGGAGGTCATTTGCAGCAGTTGCTGAACACTGATCCGTGCGCGTGCATCGTCGGACCAAGACGTGAACAAGTCACGCTCAACAGACTGCAGTTTGCCCTGCGACTCCAGGCGACCGATCAACATAGCTGTCACACTTTTCGCCATCGACCAACCAAGCAGGGGTGTGCGCTCTCCAATGCCCTGCGCATAGGCTTCGGCCCGCAGCTGTCCATCCACAACTAGCAGCAAAGCCCGCGTATTGAGACCTTGCCTATTGTCAGTCTCCAATCGGTCCCGCAACAGCTGCTCCAGTTTCGGATCACGATGCGGTGCCGCTAACCCCATTGGCCAGGGTTCTGCGCCCGGGTTTGACACTTCCGGAACCTTAAGCGTGTACAGGTCCAATCCATCGGGGTACACCAGGCTACAGCCAAGACCGGGATGGTATCGGGCTTCCTTTGTTGGCCCCAGCGGGAGCCCCGCGCGCCGGCCTGGTGCTGCCGTCGCATCGATCACCAGTAGCCGATTGACACTTGAGTAGGAGGCGAGGTCCAGCAGATTCTGGGCTCGATCAAAACCGGACAGGTAGTGACCTGAACACGCCAGCTTGGCACCCAGGCCGGCCGGAACCTCCAGGGCATCTGCCGCATGCCACGGGGGGACGTCCTGCAGCCACCACAGCGCACACAGGGGGACCACCAGGAGCAACGCCATGGTTAGCAAAAGCCTTCGCATTACTGACCTTCCGCTGGCAGACACATCAGGCGTCGCGCCTGCTGAGCCAGTCAGCCACACCCTGTGCGTTGAGCTGCATATCAAATTGGATTTTAGCGGTACACTCCTGCACGCTTTCGGCAGGGACATACTCACGCAACATTTCCAAGGTCAATTGGGTAAGCTCCTCCTGCAGACGTTCCCTTGGAACCCGATCGGCCACCTCGACATATTGGCGCACCTGCACGAGCAACTGGTCACACTTACGCTCACTGAAGGCTACCGCCCCATAGTGCGTCAGATACATCCATTCAGGTCGCGTTACAGCCAGAAGTGCAAGCGAGCGTTCAAAGGCGACCGGATCAAACTGCGTAGGCGATGTAGACGGCAGCATGAAATCGCCTCCGTCGAAGCGACACCACTGGTAGCTGATGCCAAACATGTCACCGCTGAACCAACCTTTGCTCTGTTCATCCCAGACGCAAAAGTGATGCCGCGCGTGGCCCTCCGTGTGTCGAAACAGTAAGCGCCTCTGCCCAAGCGTAACGTGTTCTCCATCCCTCATCTCGCGAACCCTGCTCGCCGGTACAGGTGTAATCTCCCCGTACAGCTGACGGAATAGCGCCTCGCCATAGACCGCCATAGACGCTTTCACGAGCCGTTCGGGGTCGACCATGTGTCGGGCACCTCTCGGATGCACGAGCAGCTCGGCATTCTCGAACAGCGCCATCATCGCGCCAGCACCGCCGGCGTGATCCAGGTGAACATGCGTTGGGATCACGTAGCGTACCGCAGCCGGGTCCACACTTCGCTCGCGCAGCACGCGCAACACACCCGGCACGCTATTGGCGGTGCCGGTTTCAATCACTGCGTACTCACCACCACTGCCCAACAGATACAAGCACGCGAGCCCAGGCTCTACATACTCTGCATCGATGCAGATGATATCGTCATTCAGGATCTGATAGAGTCGGGCCGCGGTTGAGGCATCAGCTGATTGGGACATAGCGTTAGCGCCGAATCCGCGGCTCAACTTCAAGCTCTATCTTACGACCCACGACCTGACTGATCTGAGTTTTCAGCGCGTCAATCTGGCTTATGGTGAGAGGCTCGTGAGCACTCAATACCGCTCTGACCAAAGGAGGATCTGTGAGATTAACCCTTACCTGACTAAGCTGCACACTAAGCTGATCGACCTCCAAGACGCGCGGCACTTCGCGACGCAGTTTGTCTTTCGTTACGAGGTGCGAGAAAGACAGCGACAAGGGCGCCGCGATGACCAGCATGATCATGAGGGTTACACCCATTCCGGCCCGGGCACGATGAAACGGCGCGAAACCCAACACGAGGAAGGTAGCACTGGCCGCCAACGCAATACCCACCAGGTTGGTGATGAGCAGCAGGAACGCGCCCCACGCCATATGCCAGTCTCCCCAACCCAAACCAATCCCGGCGACGCTCAGGGGAGGCACCAGGGCAACGGCGATTGCGACGCCCGCTAGGCTTTTGGCTATTTCGTCTTTCGCGTTCGCATAGGCGCCCGCGACCCCTGAAACAACCGCAATCAGGAGATCCAGCAGCGTGGGCGACATACGGGCTTTCATTTCGGTGGTGGGCACTTCCAGAGGCATCGCCCAGGCGACAAGAATTGCCCAGGCGAACCCCCAGGCCAGGCCAATTCCCAGGGTGTGCATGGACGACCGAATCAAACTGGCATCAGTGCGTGCCAGGCCCATCGCCAGAGATACAATCGGCGCCATCAGAGGTGCTAGTATCATTGCACCAATAATTACCGGAGCAGAATTGGCGTACAGACCCGTAAGCGCCAATAGCACACTCAACACCATCAGGACCTGAAATGACGAACTCGGCCGGGCAGCATCGCGCAGTGCGATGAACAGATCCCGGTACTCTTCCTCTGAGGCGTGACTGAACATGGGCAGAGGAACGCCAACCATAGATGCCGCTATATCGCCTTCCGGTATATGATTCAGACGCACCGTTTCCTTGTCGGTATTTTTCTTTTCTACCTTGCGCAAATTGAGCGATGGACCCGCCAATACCTGCAAACATCGCGGCTTGACCGCTAGCTCTAGTTCCGACGCGTACACTGGTTTTCCGTCCAGCAGATACTCAGTGCCCTCGGGAGCACTGATGTGCAGTTGGTCTGTTTGCAGCAGGCTGAGAGAGTTGGGCAGCTGCCCCAGGTGAAACCTGCCCGGCCACAAAAGCCTGAGCAGAAAGTAAAGATACCCGGTGATACTGCGCGGCGCGAGAGCCAGAAGCGATATGCGTCCGTCGGCGATCCCCAGCTCATCAGAGAATGCGCGATCCAGCAGTTTGCTTTGTGTCTGTGCAAGCGCGACCATGCCCAGGGCGGCAATCGATACCTTTTTGGCCTTACCCGTGATCAACGTATAGGATTTCAGGCGCAGCTTGCCCAGTCCACGCAGTGCGCCAGTAAATACGTTCCAACTTTTTTGCGGCCGATTGATGTCGCCGGGCCTCAGCGCCAGGACCTGGCCGATTACCACGGAAGAGAATACGGCTTCGTCGTTGCAAAACAGCACGTCCGCTTCAATAAGGGACGACGTCAAGTAATGCTGAAAGATATCAACCCGTCGTCCGCGCACACCCAGCGCCGCCATGGCATGCTGCGCACCTTCGTGCGGCAAGACTCCCAGCTCCCAATTCCGCTCGATGGCCAGGTTGGCCAAGTCACGGATGCGCTCATCGCTCAGGTACACCAGCACCCGGGCACCGACCTCCGGGCGCTCTCGCTGAGGCCAAGGGACAAGCTCAAACAAGGCGTACTGCTGTAGCTCCTCGACCTGCTCGGGAGACAGGCCCGAATCGTGCAATAAATACAGGCCCTTGGGAGGTTCGCCATCGAGCGGTTCTTTAGCGCTGTCTGTCACGCGGGGTTTCCTGCCAATACCAGAACATCACTGTAGTGCATCAGAGGCCTTGATGGGTAGTCAGTGGAAGCGATTCCGAGCCGAACGCCACCGATCAACCGAGCGGTTTCATCCAGCGTTAGCAACAGATCCGCCATCGAGCACTAACATCTGACCGGTCATCCAGGCCGAGGCCCTCGCGCTAAGATAAATAGCGGTGCCCGCAGCGTCTTCCGCATCACCCAGCCGACGACGGGGAAAGGTCGCCGCAACCGCCTCTTCATGGGCCAATAGATGGGCGGTCATTTTACTGGGGAAAAAACCAGGGGCTATCCCGTTGACGTTGATACCCTGCGGCGCAAGGTCTGCGCCCAGGTGTCGAGTCAGCTGGTGAACCGCCGCCTTGCTCGCCGAATAGGCATAGTTGGTCATGTGGGGATGGGTAATGCCGTTGATTGAACCGATATTGATCACGCGGGCGGGATCAACATCACTGCCAGCGGCGCGCAGTAGCGGGAGAAATCTTTGCGTCAGAAAAAACATGCTCTTCACATTCAGATCCATGGTCTTGTCCCAGCCGCTCTCTGGGAACTCATCGATATCAGCGCCCCAGGTAGCGCCGGCATTATTGACCAGTATGTCCAAACAGTCAGTCTCGGACGAAACCGCAGCCGAAAAAGCCTCTATACCTTCCATACTGGACAAATCAGAAGGGATCGCGATGCAGTCCCCTAACGCTGCAAGCGTTTTCTCTGTTTCCCGCAGTTCTGCTTCTTTCCGGGCAGTGATAAATGTCTTCACGCCATTCTCGACAAAGCCCTGTGCAATCATTGCGCCTATACCCCTGGAGCCGCCAGTGACCACCGCGACCTTGCCAGAGAGATCAAACAGATTTTTCATACACCGCTCCTCAATGAAATTGTTCGTTGGCACCGGCAGCCCGCTGTCGGTATTCACTCGGCGCACACCCACACCACATTTTGAACGCGTTGGAAAACGACGCCTGATCGGAATACCCAAGCAACAGCGCGATTTCAGTGATGGCCAGACGCGGATCGTCCAGGTAGCGTCGCGACTGCTCCTCCCGGACGGCTTGCAGAATTTGTTTGAAGCTCGCTCCCTGCGCGTTCAGCCTGCGTTGCAGTGTCCTGCGGGAAATGCCCATATCGCAGGCGAGGGAATCGATGGTAAGTGCGCCACTCGGCAGTGCTCGACGGATGGCCGCGTGTGTATCGCGCAGGAAAGGGTCGCCATCTTCCGCGCGCAAGAAAACGGATTTAGGTCCGCTGAAAAAATCGGCCCCCAGCTCAAACCCACCGTCGATCAGCGGATAGCGCAGTGCTTCTCGGGCGAAATGCAAACAACTGACCTTACACCCGAACTTCAGCTGATTGCCGAAGGCCCTCTTCAGTGCGCGCGTATCGTCGGGCAGCAGGTAGGCAAATTCCGCCGCCAGAACGGGCACCGGCAAGGCGCTGATAGCGTTGACAATCTCCACCGAGGATTTGAGCATCTCATCGATCAGTGGGCGCCAGTTACCGGTTTGAGCGTCCTGCGGATGCCACTCCAGTCTAATGACATCGCCTTCCGGGCGGATAAGCACTCTGCCCGTGTCTCCACGCAAGCGTATTGTGCTTGGTATGACGTTGAAGTATTCCTTCAGATTGCGGCAGATTGTCGTCATGTACAGGTGTAGATTTAGACTGCTGAAAAACACAATGTGGCCAACCGTCAGACCAAAATCCGCGCTGCCGCTGCGCTCATGAGCCATGCGATACAGATGCAGGTAACTCGATAGCGGAAACCGCTCCGAAGGGTTGCTCAGCAGCGCCTCACTCATGCCGGCATCGCGCAACAGGGCCTCGCGATCGACGCCCAATACCGCAGCCGCCTGCACGACTACTTTTGGGTACAAAGCATAGACCGTCCCGCCCGCCATCATCACTGACCCGCAGCCCTTAGGGCGCGCAACACAACGGTCCTGGTCTCCTTTGGATCGATGACCGCGTCGATCTCCAAAAAGGCGGCGGCCTCTGAGGCTTTGCCGATCTCGTACATATGGGCGACCAATTGTTGAAACAGTGCTTCGCGTGCGGCGGGATCTGGCTCTGCCTCCAGCTCCTTGCGATAACCCAGTCGCACAGCGCCCTCCAAACCCATGCCGCCAAACTCTCCGGTTGGCCACGCAGCTGCAAAGACAGGGCTGACGAAACTGCCGCCCGTCATTGCCATCGCACCCAGACCGTAGCCCTTGCGCAGAAAAATCGCCACCACCGGCACCTCTAGCTGGGCCCCTGCAGTGAACAGTGTTGACATCCGCCGCACGGCACCCTGCGCTTCACTGCCGGGGCCGACCATAAAGCCGGGCGTATCGGTAAGCGACAGAACCGGCAGACCAAACGCGTTGCATATGCCCAGGAAACGCGCAGCTTTCTCGGCTGCCTGGGCATCTACCGCACCACCCAACTGCTGGCAGTCGTTGGCAAGCAACGCCAACGGCCTACCCTCGAGCCGGATGAAACCGGTAATGACGCTGCGCCCGTAAATCCGTTGCAGCTCCAGGAAAGAGCCCTGATCAGCGATGGTTTCGATGATGCGGCGCACGGGGTATCCCCAGCGCCTGTCCTGAGGAATGGCATCGCGCAATCTGTCTTGCGGCTGCGCATCCCAGTCGTCAATCGAACCCTGAAAATAGGACAGCAGTTGTTTCGCGATTTGCGTCGCATGCGCTTCGTCATCGGCGACGATATCCACGACACCGTTTTTTTCCTGGACGCTGATTGGACCGATATCCGTGGGAGCGTGCTTACCCATCCCGCCACCCTCAATCATCGCGGGGCCGGCCATGCCAATCCAGGAACTGCGAGTCGCTATATTGAAATCTGCACAACCGAACAGGGCAGCATTGCCAGCGAAGCAGTAGCCGTTGTTCACCGCGATACGGGGAACCCGTCCAGCCAGTCCCGCCCAGGCGCTGAAAGACTTGATGTTGAGCCCTGCGATTTGCGTCGCGACGTCGGTATCACCAGGCCGCCCACCACCACCCTCGGTGTACATAATCACGGGCAGGCGATGCTCCGTCGCAAGCTCACAAATGCGATCCAGCTTCTTATGGTGGAAGAAACCCTGGGTTCCCGCAAGCACCGCATAATCATTTACGATCACCGCTGCGGCGGCCCGATTATGATGCACGCAGTGGGCATTAATCGTACAGGTTCCAGTGATAATGCCATCTGCCGAGGTTGCCCGCTGCAAGTCCTCATAATCACGCCGACTACGCTGAGCCGCTACCGCAAACTGACCGTACTCCTGAAAAGAACCCTCATCCACCAGGTCAGCCAGATTCTCTCTCGCCGTACGATAACCTTTTGCATGGCGCTTTTCTCTGGCTTCTGATCTGGCCTTGTCCAGAGTGCGGTCCGCGCGATCGAGCACGGCCTGTAACTCCGGCCTAAGGTCATCGTGCATCAAACTCTCCGGCTAGTAAGGGACTGCCCACTATAGCGCAATCGGGGTCCGGATTATGCCGACTGATCCTTACCCCGCCGCTGCACGCCCTGCCTACGCGCACCGATCGCATCGCCGGATACCCGCCTGTTGACAGGCCCCATGACGCTACGCTCCATGACCAGACCGGCCGCGAGGTCCATACCCAGACCATCATTGACCATCTGCTTGTAGACCCGCACGGTCTCAGGTACACAAGACGCCACATCGCGAGCAATTTGACGACAGTCATCCAGCAGTCCGTCCGCTGGGGCAACACGGCTGACAAGTCCCCACTCGGCGGCTTGCTCGGCAGAGATAAAATTACCGGTAAAGTGAGCCTCTCGGGCACGGCTTGGTCCGATGATACGAGCGAGCTTCTGCGACAAACCCCAACCGGGGGCCAATCCAACCCTGGCGTGGGTATCCGCAAAGCGCGCCTCTGGGGCCGCCAGCAAAACGTCGCCCAACAAAGCCAGTTCAAATCCCCCAGTCGCTGCCACACCGTTCACGCCCACGATGATTGGCCGATCGAACGCCTCCATCGCTGCCACGATGTCGTGTTCGCCGTGAATGCGATACACGTTAAGACCTTCTTCGCTTTCGCTCATCGCTTTGAGGTCCAGTCCGGCGCAGAAGGCGCTGCCGGCACCGGTGAGGATGACCGCCCTTACGGACGTGTCCTCTTGCAACTGCCTGAAGGCGGAGCAAAGATCGCCCAGAAGCTGGGGAGACAGCGCATTGCGCGAGGCTGGGCGGTTGAGAGTGAGGATCACATAGTCATCCTCGTGTTGCTGTAACAGTTCCGGTTCCGACACGGTAAGTCCCTCCTGCGCTGTGCGCCCTACCGACCCAGCCAGTTGGGCGCACGCTTCTGCATGAAGGCCGCAACACCCTCCACCGCATCATCGCTCGTGGAGCAGATGTGTTGCAGCTTTGCTTCATAGCTGATCGTATCCGACACATCATTTTCGATAGCGCCCTGCAAGGCCTGTTTAGCATAGCGCAGCGACAAAGGGGCCTTTCCGGCAATTTCCTCTGCCCAGTCGAGCGTATCGTCCAGCAACCGCTCCGGAGCAACGACGCGGTTGCACAGAGCCCAGTCAAGACACTTCGCTGCACTGATCTTTTCTCCCGTCGCGATCACCTCAAAGGCCCTCTTCCGGCCCAGTGTTCGCACCAAATGCCAGGTCGCGCCGCCATCTGGCACCAACGAAATAGCAGCAAACGCCTGATAGATGTAGGCGTCTTCTGCCATCACGGTGAGGTCACAAACCATCCCGAAGGCGCTACCGATACCCGCGCAGGCACCGTTAACCGCACTGATCCAGGGTTTGGGCGCCTCATAGATTTCCATCAGACTGGGTTTGTACTCACCGTTGAGCTGATCCTCTACACGAAAATTCTGCCCACTCGGCATTTCGGCCAGATCCGCCCCAGCGCTAAACGCACGACCTTCACCCGTCAACACCACAACCCGAACGCTGTCGTCATCATTAACCTCCCGAACTGCCAGCAGCAGGTCGCGTCGCATGGCGGCATTGAATGCGTTCAAATTGTCAGGACGGTTCAGACTGACGACTGCGACCGCACCGCGCCGCTCGATTTTCACCGACTCGTATTCACTCATAAGCTTTCTCTCCGTTCAGCTGATCGCGCCGGACGCCTTCAGAGCCGCCAGTTCCTGCTCTCCAAAACCCATCTCCGACAACACCTCGAGGGTATCCTGGCCGGCGTCGTGGCCACCGTGGCGCACGGTCGAGGGCGTTCGACTGAAACGCGGCGCCGGGGCGGGCTGCACCATACCATCAACTTCTATGAAAGTATCTCGAGCCACATTGGCCGGATGTTTGGGTGCCTCCATGAAATTCAAAACCGGGGCAAAGCAAACATCGGTACCCTCCATCAGCTTGCACCACTCAGCCTGTGTCTTCTCGAGAAACACTGCCGTCAGTTTCTCCTTCAACTCTGGCCAAACTGCAGGGTTGTTCTGGTCGCCAAACTGCTCCTCAGAAAGTCCTGCCTTTTCTTTCAAGAGCGCATAGAACTGCGGCTCTATTGAGCCGATAGAGACGAACTCGCCGTCAGCACACTCGTAGGTATCGTAAAAGTGAGCACCGCCATCCAGCATATTCGATTCACGCTGCGTTTCATCCCACAAACCCATCGCCTGAAATCCGTAGAACATCCACATAAGCTGTGCCGCACCGTCCACCATCGCCACATCAATAACTTGGCCTTTGCCTGAGTTCGCCGTTTCCAGCAAAGCTGCCAACACACCGTTGACCAGCAGCATTCCGCCGCCACCGAAATCGCCAACCAGATTCAACGGCGGGACCGGCTTCTGGCCCTTACGACCCATGGCGTACAACGCGCCCGTGATGGAAATGTAGTTGATGTCGTGACCGGCCGCGTGCGCTAGGGGCCCTTCCTGGCCCCACCCTGTCATGCGAGCGTAGACCAGCTTGGGATTACGTGCGTGGCACACCTCCGGGCCTATGCCCAGCTTTTCGCAGACGCCGGGACGCATCGGATCAAGCAAAACATCCGCGTTCTCCACCATGCGCAACAGCGTTTCCACACCGGCTGGATCTTTGAGATTCAGTGCGACGGATTTTTTACCGCGAGAGCTCACATCTTTCATGTGCATAGCTCCGACACCTGCGGCGCGATCGATCCGAATGACTTCTGCACCCATGTCTGCGAGCACCATGCCGCCCATGGGCGCCGGTCCGATGCCTGCCAATTCGACCACCGTATAACCGTTTAAAGGCCCCATTTTTGTCCTCCCGCGTTACTTGTCTGCCAGATTCTTACTGCAACGGCTCCTGAGGGCAGCACCTGCTGAATAAGTACAAACTTGCCAGCACAGGCGACGAAAAACGTGCATTAGACCTGAACGATGTCCTGCCATGGCCAACGCTACCCGGTCTCATCGACCGCTCGTTCTGAGGTACGAACGTCGTCCGCTACTTAGGCTGCATGCGGATACCGCCGTCCATCCTGATGCACTCGCCATTGATGTAGTCGTTCTCGACGATTTGCTGCGCCAGCTGCGCAATCTCATCGGCCTTGCCCAAACGCTTGGGATACAGGACCTGACTGGCCAGTGGTTGCAGGAATTCCGCAATCTCTGGCGTCATTTCCTCGGCACCACCCATCATCAAAGGCGTTGCTATGAGGCCGGGTACAATCGTATTCACCCGGATACCAAGAACCGCCAGATCTCGAGCAATCGGCAGGGTCATGCCAACGACGCCGCCCTTGGATGCCGAGTAGGCCGCCTGGCCAATCTGCCCTTCATAGGCCGCAATGGAGGCCGTATTGATGATCACGCCGCGGCCACCGTCATCGTTGAGATGATCGTTATCGGCCATCTTTTCCGCGCACAGTCGCAACACGTTGAAGGTACCCACCAGATTGATCTGAATGATCAGATTGAACTGGTCTAGGGGGAACGGACCGTTCTTGCCCATCGTCCTGGCTGCGTTACCCGTTCCGGCAAAGTTGGCGCATATGTGGATAGCGCCAAACGCCTCCATGGTGGCTGCGATCCCCGCCTGGACGGACTCTTCGCTGGTGACGTTGACGTTGCAGAAAATAACACTGTCACCCAGCTCTTCCAGAAGCGCTCCACCCTTTTCCTCGTTCATGTCGAAGATGGCACACTTGGCACCATTGGCGACGAAACGCTTGACCGTGGCCCGACCCAGGCCAGACGCACCTCCGGTGACTACCGCTACTTTGTCTTTCAGATCCATTTCGATTCTCCCGTTTGGTTGCTTAGAAATTACGTGTATTGAAAGGGGTGTATTCCTGTGCCAGACAGTCGCGACTGATGATGATCTTCATGACTTCGGAGCTTCCGGCATAGATGGTGGAGATTTTGGCATCCGTGTACTGCCTGCTGATGGGGTACTCATCCATGTAACCGTGACCACCATGCATTTGCACACCGAGCTCGGCGACCTCTATCTGTAGCTCGCTGCAATGCAGTTTGCTTTTTGCTGCATCGACAGCGGTCAACTCTCCCGCGTTGAACGCTCGCACTTGCTGGTCCACGTAGATTTGGGCGATATCAAGCTGCGTTCGCATCTCGGCCATCTTGAACTGAGTGTTTTGAAAAGCGGCGACCGGTTTACCAAATGCTCTGCGCTCCACGACGTAGTCCCGGGTAAGATCCCAGGATAGCTGAGCAGCAGCCAGATACCCCACAGCGCCCAGCAGACGCTCTTCCGCCAAGCCTTCCATCAGGTAGATGAAACCTTTGCCTGGCTCTCCCAGTATGTTCGCCTTGGGCACTTTGACATCATCAAAGAACAGCTCGGCCGTATCCTGAGCCTTCATACCCATTTTTTTCAGATTGCGACCGCGCTCAAAGCCCTCCATGCCGCGCTCGACAATGAACAAAGTCATGTGGTGTGGATTATTATCAGGATCGGTTTTGGCAGCCACCAGCACCACATCGGCATTGATGCCGTTGGAGATGAAGGTCTTGGAGCCGTTCAGCACCCAGTGATCATCACGCTCAACGGCCGTGGCGCGCATACCCGCCAGGTCACTGCCTGCGTCAGGCTCCGTCATCGCGATCGCCAGAATTAGCTCACCAGACGCACAGCGGGGCAAAAAGCGGGCGCACTGCTCTTCGCTGCCAAACCGCGTCAGGTAAGGACCCACCAGGCGGCTGTGTAGGGTATTGAACCAGTCACCGCAGCGAGCGTAGTTGGTTTCTTCGATGATAATCTGCTCGAAGCGAAAATCGCTGTCACCCATACCGCCGTACTGCTCATCGGGCCAAATCATCAAGAAACCCTGCTCTCCCGCCTTCTGAAAAGCGTAGCGGTCAACAATACCGGCCTCACGCCAGTCCTCCATATGTGGCACAATCTCCGCTGCCAGAAACTTGCGGTAGGCGTCGCGGAACATTTGCTGCTCCTCGGTGAATTCACGTTGCAGCATGGGGGACCTCCCGATGGCGGGTTACGAGCGGCCCACAGTATGGGAATCGCTCCACGGGCCAACAATGACCGGCCCCGACAAATAAATTGACTGGAGATTACAGGGCGGGACAGCGCCTCCAGGCGGTCTCGAAGCACACCCACAGGAAGTGATATGGAGCATATTTACTCCGACAGCTGGCCGCTGATTTACGTCGGGCTGATTTTCATGCTGACCTGCGCCTTCATGCTCGTGGTCTATGTACTCAGCGACTCCAGCAATCCGCCGGCTGGCTTGGGCTTTTACACTGTGTACTTTATGGCCGCTCTGCTGGGTTGGATCGCCTTTGCACTCAAACAGGTAGCAGATATACCCATGCCGGTGGACGTGCCCTCTGTGGCTGCCGTCGTCAACAGCTACATTCTGTTCATTGCCAGCGGTCAGCGAGCGGGCACTCATTGGGGGCTGGTGTTGTTCGGACTCGTCTGTCTTGCGGCCTGCTTGAGCGTCTTTTTCGTCAGCGCGGAGCACATGTTCATTATCCAAAACGCCATATCGGGTGTGTTCTTCGCAGCAGTCGGTGCGAATTGCATATTGCGTGCCTGGCAGAGATCGAACGTGGGAGACGCCATCAGTACCGCGGCTTGTCTGGTCATGGTGATCGGCGTGCCTTTCGCTTTGTATCAGGCGCTCGTAACAGGAGACACGGAAGCCGCTCAGAGCATTGGCTTCGCAAGCCACAGCGCCGCGTATGTGCTGGTAGCAACGGGTTTTCTCGCCAGCGTGCTGATTGAGTATCAAGGGCATCTGTCCCAGCTGGCGACGGAGGATCCGCTAACCCGTCTACTTAATCGTCGCGGGTTGGAGACGGCTCTGCAGGTGACACTGGCGCAGGCTGCAAGACAGCAAACACAAACGGCAGCCATCATGGTAGACATCGATCGCTTCAAAGAGATCAACGATAACTTCGGCCACGAGATCGGCGACCAGGTCATTCGTCGGGTAGCCGAATGTCTTACTCAAATGAGCCGCGCAAGTGATGTCGTTGCTCGAACCGGTGGTGAGGAGTACCTATTGATACTCCCCAATACCGACCTCGAATCTGCAAAGATACTTGCAGAGCGCATTCGCACTGCGGTCGCGGAACGCATAATGGTGTTTGATCAACAACGGGTGCCTGTTACGGTCAGCCTCGGTGTGGCAAGCGCGGCGGGAGAAGTTGTCCTGGATCAGCTGTCCCAGGAGGCTGATCGCGCCATGTACCTCGCCAAGCGAGGCGGCACAAACCGGGTTGCTTCTGTGGAGAACAAACGTATACGCCTGACGACCTCATCAAAATCCGCCTGACGCCATGGCACGCGATCTATCCATCTCCGTCTACTTCGCAAAGGGTATGCTGCGCAACGCGGTTGCCGGCGGACTCGATGCTGTGAGTCTGCTACGGCGCAATCGAATTTCCCCGCGACTGCTGCAAGAAGAGAATGCCAGACTGTCGATTGAACGCTACGCGGATCTGATGGTGAGCACTATGCAGGCCATGAACGATGAGGCCTTGGGTTATTACCGACGCCCCATGCCAGTGGGTTGTTGGGCGATGATGTGTCACGCCGTCATCGGATGCGAAACGCTGGGTCAGGCACTGCAGCGCTACTGCCGCTTTTTCCAGTTATTCGAACCGAGTTATTGGCAGGCGATGGAGGAAGATGAAGAGTCAGTGAGCATTTGCATGCAACAGGGAATCGGCGAGATATCCGAGTCATTCCCCTGCGAGATGGCACTGTTCAATACCCACAGGTTCGCGAGCTGGCTGGTTCAAGAACACCTACCGATTCAGAAGGCACAGTTCCACTACGCCCCTGCAGCCCCGGCTCTCGACTACCGCTACATGTTCCTGGGCAATCCGGTGGAATTCGAACGGGACAGCAGCCGTCTGGTCATGTCCCGAACGCTATTGGACAAGCCCGTCACCCAGACCGAATCGTCCCTGAGGCATTTCTTGCGTCATCCAATCTTGATCATGCTGACCCAGGATTATGAGACCAGTAGCTGGACGTCGCGCGTACGCCAGATCATTCGCCGCCACCTGCTGGATGTGCCGGAGCTGGCCGACGTCGCTGCAACACTGGAAGTACATCCACAAACTCTCCGTCGGCGCCTATCCGCCGAAGGCACGACCTTCAAGGACATCAAGAATCAGGTTCGCCGCGACACCGCTCTACATTTTCTGGGCAAGCAGGGTCTGAGTATCGAGGAGATTGCACATCGCGCCGGTTTTTCAGAATCCAGCGCCTTCATTCGAGCCTTTAAAGGCTGGACAGGCGTTACTCCGTACACCTACCGAAAAGGCTTGTGAGCTATCGCTGCATACCAGAGCGGGCACCATCGACTGAGCCCTGTCGCGCAAACTCTGCGCCATGATCTATAGTTACGTTGAGTGATTCCGCACCCTGGAAATCGGAGCCTGTGAAAAAAACCCTGCGCATCCTCGCCATTGTATATGGCGTTTATCTGGTCATCTCGCTGCTGATCATCACCCCAATCCTCAACATATTGCCTCACCGCTATGTCGAGCAGCACTACGACCGAGAACTCAGCACGGACTGGATCCTGCTCAATCCCTTCAAGCTCAGCCTGGACATCCGTAACGCCAGTCTAAACCAGCCTGACGGAGAACCCTTCGCGAGCTTCAAGAAGGCGTCCGTTAATTTGTCTCTGCAAAGCATCTGGAATCCGGGCTGGGTATTGGATGTTGTCAAATTGAAGGATTTGGTGTTGCGGATTGAGTACCTCGATGAGGGCGTGTTCAATTTTTCGGACTTACTGGTGAGCGATGCTTCAACCGAACCAACGGACGAAACCGATGGCAGCGGAGAGATACCCGGGATCACGGTGCGCGACGTGGATCTTCACGCCAAGCACATTCAGCTGGCAGATCTCACGCGAAGCAAGCCCTACGCCAATTCCTGGGACAACTTCAGTATTCGAATCGAAGACCTGTCCACCGTACTGGAAGAGGGCAAGCCATACCACGTTGAGTTTTTTGGCCCTGGCGGTGGCAAACTGGCATGGACGGGGGAGGTTTCCCTGCCGCTGAGTACCAGCGACGGCAGTCTCACTCTATCGGAGGTCAGCCTGATAACTCTGTCAGATCTGATCGAACCTTGGGTGGTGCTGGCAATGGACGATGGACGGCTGAATGTTCAAGGCGATTACCGCGTCAACTGGGGCGATGAGCTGCAATACGCTGTCGAAAACGGACGTTTCGGCCTATCCAGCGTGAGTATCGTGCCGAGAAACGAAGAGTCGCTTCCGGATACGCGCGTGCAACTCGCAGCGCTAGAGCTCAGTGGTATTGGGGTGGATAGCACGCAACAAACGGTCGTTAGCGACAGCCTTACTATCGGTGGTTTGCAGGTCGACGGTTGGCAGGAGGGAGAGAAAATCAGTCTGCAAACGCTGTTCGAGCCAAAGCTCGATCACACCGCCGCTGCACCGGATCCCAATACCCCCGTCAGCGCGATAAATTCTGCGAGCACGATCGCGGCGCAGGACCCAAACTCTCCATCCTCCGGGACAGACGAGTGGAGCGCCAGTCTCAAGCGGATCGAGTTGAGGGATAGCCGCATCGGATTTCGATCGGAATTCACTGAACCGCCGCTCATGCAGATACAACCTCTGGAAATCACAGTGGACAACGTGCGTTGGCCACTGGAAGGCGAGTCCGGATTCACCCTTGCACTGGCAGTCAACGAGCGCGCTTTGCTCAATGTGGCAGGCAAACTGGCACCGGCCCTGGGCGATGGCAGCCTGAGCTATGACCTTCAGTCACTCCCACTACCCTGGTTCAATCCAAATCTCCCCGAGGTCTTGAATGCCGATATCAATGACGGCGCATTGAATATCGATGGCGAGATCACGCTCGCAGGGTTTGCGCCCTCGCTGCTGGCGCTCAATGCCTCCATCGAAGGCTTTGCAAGCGTGCGGCACGGTGACGAGGACTCCTTTACCAGCTGGAAAAACGTTAGTGCAGCAGGCCTGAGTGTGGATTTCAACGAGCAACATGCGGTGCTAGATACGTTCTCCATTGTGAATTTCGAGGGTCGGATTCACATCGCGGAGGATGGCACGATCAATGCCGCTGACGTTCTCGCGGGAGACCCCAATGAGCCCGCCGCACCTGCAGACGCCACAGAATCCACAGCGGATGCGCAAGATGTAGCGCAACCAGCCTCGCAACCATGGACCTTTGAAGCGCCCCGCATCAGCATCACAGAAAGCAATGTGGATTTCATGGACCAATCCCTCCCGATCAACTTTCGCACCGTCATCGGCGACCTGAACGGCGAGATCGTTGGGATCAGCAGCGATCCAGCCAAGGCTGCAGAAGTCGACCTGAGGGGAACGGTCGATGGCTATGCGCCCGTGACGCTCGCTGGCACTTTTTCTCCGGCTCCCGAGGATCTCGCGCTGGATCTGACGTTAAACTTCGAGGGTGTCGACATGGCACTGTTCAGCCCGTACTCCGCCAATTATGCGGGCTACGCGATAGACCAAGGGCTGATGAACCTTGAGCTCCAATATGCATTGCAGGATTCCAAACTCCAGGGCAACAACGCCCTGCGTCTGGACCAGCTCAAGCTCGGGGAAAAAATAGACAGCGAAGAGGCCGTTGACCTGCCGCTGGAACTCGCCTTGTCCATTATGACGGATGCCAACGGGGTGATCGATCTGGCCGTGCCGGTGTCCGGCGATCTGGAAGACCCCTCTTTCAGCCTGGGCGGTGTCATTGGGAGCGCATTGGTCAACACCATCACCAAAATCGTCACCGCACCCTTCAGCATCCTTGCCAATCTGGTGGGTAGCGAGGAAGACCTGCAGCGCATTACGTTCCCAGCTGGCTCTGCAGAGCTGGACGCGTCAGGCCAGGACAAGCTATCGCAACTATCGGGCGCACTGAGTGAGCGTCCCAGAATCACTCTGCAATTGACGGGCCGCCTGAAAGCGGAAGCAGACCGTGATCGTATACAGCGGGATACCGTCCGCGCCCAACTGCTGGAGGATGGCCTGCCGCCGGAAGCCCTGGACGAAAAGACAGCGGATTGGGAAAAAGCTGTGACTCGGCGTTACCAACGACTGACAGAGACCGCTAGCGACGAAAATCTGACCGCGGCAGAGCAGTATAAGGCGCTTGCCGCTAACATCGCGGTCAGCGATTCGCAACTGCTCCAACTGGCCGAGGACCGCGCAATCGCCGTAAAAACCTATTTGGTGACCAATGCTGGCCTGGCAGCCGACAGGGCGGTTATCGCCCAGGGCACGCTAGACGCAGAGAGCAACCTGTTCAGCGGCGTGGAGTTAAGCGTCGACTGAATCACCGGGGACGGCCTCAGGGTCGTGCACTAAGGGGCCCCCGCACCGTGTGCATTGGTACTCTCCAGTACCTCGCTGCACCCGGTTGTGCCGCGTCGTGGATAGCAGGTGCACCCGACACCCGCAGCGGTAAGGGTGGCTGCGTTGGCGGCGCTGTGGCACACCGCTTAGGTCCAGGTCAAAAGTCACCCCCGGATCCGCTTCAAAGTGCCCCATCAGTTCACGCCATTCGGGGCCGTGAGGTTTGATACCCCGTTGCGGGAACATCTCGTGCACAATGTAATGGGCCACCTCGTGTGGCACCGTACTCTCCAGATTTTCTCGGTAGTACTTCGCAAAGATCCATGGGTTGTACCGAATAGCTCGCTGTCGGCCGTGCACCCTGAACATGCCGGCAGAGCGACCCGACAGGTCGAACAGCACAGGTATTCGCTCAAACACCTGGCCGAAGTGGCCTTCAGCGATTTGGATGTACAGCTCGGTATGCATCAATACCTCTTCACGCCGCCCCTCCTCGATCGGTACCACCCCCATTCGCACTGCCCCCGTCGCGTCACCGCTACCCTGCTTGGATCAGCTGCAGCTCTCCGTGCAGCTGGCGGCCAGCATACCGTTCGCCTTGACCGGACTCAATCGTGCTGCCCAACGAGTGTCAGTTCCCGCACATTTATTTGTTGCGAGGTGTCATTGTTAGCGCTGCGGCCTCGGCACAGACTTTGGCACGGTTTTTTCGCACAGTGCCAGGACCCTCGCAACCATGAACACCCAGACGCTCGACACCGACGCTCTCGGGCACTATCTGCAACAGCATCTACCGGGATTCGAGGGCCCTCTCAGCGCCGAGAAATTCCCCGGGGGTCAATCCAACCCGACGTTCAAGCTGAGCGCGGGCGCAGTGAGTTATGTCCTGCGCCGTAAACCGCCCGGCGAACTGCTCAAGTCCGCGCACGCGGTAGACCGCGAGTATCGGGTCATCAGTGCTTTGGCAGAGACCGATGTGCCCGTACCGCGCACTTTTGTGCTCTGCGAGGACGATGCCGTCATCGGCTCCATGTTTTACATCATGGAGTACAAAGAGGGCCGCATTCTGTGGGATCCACTTCTACCTGAGGCGGCGGACAACACCGCCAGGGCGGCCTACTACGATGCCATGAACCAGACACTGGCCGCACTGCACAATGTCAACGTCGAGTCGGTCGGTCTCGCAGACTATGGCAAACCGGGCAACTATTTTGAACGTCAGCTGAGTCGCTGGTCCAAGCAGTACCGGGCGTCGGAAACGGAAACCATCGCTGACATGGAAGCCCTGATGACCTGGCTGGAGGCACGCATGCCTGAGGATGACGGTACCGTCAGCCTGGTACACGGAGACTATCGACTCGATAACATGATGTTCCACCCCGAGAGGCCCGAGGTCATCGCACTGCTGGATTGGGAGCTATCGACACTGGGTCATCCACTGGCGGACCTCGCCAATCAATGCATGGCATGGATGCTGCCACGAGACGGACGCATTATGGGTTTGGCCGGCATAAATCGCGCTGACTACGGTATACCCAGTGACGAAGAGTACATCGCCCAATACTGTGAGCGCACGGGTCGCGATGGCATCGCCAACTGGAATTTTTACCTGGTGTTTTCGCTGTTCCGACTGGCCGCCATCATACAGGGCATCGTCAAGCGCGCCCAGATTGGCACCGCGTCCAGCTCTGACGCACACTCGAGTGCAGAGGGCGTCAAGGGGCTTGCAAGCCTGGCCATGATGCTGACCGACTAACCGAACGCCGGCCACAGTCGGCAAATCACACATCGCTTCACAACAAAGGAAACTGACAATGAGTGACGAAGTTCTCGTAGACGTAGCGGACGGCATCATGACCGTCACCTTAAACCGGCCGGAGGCTAAGAATGCGGCCAACCGAGCACTGGCGGAGGGCGTTGTCGCGGCCATGGACCAGCTCGACGCCAGCGACGACATCCGCGTAGCCATCCTTACTGGCGCGGGAGGCACGTTCTGCTCCGGCATGGACCTTAAAGCCTTTGTCACCGGCGAAACACCACAGATCGACGGCCGCGGGTTTGCCGGTTTGACGGAGCAGGGCCCGCGCAAACCGCTGATTGGCGCCATCGAGGGTTATGCGCTGGCTGGGGGTTTGGAGCTCGCTATCTCCTGCGACCTCCTGGTGGCCGCAGACAATGCAAAATTCGGCATACCGGAGACCAAACGGGGTCTCGCGGCCGCTGCGGGAGGCCTGATGAAACTGCCACGTCAGATCCCGCCGCGGGTCGCCATGGAGCTTGCATTGACCGGAGACTTCATCGACGCGCAGCGAGCGGCCGAACTGGGCTTGATCAACCACATCGTTCCTGCAGGTACGGCGCTCGATGCGGCCAAAGAACTGGCGGCAAAAATCGTTGCCAACGGGCCTCTGGCCGTCGCCGTCAGCAAGCAAGTGATCCTCGAATCCGCTGATTGGAGCAGCGAGGATATGTGGAAAAAGCAGGGCGATCTCGTCATGCCCGTCTTCGGTAGCGAAGATGCCATTGAGGGTGCTACCGCGTTCGCTGAAAAGCGGCCGCCAAACTGGAAAGGCAAGTAGGAGGTACAACATCATGTCAGAAGCCTGGATTATCGATCACTGCCGTACACCGCGAGGCATCGGCAAAAAAGGCAAGGGTTCACTTGCCGACCAACACCCACAACACCTGGGTGCCACTGTGCTCAAAGCCATCGCTGAGCGCAATGACCTGAATACCGCAGAGGTCGGCGACGTCATCTTTGGCACGAGTTCCCAGCGCGGCCGTCAGTCCGGTGACCTCGCCCGCATGGCGGCTCTGGAAGCGGGCTACGACATCCGCTCAAGCGGGATGACGCTGGACCGCTTCTGTGGCTCCGGGATTACGTCCGTTAACCTTGCCGCCATGAGCATCATGTCCGGTAGCGAAGACCTTGTGATCGGTGGCGGCGCAGAAATGATGTCGACCTACGGCGAGGAAGGCACGGCCATGAACCCTTTCTTGGATAACGGCAACCTTGTGCTACGGGAACTGCATCCACAGCCTCATCAGGGGGTTTGCGCGGATGCCATTGCCACACTCGAGGGCATAGACCGGGAAGCGGTAGACGCACTCGCACTCGCATCCCAGCAACGCGCAGCGAACGCCATCGAACAGGGCTACTTTAACCAATCGTTGGTACCCGTGTACTCCAGCGACGGCACACTGGCCCTCGACAAGGAAGAGTTCCCTCGGCCACAGACCACGCTGGAAGGATTGGCGGAGCTGCAGCCCTCCTTCGCCGCCATCGCTGACTATCCTCTCGACGAGGCGGGCACGACCTATCGGGCTCTGGTGCAAAAAAAGTATCCTGACCTGGAGATCACCCACATTCACCACGCAGGCAATTCGTCGGGTGTGGTCGATGGCGCAGGTGCCGTACTGCTCGCATCGCCCGAGTACGCCAAGGCCAATGGCCTTAAGCCCCGCGCCAAAATTCGCGCCATGTGCAATATGGGCGATTGTCCAACATTGATGCTAAATGCGCCGGTACCCGCAGCCAAGAAAGTACTGGAAAAAGCCGGTTTGACAAAAGCCGATATCGACTTGTTTGAAATCAATGAGGCCTTCGCGGTGGTGGCCGAGAAGTTCATTCGCGATCTGGACCTGGATCGGGACATTGTCAACGTCAATGGCGGCGCGATGGCGCTGGGCCACCCGATTGGCGCCACCGGTTCGCTTCTGATTGGCACCGTACTGGATGAGCTGGAGCGCCGAGATCAGACCCTCGGACTAATCACGATGTGCGCAGCCGGAGGTATGGCGCCAGCGATCGTTATCGAGAGAGTCTAGGCTCCGCTTCACATCAGCCCCATAGGACGTCACTTTTGAACTGTGCTCCTATGCAAGGCATCAAACTGCACACTTCACTGCGCAGACCCGCCCGGCGACCTGCGGTCGTCGGGCAATTCCAGGTCCGTTCGGCGCCCACCACGCCCAAACATCAGGGTAACAGGAGTTTGCCATGTTCGAACTCAGCGAAGCATCTCAGCACTACCACACACAGCTCACAGCGTTCATGGACGAGCATATCTATCCCCGCGAGGAAGAATACGCCCAGCAGTTGTGCGCTGCGCCCAGCCGCCATAGCTATCTACCGATCATGGAAGAGCTCAAACAAAAAGCGAAGGCTGCGGGATTGTGGAATCTGTTCATTCCTCCCGCGCTGGCGGAATTTGCCGACCACGATGGGTTGAGCAATCTCGACTATGCACCACTGGCAGAGACCATGGGCAGAGTGCTGTGGTGCCCCGAGGTGTTCAACTGCAACGCCCCGGACACCGGCAACATGGAAGTCTTTATGAAATACGGTACTCCCCAGCAAAGAGCGCAGTGGCTGACACCGCTTCTGGACGGAGAGATTCGCTCTTCTTATGCCATGACAGAGCCACAGGTGGCCTCCTCGGACGCCACCAACATCGAACTACGCATCGAACGGCAGGGCGATGAATGGGTGCTCAATGGTCGCAAATGGTTCATTACCGGCGCGCTGTACGAGCGCTGCAAGATTTTTATCGTGATGGGCAAGTCTGACCCGGACAATAGCAACCGCCACAAGCAGCAGACTCAGGTGTTGGTGCCCAGGGACACCCCTGGGGTCACGGCGGTGCGCCCACTAACCACGCTCGGTTACGACGATGCCCCCATAGGGCATGCGGAGCTTTCCTTTAACAATGTGCGGGTTCCACTGGACAACGTGTTGCTGGGCGAAGGCAGGGGCTTTGAAATTGCCCAGGGAAGGCTTGGGCCCGGACGAATTCACCACTGCATGCGACTAATAGGCTGCGCCCAGCGAGCGCTGGAATTAGCCTGTCGGCGCGTCGAGCAACGACAGACCTTTGGGCGCAGCCTCAGCCAGCACCAGTCGGTCCGAGAGGACATTGCCAAGTGTTTCGCGGAGATTGAAATGGCTCGCCTACTGGTCCTGAAAACCTGTGCATGTATGGACCAGGTCGGCGCCAAACAGGCCATGGACCTGATCGCCGCGAGTAAAATCAGCGTACCAATAATGGCTCAGACCATCATCGACCGCTGTATGCAGATGCACGGCGCCGGCGGACTGACCGCAGATTATCCAATGGCAGAGGCCTTTAACTACGCCCGCTGGTGTCGGCAGGCTGACGGCCCTGATCAGGTGCATCAAATGGCTCTCGGTAAGCAGGTGATCAAACGCTTCGGGAGCCTGTAGGAACCCGCGGGGCGTCTTCAGACCTTCCCGCCGGACGCTTTACTCCGGGTCACCTTGCGCTTCGCAGTGGCTTTCTTAGCGGCCTTCTTGCGCCGCACCGACGCCTTTTTGTCGGCGGTCGTGCTGCGCGGCGCGCCCGGCTTTTTCGGTGCTTTCTTCTTCGCTGCTTGCTCTTGTTTGGTCGGTGCTTGCTTGGCTTTGCTTCCGCCCGCCCGGGCACCCGGCTTCTTGACCTCATCGGAGTGCAAATGGTGTTCGCGCTGAGCTTCTCGATCCGCTCGGGTAGGGCCGGGCCGTCGCCGCGAGGAGCGAGGCCGGTGATAGTCCGTCTCCTCAGGACGCAAGTCGCCTTGTTCAAATCGCAGCAGAATTTCTTCCATGGTACGGCTTACCTTCGTGCAAATGCGTATCGCCTCCACTCGCGGGTAGGTTGAGCGCTCGCCATTTTCCATGAGTTCGATGAGGTCCTTCTCCGACAACCGGGACAGCAGCTTCGCTGGATTGTACCAACTGAAGCTGGGCACGATGTTGATATCACCGCTGTAGGTCTGATCCATGAGAGAGTGCACGCTGCTGATGGCCATGCTGAGTCGCGGCCAGGCCTCCGTCCGGTTTTGGACCACAGAGCGGTAAAAATTCAGCACCTCACGTCCAAAGCCCACACCGAGATCACCCAGCGCGCTGAGGAAGGGGCTCTCCTCACCGTCCTGGCGCAGAAACGGAATGGCAATTGGATTAACCATACTGACGATGTAATGATTTGTGCTGTACAAACGCTGCAGGCGCTTTGCAGGCAGGTCGTCGGCGATTGAGCCATCCACCCAGCGCCGGGACGGCAGATAAGGCTGGGCGTCTCCGTGGACGTTCTGGGCCATCAGCATGACCGGTGGAAAAACCCCCGGCACTGCGCAAGAAGCCATGACGGCCGACCGCACAAACACGTTTGGAGAGGTAATCGCATTCAGAAGGCGTGAACGCTGGTGTAACTCTGCCGGCGCGACGGGAATGCTGATCTGTCGCCCCGTCTTTTCATAGGCCTGTTGGAACGTCATATCCGGCACAAGTCGAGCCACCAGCTGTTCCAGGTCGCCGATGTCGATTTGCGGGTTGGCCCCAAAGAACATTTGGCTTAGGACCCCTGCTTCTTCTTTGGCTTCAAACACCAGATGGGCTGGATCGTAGAACTTTTCCAGCTCCTCATCTGTGTGGGTGCCAAGCACGCCGGCAACCATCGCGCCAGCGCTGGAGCCGGAGATCACCCGCGGCAGCATACCTTCATCAAGCAGGGTTTTGACAACGCCTAGATGGTAGAAACCCAGCACCCCTCCACCACTGAGCATCAGCGCGGAACGGCCGAAGCACACATTGGCTCGGTAAAAAAAATCAAGCTTTTCCTGCACATCGATTTCATCCGTATCCAGCTCCGCGAGGAACCGCAGGGCATCATCGATTTCATCGATGTACTCTTCGATCAGGCGTTTAGTGCCGAAGCGAGCACGGCTGTAGAGGCCGGGATTGCCCATACCTCCCATGTTACCGTGGATGCCCTCATTCAATGTGAACAGCAGGCCCTGATAATCGTGCCGCGCTCGCAGGCTACGAATCTTGTCCAATCGCAGTCGAATCTGCGCGTAATCATACTGACGGGTGTAATCAATTTTCCGCCATCGGGCCTGACCTGAAAGTCGATCATGCTCCTGTGCCAATGCGCTCCATTCGTCATAGGATTCGCACTGGGACATGCGTTTTTCGAGTCGTTTGAGTTTGCCTGACTTGGTCACAGTTATGCCTCTGGTGGCGAGCCAGCTAAGAAGTGTAGTGCGCCAGCCGATACTCTACCTATTATAGGCGCACGCTCAAGCCAAGACGCCATGAAGAATTCATTAACCTGTTCAGTTGTCGGATTTGGCACTATTTGGCCCCGGGGGTGCAGCTGACTTGCAAAGCCCCTAGAATGGGCCTGCCGGGGCTCTCTTTCAAGACAACAATGATCCGCACCGGCAGTGAAAACGAGGCCATATTTTGCGCGCGTACTTGTTTGTCGGGGTGTTATTGCTGCTGATATTCGGCGGCATTGGCGGTTACCTTTACGATCGCTTTAGCACACTCGCGGGCATGGACTTCACGCCTCCCCCCATTACTGTGGCCGCGGATACCGCCCAAAACGAAGTTTGGCCCAGCCAACTAGAAGCGGTTGGTACGATCCGCGCCGCAAGGGGCGTAGAGCTGAGCGCCGAAACCAGCGGCGAGGTCATCGACATCGCAGTGCGCTCGGGTGAGCAGGTTACCGCGCAGCAGCTCTTAGTGACCCTCAATGACAGTGTCGAGCAGGCCAGTCGCAAACGGCAGGAAGCCAATCTTAAGCTCGCGACCCAGCTGTACGAGCGGGATGCGCGTCTGATCCAACAAAAATCGATTCCACAGAGCCAGTACGACCGGTCACAAGCAGATTTTGACAGCGCCATAGCCCAGCTGGCGGAAACGGAAGCACGGCTGGACAACAAGCGAATCATTGCGCCGTTTCGAGGTACCGTAGGGATCATCCGGGTCAAGCTGGGTGACTATGTAGAATCCGGGACGCCCATCACCACACTGCAAGACCTGACCGAACTGGAAGTCGATTTTTCCGTGCCTGCACGACATTTCCCCCAACTGCGTCCTGGACTAGAGATCGAGTTGACCACCGCCGCCTTTCCCGATCGCACCTTTCGCGCCACCTTGCAGGCGCTGGATGCAAAAGTGGATTCCGGCACTCGCAATCTGTTACTGCGCGCACTACTGACCGATAGCGATGGCCTGCTGCCAGGTATGTTCGCCCGCCTGATCATCCGACTGGAAGAATCCAGACGCGTGGTGACGGTGCCGGAAACGGCCGTCGCCTATTCACTGCACGGCAACACCGTGTGGGTCGTGAGACAGGGCACGGGGGAAACCACGGTGCAACCCATTGTGGTCAAGACAGGGGGTAGCCGCAATGGCCGCATCGCGATTCTGGATGGATTGCGCGGCGGCGAGTGGATCGTCACCGCTGGCCAGAACAAGTTGCACCGGGGCGCCAGAGTGGTCATCGACGAAGCGGTAGAGCTCTAGATGTCAGCGTTCACGGACAGGTTTATTCAGAGGCCAGTACTGGCCATCGTGATCAGCAGTCTGCTGGTGCTACTGGGTGGCGCATCGCTGTCCAGGGTCAATGTGCGTGAGTTCCCCGAGATCGAGCGTGCCGTCATCTACATCGATACGATCTACCGGGGCGCCAGCGCTCGCACCGTGCAGGGTTTTGTTACTACGCCACTGCAGTTGAGTATCGCCGGTGCACGTGGCGTCGAATACATGACATCGATCAGCAACCCTGGCTCATCCTCGATCGAAGTCCATGTGCGCCTGGGCGAAAACAGCGCCGACGTGTTGAGTGAGGTCATCGCCAAAGTCAATGAGGCGCGTGGCGACTTGCCCAGAGACATAGAGAATCCTGTGGTCACCACCGCCAGCGGCGGCGATGCCATGATGTACTTGGCATTCTACAGCGAGCAAATGACCCCCTACCAGATTACCGATTATCTGTTGAGAAATGTGCAGCCGGAACTTGCGACGCTGGACGGTGTGGGTCGCGCACGCATATTCGGCCGGTTTCTGGCGATGCGCGTCTGGCTTGATCCCGTCCGAATGGCGGCCTACGGCGTGACGGCGACCGATGTCGCGGCGGCCATCGAGCGAGACAACTATATCGCCACTTCAGGTGCGACTGAGGGCAATCTGGTTCGTGCAACCGTTGACGCGCGCACCGACATGCAGAGCGCCAGCGATTTCGAGAACATGGTGGTGCGACAAGTAGGGGACGAGCGGGTGCGGCTTGGTGATGTATCGCAGGTCGAACTCTCCGCTGAGACTACGCAGATGAAAACCCTCTCATCGGGCCGAGATGCGGTGTTCATGTCCATTACACCCACACCGGATGCCAATCCGCTGCAGGTTTCCAAAGAGGTACACGCCGCCCTGCCCCGCATCGACGCGAGCCTACCCGCCGATTTACAGCTGTTTCTGGACTGGGACGGCAGCGTGGTGATTGATGAGGCGTTGGCGGAAGTCGTCACGACGCTCCTGGAAGCCGTGCTGATCGTAATCCTGGTGATCTACTTATTCCTGGGTTCGATCCGTGTCGTGCTCATACCGTTGGTTGCAATCCCCCTGTCACTGATCGGCGTAGTCTTTCTTATCTGGACGATGGGCTTCTCTCTCAATCTACTCACCTTGCTCGCCATGGTCATCGCCATCGGACTGGTGGTTGACGATGCAATTGTGGTAGTCGAAAACGTCCATCGGCACATCGAACTGGGTGCAACACCTTTCGAGGCAGCTATGAAGGGCGCGCGCGAAGTCGCGCTGCCGGTCGTGTCCATGACACTCACTTTGGCTGCCGTTTACGCGCCGATAAGCTTCATCGGCGGTCTGACTGGTGCGCTGTTCAGCGAGTTTGCTTTGACTCTGGCAGGTGCCGTGCTGGTCTCGGGTGTCGTGGCCCTCACCCTGAGCCCGATGATGTGCTCGAGAGTCCTGCGCGACAGGGAGCACCAGGGGCGGTTTGCCGATTGGCTGGACGCCCGCTTCGAGCAGCTTACGAAAGGCTATCGCATATGGCTCTCGGCCGCTTTGTCCAACCGAGGCGCAGTGGCCCTGTTCGCCGTGTGTATTCTAACGAGCTTGCCCTTGCTGTTCTCACTTGCCCAGCAGGAGCTTGCACCTGAAGAGGACACTGGCGGCGTCTACGTCACAGGCATAGCTCCGCGCTACGCCAACTTGGAGTACGTCGACTATTTCCTCTCGGAAGTGGTCGATATTTGGCAAGAGATACCCGAATTCAGCCACTCCTGGCAGGTTATTTTCCCCTACCAGAACTTTGGCGGTATCACGCTGCATCCCTGGGCGGAGCGGGAACGCACCCAGGCCGAAGTGCAGGCAGAGTTTCAGGAGAAGCTCTCCACCGTCGCCGGTATGGAGATGTTCTCTTTCAGCGTACCGCCACTGCCCGGATCGGACGCAGGACTGCCGGTCAGCTTCGTGGTGGCCTCCACGGCTGACTATCGGGAAGTTGCCGCCGTTGGTGAGGAACTGCTCGAGGCCGCTCGGGCGTCCGGGCTATTCATTTTTCTCACCCAGACCCTTGCCTTCGATCGGCCCGAGATTGGTGTCAATATCGATCGTGAACGTGCGGCACGTCTGGGCATTTCCATGGCGGATATTGGCCAGACATTGTCCGTGATGCTTGGAGAGGCCGAGGTCAATCGCTTCAATCTGCAGGGGCGTTCGTACAAAGTGATTCCGCAAGCAGATCGCGGCTTCCGGCTGACCAAGGAAGAACTTGAAAAGTACTACCTGCGTACCGCCTCAGATCAGCTGATACCACTGAGTGCGGTAATCTCGCTGGATTCCAGCATCGAACCCAACGAGCTAACCCAGTACCAACAACTCAACAGCACAACGCTGCAAGGCATCATGATGCCGCCCAACGCGTTGGGTACGGGTCTCGAGTTTCTGCGGACGTCCCTGGGCGATATTGCACCCCAGGGATTTCGAGCCGGATACACCGGCGCCTCGCAGCGCTTTATGCAGGAAACGGCTTCTTTCCCCGTCTTGTTTACGCTATCTCTGCTGCTGATCTTCCTCGTGCTCGCGGCGCAGTTCAATAGCTTCCGCGACCCGCTGGTGGTTCTACTGAGCGTGCCTTTGTCCATTTTCGGAGCGGTCGTACCGATGGCTCTGGGATTTGCCACGCTGAATATCTACACGCAGATTGGACTGTTGACCCTCATCGGATTGATCAGCAAGCACGGCATTCTGATCGTAGAGTTTGCCAACAAGTTGGTGCTGCTCGGCATTACTCGGCAAGAGGCTGTTTTGCAGGCCGCGTCTCTGCGCTTGCGACCAATCCTAATGACCACATTCGCCACGGTGCTCGGTGTCTGGCCTCTGATAATCGCAACGGGGCCGGGTGCGAACAGCCGCTTTAGTATCGGCCTCATGATTACCGCGGGCATGCTGGTCGGCACCCTGTTTACCTTGTTCGTCGTGCCGGTTTTCTACCTGCTGTTCGGCAAACAGGACGAAACTCAACCGGCGCAGGATTCAGAAGAACCTGACAACACCTTCACGCCGCTTTCCAGCTGGCGATAACGTTAGTCGGACGACTGTTCCGCGTCGGCAGCGGCGCGATACTCTTCGACGAGCCGTCTTTTGTAGAGTTTGCCATTATCCATGCGGGGCAAGTTCTCATGGAAATCCAGACTGCGCGGCATTTTGATGCTGGAAATCTTGTCGCGCAGCCATTCGAGAATCTCAATCGCGGTTTCGTCGGTAGCGTCTGCCCAGTTAACGGGCTGTACGACCGCCTTCACCTCTTCGCCATACTCTTCGTTCGGAACGCCAAACACGGCCACATCCGCAATCTTGTCGTGACTTGCCAGTAGGTTTTCTACCTCCTGTGGGTAGATGTTCACGCCACCGCTGATGATGGTGTAGTTCTTTCTGTCCGTCAGATAAAGGTAACCTTCCTCATCGACATAACCGACATCGCCAATGGTTGCCCAGCCCTTGTCATTGTATGCCTGGGCAGTCTTTTCGGGCTCGTTGTGATACTCGAAGGCCCCGGGCGATGACCCAAAGTACACCGTTCCAACTTCTCCCGGTGGCAACTCTTTGCCCTCATCATCGAGTATGTACATGTCACCCAACAGTGACTGCCCAACAGAACCCTTATGCTGCAACCAGTCGGTTGAATTGATCAGGGTAAATCCAACCGCCTCACTGGAAGAGTAGTACTCGACGATGATCTCCCCCCACCAATCGATCATCTTCTCCTTCACTTCAATGGGGCACGGCGCAGCCGCGTGAATGGCCACCTGCATCGAACTCACGTCATAGGCCTTACGCACTTTTTCAGGAAGCTTCAACATGCGGACAAACATGATTGGTACCCACTGGGAATGCGTCACGCGGTGCTCTTCAATGAGCCGCAGGGCGTGTTCGGCGTCGAACTTCTCCATGATGACCAGCGTCGCCCCCAGGTAAATTGACATGTTGCAGTAGTGCAGCGGCGCCGCATGGTATAGAGGTGCAGGAGACAGATAGACGGTTTCATCACTGAAACCGAACAGCGCCCCCAGCGTTCCCGCGAGAGGCGCAGCCGCATTGACGTCATCGCTGGCCGGCGCCAGATAGATGCCCTTGGGCTGACCGGTTGTTCCCGACGAGTACAGCATCGGTACACCGTTTCGTTCATCCTCTATGCGACTCTCGGGCTGGGCGTCGATGGCCTCTTCCCAGGATTCAAAACCGGCCACAATCCCGTTGACCATATAGAAGTGATCAATCCCTGGAACGTCCTCAACCATATCCCGGGCGACCTTTGACAGGGCGTGAGAACCAATGAAGAGCTTGGCGCCACAGTTATCGAGAATGTAAGCGGTTTCGTCGCGCTTTAAGTGAGTGCTGATCGGAGTGTAAATCAGGCCGGCCCGCTGTGCAGCCCAGACGATCTCGAGAAAAAATCGATTGTTTTCCATCATAAGGCCGATGTGATCGCCGGCCTTAAGTCCCAGAGAGCGAAACAGCTGCGCGCCCTGATTCGAGCGGGCATCAAGCTGGCCGTAGGTAACCATCTCTCCCGAAGCCCCCATGATCAGGGCGGGTTTGTGGGGATAGGTTTCTGCAGTGACGCTGGGATGCGGCATGATCGCTCCAATTATTGTGATTTTGACGTCATTTCACTATAGCGTAGCTGCGCGCAGAAAAAACGCCTGTCTGCACCCGCCGGGGTGATCAACGCGCTAGCGGAATCGCATGACTCCCTGCTGCATGGTGGTGGCCACGAGGCGACCCTCCGCGGTGTAAAAGCTGCCTCGCGCCAGCCCCCTACCACCGCTGATGCGATCCGCCTCCACCGTGTGCAGTAGCCACTGGTCAGCCCGAAAGTCCTCATGAAACCACAGTGCGTGATCCAAACTGGCCACCTGAAAGTCCCCTTCGTCAAAGTGTCTTCCGTGCACGATAAGGCAGACATCGATCAAAAAGGCATCCGACAGGTAGGCGAGCATGGCCTGGTGCAGACCACGATCGTCAGGCAGAGTCCCAGTGGTTTTCATCCAGACCTGCAGGTTCGGCTCCCGCGGTACCGGGTTGGCCCAATCGATGGGATCAACCACCCGGATGTCCAGATCCTCTCCGGTGGTGATCATGAAGCTCTCGTCCAAATCCCCGGCTTGGAGGCTGCGGTCACGCTCGCTGATCAGTTCCTCCGGCGCGATCACAGCCGGCATATCCGGTTGATAATCATCACCTTTGGACGGTATCTGGAAGGAAAGGGAGCTCACCAGAATGGGCTTACCGGCCTGCAGCGCGACCACCCGACGAGAGCTGAAGCTCGCGCCATCGCGGGCCCTCTCAACCTCAAACTCGACAGGCTGTGCCGGATTCCCAGGGCGCAGAAAATAGGCATGCTGTGAGTGGAGAACGCGATCAGCATCGACCGTTTGCACGGCGGCGCTGACGCACTGGGCCAGTACCTGGCCTCCGTAAACCCGAAAGGCCTCGGGGTGCATATTGTTCCCGGTGAACCTGTCGCCACCGTTTGCAACGGGCTTCAGGACAGTGACAAGTTGTTCGAGCATGAAAACGCTCCGCATGGCAGGGACCGGTCATTATGCAGATTTCCCGATCTCTGCCAAATGTTCCAAACTGCGAGTGACTGCCTGCCTGAGCTCGACAGATTTGCTATTCTGGCGCCTGCTACAGGGAGATCCAATGGACAGCACCATTCCCAACTCGTCACTGCGAGAAAAAATCCGGTCAGGTGACTTTACGGGCAATACCTCGGGCTTGGCTCCGGGCGCGGTTCAGTGCAATCTAGTGATCCTGCCAGCAGATCACGCCGCGGATTTCCTGCGCTTTTGCCAGCGCAATCCGCGGCCCTGCCCGTTGATCGCTGTCGGCGAACCGGGCGACCCAGCACTACCATCCCTGGGAGACGTTGACGTTCGCACGGACCTGCCACGCTACCGGATTTTTCAGAACGGACTGGTACAGCAGGAACCTCTCGATATTGCGGATGTCTGGCGCGAAGACCTGGTGAGCTTCGCACTCGGCTGTTCGTTCTCTTTTGAGGAGGCATTGCTGGCGGACGGCCTGGAGATACGCAATATCAGCGAGGACCGCAACGTACCAATGTATCAGACCAACATCGACTGCCAAGCCGCCGGTGTGTTCAGCAGCAAACTGGTGGTGTCCATGCGGCCATTTATGGCCGCCGAAGCGATCCGCGCCATTCAGATCTGCTCGCGTTTTCCGGCCGTGCACGGTGCTCCGGTCCACCTCGGGGATCCGACTCAGATTGGAATCGACGCTCTGGAGAGACCAGATTTCGGTGATTCTGTGACAGTGAAGCCGGGTGAAGTACCGGTATTCTGGGCGTGCGGCGTGACCCCGCAGCTTGCCTTGCAACATGCCGAACTACCGTTCGCCATAACCCACAGTCCCGGATGCATGCTGGTCACTGATCTGACCAATGCGCATCTTGCGGTGATCTGACCCGGCGCCGGATCAGGGAGACAGTCAGCATGCTGCTCAATTGTGATCTTGGTGAAGAGTGCGCCGGCGCGGCCGGAGACATTGATGCCCAGGTTATGCCGCACATCGACCAGGCCAACATCGCCTGTGGCTTCCACGCTGGCGGACCCGAAACCATGCACAAAACGCTTGCACTGGCGGCCCAATACGCCGTTGCCGTGGGTGCACACCCCTCTTATCAGGACCGTGAAGGGTTTGGTCGCCGCAGTCAGTCGCTTAGCCGTGAGGCACTCATCGCCGCAGTGCAGTACCAAATGGCGGCGTTGGAAGGCATGGCCCTTTGTCACGGGCTGCAGCCTTCCCACGTAAAACCGCACGGCGCTTTGTACAACGATATGATGCGCGACCCCGAGGTCAGGGCGGGCGTTATGCAGGCCGTAGCCGGTTTTCACCACTCGCTACCGCTGGTGCTGCAAGCAACACCCCAAGCGCCGCTGCACGAGGCAGAAGCCGCAGCGCTTGGCGTTCAGCTCCAGTTCGAGGCGTTCGCGGACCGCCGCTATGCCGACGACGGCAGACTGCTACCGCGCAGCGAGCCCGGTGCAGTACTTTCAAAAGCAGAGGTTATGGATCAAGTTGCCCAGCTAAAGTCCGATGCCAGCGTCACTACAGCGGGCGGAGAGTCACTGCCCTTGGCGGCCAGCACACTGTGCGTGCACGGCGACAACGCTGAGGGCGTCGCGGCCATAAGCGCCATTCGCAAGCTGCTACAGAGGGGCTGACCAGCAGTGAAGCTTAGCGCAGTCGGCGAGAGTGGGGTCATGCTGTATCTGGGATCTGACATCGATCCCTGCGTTTCAGACCAAGTCGGCCGAGCGATGACTATCATTGAAGGTACGCTGGGCAATGAGTTGGTTGACCTGGTGCCCTCCTACGCCTCAATCCTGATCTTGTATGACAACCTGACGACCAATGCGCACTCCGTTGCGCAGCGGGTAAGGCAGGCACTGCAAATGTCCACAGATCATGCCGCGACGTCGATACAACACCACAGGTTGCCGGTGTATTATGATCCGGAATCGGGGGCCGACCTCACGGCGCTCGCCGATGCGGCCCAGCTGACGACAGAGGCGGTCATCGAACTGCATACACAGGCGCAGTACCGCGTCTACGCAATCGGCTTCGCTCCCGGATTTGCCTATCTTGGTCAGGTGGACACACGCATCGCCACACCCCGCCTGACAACCCCGCGAACCGCAGTTCCCAAAGGCTCGGTCGCCATTGCAGAGCGGCAAACGGCCATTTACCCTGCGGCCTCCCCCGGCGGCTGGAATCTGATCGGTCGCTGTCCAATGCCTATGTTCGAACCCGACCGGGACCCGCCGATGCCCCTGTCAGTAGGCGACACCGTGAGTTTTGAATCGATCAGCAGAGACGAATATATCGCCATGGGAGGTTGTTTGTCGTGACGCTAAGGGTGATCAACGGGGGTGTGCTGAGCCTCCTGCAGGACGCGGGGCGAGTCGGTCATCACCGCCTCGGGCTGGCCAACGGCGGCCCGCTGGATGCTGAAGCCTTTCACTACTGCCAACGCCTCTTGGGCAACACACCGTTCAGCACGCTCATCGAAATCAGTGTCGGCGGCCTGGAGTTGGAGATACACACGGCCACAACCCTGTGTATGACGGGCGCGCCCATGCCTTTGTGCATTAATGGTGAGGAGCGGGACGGCTGGACCACCCATCGGGTTGCACCCGGTGATTCCGTCAGTGTCGGATTTGCACCCAGGGGCTGTCGCGCCTATCTAGGCGTGCGTAGGGGCTTTCAGGTCAAACCCCAGTTTAGCAGCACCGCCACCGTCGTGCGGGAAGGCATCGGTGGCCTCACCGGAGACCGACTCCACAAAGGTGACGCACTACCCTATGCTGAGGAAACTCACTGTCCATCGCTGACGCTGCCACCCTCAGACAGACCGAGCTATCAGAATCAGGTCACCGTGCGGGTGATCCCCGGCTATCAACATCGTGAGTTCACGCGGGCGGCGAAACGCCTTTTCTTCAGTGCTCCCTACACGGTGACCGAGAGCTCCGACCGAATGGGCTATCGCCTGCGCGGCCCAGACGTCGCCAGCACCCGAGACGGCATTCTCTCCGAGGGTATCTGTCCGGGCGCCATCCAGGTGCCACCGGATGGTCAGCCCATCGTCTTGTTAAACGACCGTCAAACAATCGGCGGGTATCCGAAACTCGGGGCAGCACTCTCCCTGGATACCGCGCGACTGGCTCAGCTGACACCTGGTGGGATTGTTCACTTCACACCCATCAGTCTGCATACGGCGCGCAGGGCGCTGGATCTCGCCAGGAGATTTAGCCTACAGCGCAGTTTGAGGGCGCCAAGCTGATGACAGAGTTGGAACTGAGCGCGGCAATTGAAGCCCTGCTGGTGACCCGCAATCCACGAGGCATGCAGCACGCGCGCAGTGCCCTGACGCCTGGCTACTATTTCCGGGCGGCCGGGATGCTCCGTGCGATCAATGGTACGGTAATCATCGCCACTGGCTTCCCGGTAACAGGGACCTTCGAGACGGATGGTCCGCTGGGTGCCATCGCACTGTATCGATGCCTTGAAACGTTGGGGGCCGAGCCGTTACTTGCCTGCGGACCGCCCTTGGCGGACTCACTGCAGCAAGATTATCGAGTTATGGAGCTGCATTCCAGAACGCTCGATGAAGGCAGGCTGGAGGCGCGACAGCAGCTAGACGCTTTGCAACCAGCGGCGATTGTCGCGATTGAGAGACCGGGGCTCGCCGCAGACGGCCGCTATTACAACATGCGGGGTGAGGACATCAGCGCACGCTGCTTCTGTTTCGACGCGTTTATGTTGGAAGCAGACTGCCCAACCATTGCCATCGGCGACGGCGGCAATGAGATCGGCATGGGTAACATCCAGGAGGCCATCGTGGAACTGCAAGTAAGGACGTCTGTTACCCGGTGCGACGAGCTGCTGGTGGCGGATGTTTCCAACTGGGGAGCCTATGGGTTGATCGCATTTTTAGGTTTATGGAACAAACGGGACTTGTTGGCTGAGTTGCAACCGGTCAAAGTACTGCATTACCTCTCTCAACGCGGCGCCGTAGACGGCGTCACAAGAGAGAACACATTGACTGAAGACGGGCTCGAGGCTCGGGTGGGCTTACACGTCATCCGGGAGCTGCAGGCCCTGGTGAAAGACTGCAGACCCGACTGAAGATCGCAGTCGGTGCGACGATGGATTGGTGATATGAGCACAGTGTATTTGAACGGTAACTATCTGCCGATGGAAGAAGCGCGCATCTCGCCGATGGACCGCGGCTTTCTGTTCGGAGATGGCATTTACGAGGTGATTCCCTCCTACCAGGGCGCACTGGTAGGCTTCGGTCCCCATATGGCACGCATGCGTCGCGGTCTCGACGCCCTGGAGATCAATCTGCCGTGGAGAGAGGCCGCTTGGCGTGGCATCGCCGAGCAGCTCGTGGCGCGCAATGGCAGCGGCAATCTCGCTCTGTACTTCCACATCAGCAGAGGCGCAGATACAAGACGCGACCACGCCTACCCTACCGATATCGAACCTACCGTGTACGCGTTCGCGTTTGAGATACCCCCGTCGCCCCAACCCGACAAGGCTCTGGCCCGCACCTTTGCGGTTTCCACCACCGAAGATCTGCGCTGGCAGCGGTGCAATATCAAGTCGACGGCGCTGCTGGGCAATGTGATGCATCTACAGCAAGGACGTGCTGCCGGTAACGGCGAAACCATACTCTACAATCGCGACGGAGATATCACAGAAGCTGCAGCCTGCAACGTGTTCGTCGTCAAAGACGAAGTGGTCGCCACTCCACCTCTGGATCATCAGATACTGCCGGGAATCACACGGCAAATTTTGCTCGATATCCTGCGCAGGGACGGCCGGATTGCGGTCGAGGAACGGATCGTAAAACGGGAAGAATTGCGCGCTGCCGACGAGGTTTGGCTGACCAGTTCCAGCAAAGAAATTGCGCCGGTCGTAAGCGTTGACAGCAAGCCCGTCAGCGACGGCGGTGTCGGCGATGTCTGGCTCTGCGCCCAAACACTCTTTAGTAAACACAAGTTCGACTATTGATCCTTATGGCGAGGCCCACTCAAGCTCAACTGAATCTCGCTGCGTTGCGGCACAACGTCAGATTGGTACGCGAACGCGCACCCGCGGCCAAGCTGATGGCGGTCGTAAAAGCCGACGCCTATGGCCACGGTGCTGTGACGATCAGCAACGCCTTGTCAAATCTGGTCGACGCGCTGGCGGTCGCCTGTATGGAGGAGGCTATTGAGCTGCGCGACGCAGGCATCGACACACCCATACTGTTGCTGGAGGGTGTATTCGACGAGGGTGAACTGCCGCTGGCAGCGGCACGGAAGCTGTGGATAACCGTAGAGAATCGGCAGCAGCTGCAGTGGCTGGAGCGGACCTCACTATCGAATCCCATCCAGTGTTGGCTCAAGGTTGATACAGGCATGAATCGGCTTGGTGTACCACGCGACGCATGGCGCGACTACTATGAGCGACTCTGCGAACTGCCGCAGGCGAATGGTCGGCCCGTCCTGTTCACGCACTTATCGTCAGCGGACAATATCAACAGCGACGCCACGGAACGACAGCTATCACGATTCCTCTCACTGGATTGTGATGGCCCGCGCAGCATATGCAATTCTGCGGGGGTCATTGCCTGGCCGCAGGCTCATTTCGACTGGGTGCGTCCTGGCTATATGCTCTACGGGTACTCTCCCATGCGAAACGCTACCGACGTCTGCCGCCAGTTGCGCCCCGTCATGTCCCTGACGTCTTCCATTATCTCCGTCCGCGAGGTTGAAGCGGGAGAGTCCGTGGGGTACGACGGCTTATGGGTGGCTCCTCGCCACTCTCGCATTGCCACCGTGGCTGTGGGTTACGGGGACGGCTACCCGCGCCATGCACCAACCGGTACGCCAGTGCTGATCGAAGGCCAGCTGGCCCCTCTCGTGGGCCGCGTATCCATGGATATGATCACCGTCGACATCACCGAACTGTCCCATGTCGACATGGGCAGCCCGGTGACCCTGTGGGGCGAGGGCCTGCGTCTCGAGGACATCGCCAGGCGTGCGGGCACAATCGGTTACGAGCTTACTTCACGCATACCATCGCGCACGCCACGCGTTATCTCAGCCGACTGACCCTGCCATGAGTAACGCGGACGACGAACTGATCAGTAGCAATCGGCCTGATTGGCAGGTCTGCAGAAACCTGCCGGAAATCCTGAGTCTGCAGGCCGAACAGCGGCCGCAGGACACTGCACTCTGGTGGCAAGGCCGAGCTACGAACTACCGGCAGTTGCAATCACAGGTTGAGCATCTGGCCCGCAGGCTCTCCCACCACGGCCAGCCCGGCGAACGCGTGGCGGTATTGGCCTGGAACCGCCCGGAGTTTCTCGATCTGATGTATGCGGTACCCACCGCAGGTCAGATACTGGTTCCTCTGAATGCACGGCTGGCCCCCCGGGAACTGCTGTATCAGCTGACGACATCCGGCAGCACCACACTGTTTGCGGACACTGAACTGCTGTCGCGCCTGCAGCGCACAGTCGAGTTGCCAGATACGCTGGAGGTCATTGATCTGGATGCCGAATATTCTGCTTGGCTCGAACAGGAAGCGGGGGTGGAACTCCCCGTCCTAGACGGCTCAGAGGGGGTTTGGATACTGTTTACCTCAGGATCCACGGGTAGACCGAAGGGCGCGGTATTGACCCACAACTCGTTCCTGGCCGGTTTGCGCTCAGCCGCTCTGGGGCGACCCGTAAGGCGCTGTGACCGCTATCTCTATCCCTTCCCACTGTTTCATGTGGCAGCGCACAATGTCATGTTGCAGCACCTTTCTGGTGCCAGCGTTGTACTGCAAGCCTCCTTCAAGGCAGAAGCAACCTTAACGCTTTGCCGCGAACTGGGTGTCACAACCATGTCTCTGGCGCCCACCATGATGGCCATGCTGCTGGACCATCCCGACTATCAGCCGCAGGATTTAGCTACCGTACGCAGCATTGGGTACGGGGCCTCTGCCATGCCCGAAGGGTTGCTGCGGCGGTTTATCAACGAAACCGATATAGACCTCTGTCAGAGCTATGGGATGACGGAACTGTCCGGCAGCGTCTCCTTTTTAACGCCAGAGGATCACCGGTTAGCCGCCCTTGGTCGGCCAGAGCTGCTGCGGGCCGTTGGCAAACCATTACCTACCGCCCGCGTGAAGATTGTTGACGAACAGGGTAACGAATGCTCGACCGGTAGCCGCGGTGAAATCCTGGTTTGCGCTGCCCAAACCATGGCAGGTTACTGGGGCGACAGTGAGGCGACACAGCAAACCCTGCAAGAGGGTTGGTTACACACCGGCGACATTGGTCTATTCGACGAGCAGGGCTACCTGTACGTCGTTGACCGAAAGAAAGACATGATCATATCCGGGGGTGAAAACATCGCTTCCAGAGAAATTGAGGAAGCACTTCGCAGCCACGAAGCACTGTCCGATTGTGCCGTCATAGGTGTACCGGATCAGCGCTGGGGAGAGACGATATGCGCCGTGGTGGAACTACGCCGGAAAGCCTCAGACGCCGAACTCGAAGCACACTGCAGATCACTGCTGGCGGGCTTCAAGGTTCCACGCCACTGGCTGCGCGTTGACGCGCTGCCGGTTAACGCGGGGGGCAAGGTGGACAAGCCGGCCTTGCGTGCGCTCTATCAGCAACGTTCGATTGAGAACTGACGCCGCGCACCTGTTGCGACCCTGGGCGGCTGCGGCTAGCGCTCATCCTGTGCCTGAAGAAATGCGGCAAACTCTTTGCGATACAGCTTGAAAAATACCAGTGCAATGGCGAACACCAACGGACCGTAGACCAAGCCGATCAAACCGAAAGCCTGCAGTCCGCCGATCAGCGCAAAAAACACCACCACCGTGTTCATGGTCGCTCCCTGCATAAAAAGCGGTCGCAGGAAATTGTCCACCGATCCGACCACGATAGCGCCCCAAAGGGCCAGGAAGATGGCCCAGCCCGTCTCTCCGGTCACGGCCAGGTAGACCGCAGCAGGCACCCAGATCAGCGCGCACCCGACAACGGGGATCAGGGAAGCGAAGGCCATCACAAAGCCCCAAAAGAGCGGCGGAAATCCCGCCAGCCACAGACCGATGCCACCGATGAAACCCTGCGTCGCGGCGGTAAGGAGCGAACCCAGGAGAGCCGACTTGCTGACCTCACGCACTTCGTCGAACAGTGCATCCTCCTGTGATCGCGACAAAGGCAGCGCCTGCCGAATGAACGCCACCAGTTTGTCGTAGTCCCGGAGGACGAAGAACAGTACAAACAAAAGCAGCACAAAGTTGACCGCAAAACGGGTTATGCTACCCAGCATGGCCGTGGAAACCCCAGCGAAACCACGGCCTAGGTCTCCCGCTAGCGCAAGCGCCTCGCTGCGTATATTGTCGGGTTGCAGCGCGCTTTCCGGAAGCGCACGCTTCAGCCAGGTTTGAACTTCCGTGGCCCACGGCTGCGCTAGAACGGCGTTGATGTTATCCAGCGTTGCCCACTCACGGACCTGAATGGTGTATCCGATGCCCTGACGCAACACCGCGCCCAACAGTAACACCATCGGAATGAAGATGAGCAAAGACAAGATGAAGCAACTGGCCAATGCTGCGATGGATTCTCGACCACCCACACCATGTAGTACACGCTGATGTGCTGGCATCGCCAGAAGACCAATCAGCATTGCCAGCAGAATCGGCTGCAGGAAGGGCTCGATCAGTGCGAAGCAGGCGTAAAGCGCAAGTGCGAGAAACGCGAGGAGGACTAGACGATTGGCGTTTCCGGTAAACACTGACTTCATCGACTGCCGGTCCTGTGCAGAGTTTAAGCTCAACATAGAGAATTCTGGACAAAAATCAACGGCTGGCAATCGATCGGTGTCACCGTTCCATTAGCCAGAAGGGTCAAGTTACTTTATGTTGTGTGCCCTTATCCTACGATCTGAGGAGTACGATGACGCTTCACGATTCCACCCCAGTGCTGGTCGGCGCCGGCCAGGCGATCTGGCGCGACCCGGACTTTGCCCGGACGCCCGTCGATGCCATTACCGAGGCCGCGGCAAGTGCTCTGCAAGACTGCCGCTCAAATTCGATCACGACTGCCATTGATGGCTTGGTGACGGTGCGATTCATCGGCGATACCACGCCCGAGGTCAAGCCGATTTTCCCTCGCAATCCGGGGCGGGAGGTCGCCAAACGTCTCGGACTGGCGAATCCGGCGCTCTATCTGGGCGTGATAGGCGGCAATACCCCGCAATATCTCGTCAATCGTTGCTGCGAGATGCTCCACAGTGGGCAGCACCGGGCCATACTGCTTTGTGGTGCGGAGCTTATGTCGAGCTTCTTCAAGGCGATCCGAGGGAACGGTGATATCTCCAGCTGGGCGGGCCAACTTGAGGAAGAACCTTCGGTAATGGGTGCAGACCGTGAAGGCGTTACCGACGCCGAGCGGCTGCACGGTATGTTTGAGCCGATAAACACCTATCCATTGTTTGAGAACGCGTTGCGCCACCATCTGGGCCGTGGTCTGGGAGAACACAACAACTACATCGCCCAGCTGAGTGCACGCCTGTCACAGGTTGCTGCTGAAAACCCATACGCCTGGCGTCGGACGGCGTTAAGCGCTGATGAGATCGCCACAGTCACGCAGAAAAACCGCTACGTCGGCTACCCGTACACCCGTGCAATGAATGCTGTCCTGGAAGTGGATATGGCCGCGAGTGTTGTGATGACAACCGTCGGTACAGCAAGATCGCTGGGGATCGACCCCGGACATTGGATCTTCCCCCGAGGCGGCGTCGACATCAATGAAGTTTGGCACGTAAGCGAACGCAGGGCATTGCACCGCGCACCTGCAATCGGCATGGGCTGGCGCCTGCTAGCCGATGAATGCAGTGTTTCATTGGATGAAATCTCTCATTTCGATATTTACAGCTGTTTCCCCAGCGCGGTGGAGATTTCTTGCGCCGAAATTGGCTTATCACCCGAGGACGCCCGGGGTGTCACTGTTACCGGCGGGCTCCCCTATTTTGGCGGGCCCGGCAACAATTATTCACTGCACGCGATAGCAGAAATGGCTCACAAACTGCGAGCGACAGAGCATGGCCTGGGGCTCGTCACCGCAAACGGTCTGTATCTGACGAAACACTCAATGGGCTTGTACTCAAAACTACCGGGCGAGAAACCCTGGCGCGCACTAGACAGCTCGGCGCTGCAATCGGAGGTCAACCATGCACCACGCATGCCACTGGCCGCGGATCCTGCCGGTGAAGCTGTCGTCGATTCCTATACCGTCAGTTTTAGCCGCGAGGGACCAAAGAAAGGCATTGTGGTTGCTCGCACCAAGCGTGGCGAACGCGTGGTCGCAAATACTTCTTCTGATCCGGCCATCCTGGAACAGTGGATCAAGGAAGACCCTATGGGTGCGCCCGGAAGAGTGCGCGTCGAGGATGGCTACCACCTTTTCGAACTCTGACTATTTGAACTCAGGCACCTATGCTACCGGGCGCGACGGGTGATTGTTTGAGGCACCCCTCGCGCTCAGGTTAGCATGGAGGCGTTCTCAATTCGGGAGTCCGTTACCTGTGGCGAATGCCTTCAAGATTCTCGGTACTGTGCTGTTACTCCTGTTGCTTGTGCTTCTGGGTCTTTTTTTCTGGGTGAGGTACGAGTTCGCACGTAGCGAACGGCCAGACAACGAACTCGAACGCTGGATGGACGTGACGGTGGAATCCCTGGCGGATCGTGCACTCGTAAAGACGCCGTGTCTGCAACAGTATCCGAACAAGCGCGCCTGGTTTGGTGGCCTGCATGTGCATACCCGAGCATCTTACGATGCAACCTCCTTCGGATCACTCACCACTGCCAATGACGCCTACCGCTTCGCCCAGGGTGCGCCCGTGACACTTGCCCTGCGCGGCGACCCGCCGGACTACATACCACCAACCGTACAAATCAGCAGTCCCATGGATTTCATGGCAGTCACTGACCACGCCAGTGCCCTGGGCGAAACGCGGCTCTGCTGGCAACCGGATAGCGAAGGCTACGCCACGTTGCCTTGCCGCTTGTATCGCGGTGAGGTACAGCTGCCGGTGGAAGAGCGGCTGCAGCCTCTGATGCGGCTGGTCACCTTCGCCATATTCGGCAAGCACCGTTCCGCTCGGGTTTGCGGCCCTGACGGCGCACTGTGTCGCGCCGAAGCGGTTGTTGCCTGGCGGGAAAACCAGCTGAGTGCTGAGGCGCATCTGGATCGCAGCGAACACTGTCAGTTCACCACTTTCCACGCCTATGAATACACCCTCGCCGAAGACAGTAGCAACCTGCACCGCAATGTTTTCTTCAAGTCGAGCACCATTCCTCAGGCCCCTATGAGTGCAACTGACGCACCCAGAGCTGACTTGTTGTGGCAGTGGCTAGACGAGGTTTGTATCAGCGGTAACGAGCAATGCGACGCGATCGCCATTCCGCACAATAGCAACTGGAGCAGTGGCAGAATGTGGTTCCCGCCAAGCAATCTCGACCTGCCAGAAGATGAGCGCGTGAGGCTGGGAAAACTGCGTGCGCGCATTGAACCCCTGGCGGAGATTATGCAGGTAAAGGGAGACTCGGAATGCCGTAACGGAATTCCCAGCGTACTGGGCGCCGCGGACGAGTTTTGCGATTTCGAAAAACTTCGCCTGCCCAGCGAACAGATCCCCGATTGTGGCGAACAGGTTGGCAGCGGCGGCATGATGCTCTCGGGCTGCGTATCGCGCTACAGCTACGTACGGTATGCCCTGACCGCGGGCCTTGCAGAGCGAGCTAAACTTGGCTTCAACCCGTTTCAGTTTGGCATTATCGCTGCCACCGACACCCACAATGGCACACCCACACCTGGCATTGAGAAAGGCAGTCTCGGCTCTCACGGCAGTGATCGCGATGTCCAAAATCGCCTGTTGGGTCAGGTCGACGTTCCAGGCGACATCGCCCGGGGCTCGCCAGTACGCTATAACCCCGGAGGCATCGCGGGCGTTTATGCCCATGAGAACAGTCGCAACGCTCTGTTCGAAGCCATGCGGCGGCGCGAGACCTTCGGTACCAGCGGGCCACGCATTCAACCTCGTCTGTTCGCAGGCACCACGCTGGACGCTTCACTGTGCGCTACACCCGACATGCTGTCGAAGGCCTATGCGCAGGGCGTGCCAATGGGCGGTGAGCTTACCGGGCGACTACGGCAAAGTCCGGTGTTTCTGGTCAGCGCCAGCGCCGACCCAAACAGCGTTGCCGGCGCTCTGCAGCGGATTCAGATCATCAAAGGCTGGATCGATCGGCAGGGGCAGACCCATCAGGCGGTGTATGAAGTAGCGGGTGACCCAGACAACGGAGCCAGTGTAGATCCGAACAGCTGCGAGGTCTCCGGAACGGGGTTTCAACAGCTTTGCAGCGTCTGGCAAGACCCTGACTTTGCATCAGATGTTGCAGCGGTGTACTACGCAAGAGTACTGGAAAACCCAAGTTGTCGTTGGAGCCACTACGATTGCCTGAGCCTTCCGGAGGATGAGCGACCGGACAGCTGCAGTGACCCGGAACTGCCTTGGCAAATCCAGGAACGGGCCTGGACCTCACCCATTTGGTACCTGCCGGACGCCTGACCCCCAGCGTGTGCGCCGCAGGGCTGAATCCGATACCATGACGCTCTGTCACGAGTAGCAAGGGATCCACGTCGCGTGGAGCAGTCCGTAAAGCAAGCGCTGCCTGAGGGCAGCCAATTGGCGGCCATTGATCTGGGGAGCAACTCTTTTCACCTACTTATCGCCAAAATAGAGCACGGTGAAATGCGGCCGGTGCAGGCGCTGGCCGAAAAAGTTCAGTTAGGCGCCGGATTGAAAAAAGGCCGTCTCACCAACGCGGCAATGCAACGGGGCCTTGACTGTTTGGCTCGCTTTGCGCAGCTGTTGGAGAGTGTAGAGCCTCAGAGTGTCAGGGTGGTAGGCACCAACGCACTGCGCGTTGCAAAGAATCGAGCTGAGTTCACCGCAGAAGCTCAACGTATTCTTGGCACCCGAGTGGACGTCATTTACGGCCGTGAAGAAGCCCGACTGGTCTATCTGGGCGTCGCCCACGCCCTGGCGGACGACGCACAGCCGAGGCTGGTGATCGACATCGGAGGTGGCAGCACCGAGTTTATTATCGGTGAACGCTTCGAGCCACAAGCAATGGAAAGCCTGCAGATGGGCTGCGTCTCTTTTGCTCAAAGCTGCTTTGGCAACGGGAAAGTAAGCTCAGATCGCTACCAGAAGGCCTACGATATGGCGCGCATCGAAGCGTCTCATATCCGTCACGGATATCATGCCAAACATTGGGCCGAATGCGTTGGCTCCTCGGGAACACTGCAGGCAATAGAAGTCATTCTCGCCGAAAACGGCTGGAGTGATGGTGGTATTCAACGCAAGGGCTTGCGCAAACTGGAGCGCGCTCTACTGAAGTTCAACAAGATTGAGGACCTCCGCATCGACGGCCTCGTCGGCCCAAGGCGAGGTGTCATACTACCGGGACTTGCCATCACCAGCGCTCTGTTCGACGTACTGGACATTCATACGATGCGAACATCCAAGGGCGCCTTGCGAGAAGGCGTCATCTACGACCTGATGGGGCGTCTAAGCCATGAAGATGTTCGTGAGCGAACGGTCAACGCGTTGATGCAGCGCTATGCCGTGGATTCGGACATTGCCGAGATTGTCGAACAGCGCGCCCATACGCTGTACGCAGCGGTACAGGATGGCTGGCAACTAAACGGCGGCGACTGGGAATTGTTGCATTGGCTCGCGCGCACCCATGAAATCGGCATGGCCATTTCGCACAAGCACTTCAACCGGCACTCGGCTTATCTGCTGCGCAACGCCGATCTGCCGGGATTTTCGCAAGGAGAGCAGGAGCAGCTGGCCGTACTCGCCCAGTTTCATCGTGGCAAACTGGAGACATCGGCACTGGACGATTTACTCGATTTCGACCGCCAGCGGACCAGCTATCTGCTCGCCATCATTCGTCTGGCCACCTGTTTCAAATACGCGGAGCAGCTTGAGCAATTACCAGACTTTTCCATCAGCGCGGAGGAAGACACCATTGAACTCGACTTTCCGGAGGGCTGGCTGGAAGCACATCCGCTTACTGCTAGAGAGTTGGACACGGAAAAAGCCGTGTTGAAAAAGCTGGGACTATCTCTATCTTTTTTTTAAGCCAGCTGCAGATTTTCTGCGGCATCAGTGATGTATGTCTTCCAGGTACTCGAGCAAAACACGATTGACCGCTTGAGAATCCTCCAGTTGAACAAGGTGACCTGCTCCCGGTAGCATCTGCACACGGCGCAAATCCGGGAAGATTCCGCGCATCAGCGCGATCGGATCCTCACCGTGGAAACCTTCCAAGTCTACATCGTGTTCGCTGCCAAGAAAGTAGGCGGGCACCGAGCTTTGCACCCCTTCAAACGGTCGCCGCTGCTGCCATTTGATATCCATCGAGCGATACCAGTTCAAACCGCCTGTAAATCCGGAGCGACTATACTCGCTTACAAAAAACTCCATCTCGAGACACGACAGCCACGACCAGGGCAGTGGCGGCGGCTCAGCCATGGCTTCGATGTAAGAAGCATCGGATGGATACTTGTACACGTCAAAATAGTTGCCCGCACCACTGAGTGTATGAAAGACCTTATGCAGGAAACGCCTCGGTTGCGCAGCAAGTTCTCGGTCCGCTCTGGGCGGCACACGGAAGTACTCGATGTGTAAAAAGTGCTTCTCACCCATCCGCTGATACTCAACCAGTGGCGGCTCTTCGGGATTGTGCGGAGCCGCCGGATTTTCGAGTCCGATGACTGCTGTGACCCGATCCGGATGGCGCAGTGCCAGGTCATAGACCGCGAAGGCACCAAAGTCGAGGCCTGCGAACACCGCGGATGCTATCCCGGTGTGGTCCAGCAACCCGATCAGATCAGCGGTGATTGTATCGACATCGTAGACGGCAGGATCGAGGGGACCTTCAGTCTGCCCCATACCCCGCATGTCCGGCGCCAGGACACGATAACCCGCAGCAGCGAGCGCGGTGATCTGACGATGCCAGCTGAACCAAAGGTGGGGAAACCCGTGGCAGAGCACGACTGCCGGCCCTTCTCCCTGTTCAACGTAGTGTGTCCTGATGCCGTTAATGACGGCGTGATGGTGCTGCCAATCCATGTTATTGCCTGTGACCAAAGAGCCCCAAGCCTACACCATCCGCCGCGGCAAGAACGGCACCGCAGTCCGTTGCCCTTGGGTTTGTTACATCGGTTGAGCTATGTGTACCCGGGTCCACAAGGGCCTCGCCGCCCTGACCCACCAAGGCCACCCTGCGGTTTTACGTTGCGCGGGCCAACCTGCCCGGGCTGACCTCTTGCAGCACGTTCAGTGGAGCATGGATCTACAGGTCGTAGCCGCGCTCGTCATGCAAAACCAGGTCCAGACCCTGAGTTTCTTCGTCCTCATCGACTCTGAGCCCAACGATGACATCGACCACCTTCAGGATGACCCAGGTGACGAATGCGGTGTATACAAAGGTTGCGATGACACCCGTCGCCTGGATGGTCAGTTGGCCGCCGATGGAGCTAACCCCATCCGAGAAGCCGTTGCCGCTGAAGGCCCCAAGTTGGGTTGAACAGAATACACCGGCGAGCAATGTACCAAGGATTCCTCCCACACCGTGCACCGGAAAGACATCGAGACTGTCGTCGATTTTCAGCGCGTTCTTGATCATATTGGTGGCAAAGTAGCAGACCACTCCCGCACTGAGTCCGATGACAACAGCCCCAGCAGGGCCTACCGAGCCTGAGGCGGGCGTGATAGTGCCCAATCCAGCAACCATGCCCGTGACAATGCCCAGCACCGAGGGTTTTCCATGCCGTATCCATTCCATCGTCATCCAGGCCAGCGAGCCACAGGCGGCGGACAAGTGGGTGACCAGCATCGCCATCGCCGCGCTGTTATCGGCCGCCACAGCCGATCCGGCGTTAAAGCCAAACCAGCCGACCCACAACATACCCGCGCCCGTAACGGTCAAGGTCAAATTATGCGGCGGCATTGGATGGGTGCCAAAACCACTGCGCGGCCCCATGACAAGGGCAGCCACCACCGCGGCGACTCCGGCGGTAATGTGAACCACAGTGCCGCCGGCAAAATCCTGCAATCCCATGCTGCCCAACCAGCCACCACCCCACACCCAATGGCAGATGGGTGCGTAAACCACGATCAACCATAGGGTTGAAAAAATGAGCATGGCTGAGAATCGCATGCGCTCGGCAAAACCGCCCACGATCAGCGCTGGCGTAATAATGGCAAATGTCATCTGGAATACAGCGAACAGGCTGGCTGGGATTCCGCCATTCATTGAATCCAGGTTCATGCCCGCGAAAAACAGGTTGCCAAAGTCCCCGATGTAGGGACCCTGTTCTACGCCGTCACTGCCAAAAGCGATGGTGTAACCTACCGCAAACCACACCAGCGACATCAGACAGGTCAGCGCGAAGCACTGCATCAGCACAGAAAGCACGTTCTTGACGCGGACCAGCCCGGCGTAAAACAGCGAAAGCCCCGGTATTGTCATGAACAGTACCAGTGCAGTAGATGTCAGAATCCACGCTGTATCGGCACCGTTAAGCTCGTCCGCATTGGCGTGGCCAGCGGTGGCCAAGACGGTAACGAAAACAGCCAGACGCAAGGTCCAGAGATAGGCAGTCTTCATCATTACAGGGCCTCCTCGCCGGTTTCGCCGGTACGAATCCGCACACCGTGTTCAAGCGGGCTTACGAATATCTTGCCGTCACCAATCTTGCCGCTGCTGGCGGCCTTGCAGATAGCGTCGATCGCCGGATCGACCTGGTCGTCCGCGAGCGCGAGTTGCAGCTTGATTTTAGGTTGAAACTCTACCTGGTACTCTGCGCCTCGATAGAGCTCAGTATGGCCTTTCTGTCGACCATACCCCTTCACCTCTTCCACGGTCATCCCGTTGATACCTATCTGATGCAGCGCATCCCTTACGTCATCCAGCCTGAAGGGCTTGATGATGGCGGTCATCATTTTCATTGAATTTCCTCACCTTGATTCGAGCTTCATTATTGTGCTTTACCGCATCTTTAACGCACCAAGATCAACCAGATAATTGAGTCAATCCAGAACGTAATCTGGACAAAAACGGCATACTGCCATATTAAAGTGCAAATATTAAGAGTGGACACTCATATCGCACCCAGTTTGTGCATTCCTGAGCAACCGCTATCGCCCCGCCATCGGCGAGAAACCCTTTGACCACTCAAGACCTCGCAGCCGCAGGTGCGCCGTGTTATTAATGGACGCTCTGAATGTAGGAGCACAGCGCCATGCCATTGAACCGCGTTTTATCGCTTTTCGCCCTCGGCCTGAATGCGCTGTTGTTTTCGCTGTGCGCATCAGCCGATGCGGCCATTGAGGTCGTCGCGACAGCCACAGCGCCAAACGTCATTCTGCTGATCGGTGACGGGATGGATGAACAGCAGATGACCATTGCGCGCAACTACCTGCACGGCAGTCGAGGGCGGCTGCTCATGGACACGCTGCCGTTGCGCTCCACTGCACAGGTACTGACCGTGGAGGATCGAAAGGATGGACGCCCTGTGTACGTCGCCGACTCCGCCAATACCGCGACCAGTATGGCTACGGGCGAAGTCACCAGTCGCGGCCGCATTGCCACCCGCCCTGGCAGTGACGAGTCGATCACCACGATCGTCGAGCTGGCAAGCGCGGCGGGTATTCGGACGGGCCTGGTAACAACTGCCAGCGTGACGGACGCCACACCGGCAGCTTTCGCGGCCCACATCAATTTTCGACTCTGCGAAAATCCGGACCTGATGCAGCAGGTCGTCATACAGAACATCCCTCTCGGGGCTTGCCCTCAATTCACGCGTAACCAGGGCGGACCCGGGTCAATCAGTGAGCAGCTTGCCTCCTCTCCTCTGCACGTACTGCTGGGCGGTGGCCGCAAGCATTTCAGTCCAACAGTAGAAGGCGGAAGCATCAGCGTTTTGCAGGCGGCACGAAACAATGGATTCCGGTTCGTCGAGAACGTTAAAACCTTGCTCGCGGCGAGACCCGATAGACGGCTCCTGGGACTGTTTGCACCCACCACCCTTCCTGTGCGCCTGCGAGGCGAGGATGGTCGAACGGCGGAATCACCGGACACAAGTCTGTTGCACAGTGTGCACCGTTACCTGGGCGAGGTGGAACAGCCTGCAGTCATGGACTGCGTGGAGAATCCTGATTTCGCCGACGTTCCCACCCTGAAACAGATGACAGACAAGGCTCTTGAGTTGCTCAGTAACGGCAACTCCAACGGATTCTTTTTAATGGTGGAGTCCGCGTCGATTGACAAGCAAGCTCACCTGAGGAACGCCTGCGGTGCGTTAGGCGAGGTGGGACAACTGGACGAGGCCCTGGCGAGCGCGCTGGCATTTGCGCAAGAACAGCCAAACACCCTAGTGATCGTGACATCCGATCACTCCCACGCGGCGCAGATCATTCCCGACATCAGTCTGTTTGCCGCTTACCCAATTCCACTGTACACACCGGGTCAGCTGGCCAGACTGCGCACCCAGGAAGGCAGCGTCATGGCGATCAACTACGCCACCACCAATTTTCTGCGCGAGGAGCATACGGGGGCTTCTATCCCGTTGCTGAGCAATGGCCAGGGTGAGGGACTGATCCCGTCCTACGTTGAACAGCCTGACGTATTTAACATCACACGGACCTACCTTGGCCTGTGATTGCGACTGGCCTAGAGATTCACCCAGCTATTCAGTGCTCTCAGGCGAAAGCGCGTTCCGCGGAAAGAGAGCACTACTGAATCCGGCAGAATCTCCTCCACTTTCAGTCCCGGAGCGGCGGTTCCCCCCGGACCAAGAGACTTACCGTTTAGCAGCACTTTCGACTGCCCAGCCGCCCCAGAGTAATCGTGCCGCTGATAGAGGACCGTAGGAATTTCGTTCTTGACCTGTTGTGACAGACCGGACAGAAACGGCGCCGAGTGCTCGACCAATCGCGCATTCGCCATTTCTTCCCTGGCCTCATTAAGCATCTGCTCTATATCAATGGCCTCCTCTGCCTCATCCGCTTCATTCAAAGGCTCCGCCGCCGGCGCGGCAGCGCTGGCCGCCGGTTCCGCGCTCCGCGGTCCTTCTGCCTTCGTCGCGTCAACCGTTGAATCATCCGTCGGATCACTCGCCGATGACGAAGCGAGCTGCGCATCACGTCGCTCATACAAATCCGTCACAGCGGAGTCTGCCGCCACGGACGATGGGGCTGGCGCAGTGGTGACACTTGCAGCCCGCGCCGCATCCGCCCGCGGAGATTGCGACTCGATCAGGGTCGCTTGCGGGCGTGTGACGGATGGGGTCGACGGTGCCGGCTTTACCGCCCCTTCAGCCGCTGGCGGTGCCGATGCGAGCGCTGGTTGCGCCGCCGCTGCCCGCTCCTTGAGTTGCTGAGCAACGGAGTTGACAGCCTGGCCAAGGTTTTGTGTTGCCGCCGCCACTGGCGCTGCTACTTCGTCAACCGAACCAGATTTCGAATCCGAGCTAACGCGCACAAGCAAAACACCGATGATCAAAGCCGCGACCAACAAAGCCAACCAGGGTAGGTAGCGTCGCCAGCGCGCTTCAGCACGCGGCACTGAGCCATGCTGGGTCGCCAACCCCGGGACTGCTTCCGCATCCTGCCGGGAGCGATTGAGAGCATCGAGTATCAATGACATGCTAAGGTTCGCCCGCGTTGTCTTACCATTACCAAGCTCAGTCGTTCTCTGAGGACTGCAAGCGCTGCGCGGCCTGGTCCGAGGTTATGTCGATGCCCAGCGCCTCATTCAATTTGAGCAATGTTGCGACACCTACCACACCGTCGTCCAGCAGAGCATGGCGCCGTTGAAACAATCGAACCCGCTCTTCCAGCTCTCGGTTAAAGCGCTGCCCAGCCAACGGTTCAGGCTGCGCGTCAAGCCGGGCAAACATGAGCGCGATTTCCGCGACCGCTGCTCCCTCATCGGCCAGAGACAGGGGCTCGTCAAACCCCGCCGGAGGGTGCCAGAGGTAGCGAAAACTGCCATCCCACAAGGGAGCCAACTGCGACAGAGGAATGCTGATCACATCGGAGCTCCTGGACCACACCAGCGCATGGGTGCCCTGCAGGTCAAGCAGCAGAATCTCTGCGGCGAAACGCTCTGGCGTCAATAGCGTTAGAGACAGCGGCCTGTTGAAGGCCAGCAGCTCATCCCAGGCCTGCGCCGCGCCTTCTATACAGGCAACCCCCTCCCGCACACGCCGTGAGCAGGGAACGTCCGGTGATGGAATACCGGCGTACAGCTGCCACAACTGCGCCATCGATTCACCCGGGGGCAGCAGAACGGACTGCATCACCGTCTGTCCTAACGGGACGGCAGACGCGATATCGGGAACTGGCTCCGGAGAGTCTGCTGGCGCCTGAGGCTCCTCTGTGGGCGGGGGCTCAGGCGTGGCAGTGGGCGCGGGGTTCGAGGCCATTGGCACGCCTGGTACGGCCCGGTCCGGTAGCACACCCTGCTGCTCGAATATCCACCAACCCGCTGCTAGCACCAACAACAGTGCAAGTCCGGCCGCGGGCCAGTGCCATCGCACTCTGTGCGCAGAAGGCAGACCCAGCACTTCCTTCTCAGCCAGGTGCAACGTCGACAAGTCGGCACGGGTTTTGTTCCGACCGTAGGCACCCAGCAGAATACGATCGCACAGCACATTGACCAGGCGCGGAATACCACGAGTCGCGCGGTAAACTCCACGCACGACCCGAGGTGGAAAAATGACCCGCTCTGGACTCATTCCCGCGACCTGCAGGCGATGATGAATGTACGCTCCCGTTTCTTCCAGGTTGAGTGGCTCCAGATTATAGCGCGCGGTGATGCGTTGATTGAGCTGACGAAGCTCCGGGCGGGCCAGTTTTTCGGCCAATTCGGGCTGGCCAATCAGGATGATCTGCAGCAGCTTCTCACTGTTGGTCTCGAGATTGGTCAGCAGCCTGATTTGCTCGAGGACCTCAAATCCCAGATGCTGAGCTTCATCAATCAGCAACACTGTGCGTCGGCCCCTGGCGTGGTTGTCAAGCAAGTAACGGTGCAGCTTATCCGTCAGCGTTTTTAGGGTGTGATGGTCATGATCGTAGCCAATACACAATTCATCGCAAACGGTTGCCAACAGTTCCATCGCGTTCAGCGCTGGATTTAGAATGATGGCGATATCGGTATCCTGAGGCAGCTGCTCCAACAAACAACGGTTGATCGTTGTCTTGCCCGTGCCGACCTCACCCGTCAGGAGAATGAACCCACCTCCAGCCCCAACGCCGTACAAAAGGTGGGCCAGCGCATCCCGGTGGCGATCGCTCATGAAGAGGTAGCGGGGGTTCACCGCTATAGAAAAAGGTGCCTCATTCAGGCCGAAATACTGATGGTACATTCGCTGACTGGCCCGCCGCGTGTGCCCGGAAATTAGAGGCGCATTATGCCCAAGGGCACCAGTCAAAGCTATGCCGCACCTGGACCACTCCGGTCCCAGGCGGGATTGGCAAATTGAGTTTGGTGCACTGCTGCAGATAGCCAACGGCCTTCACCGCGATCGAGCAGTTTACTCCGCTTCGGCGGTGGCGCGATTTTCGTACATCGCGCGGCGCTCCGCGTTTAACTCGACGCCACTCTTACGATTATCGCGCTGACTGTTCCAAGTCTTGTTTTTGGGCGCTTTGCCGGAGCGACGACCGGAGTCAAGGTTGGTCGTCTGAACTTTGATTTTTTCGCCAGCCCCGCCGGAGTCGCAGGCGCGATCCGTAAAACTGGTCTTACCGGTAGCAGGGTCTACGCACATGTACATGCGCGCCTCCACCGACAGGGGCAGTAGCAAAAGCAATGTCAGAATTATTCTCATTCGGCCAGCCTTGGCTCGCACTCATTTCCGATCCCAAGGGTAAGTGTGGCACACCCTGAACTGCCAGAAAAAACTGGAGATTTCGATGGTTTATTCAGCGGTCAACAACGGAGGCGCCAGAGTCTATTTCTACAATTTACATAAGATATATATCATATACCTATGTTTTTAATGCAATTTTTTATCAATAAGTGCGAGCAACTCTAGCGCCTCATCGCACCAGGCCAGGAACTGCTCCCCCTGGCCCATACCCGCTGAAAGCGCCAGATAAACCCCCTTATGACGCACAGGTAGGGTGCCTGGCTCGGCATAGTGCTGCTTGCGAATTTTCTCGTAGACGTACAGTGTGCGCATCATCTGTTGCCGCCGATCGAGTATCTCGGCGGCCAGGTGCGCTGCGTTTTGCTCGTTGAGATTGTACAGCTTGATCAACAGTTCATCTTTGGCCGCCTGAGTGCGTGTGTTCCCATACACCCACTCTGCCAGCGCATCGCGGCCGGCCTTGGTCAGGCCGTAGACAATTTTATTGGGCTTGCCACTCTGACTGACCTCGCGTCGGTTGAGCAGCTGTCGGTCAGCAAGCTTATGCAGCTCCTGGTAGATTTGCTGATGGGAGGCGTGCCAGAAAAAGCCGACGGAGGATTCAAAGTCCTTCGCCAGTTCGTAGCCTGATAGATCGTTGTCGATCAGTGCCGTCATGATGGCCTGAGCCAGTGCCATACCGCCACCTCCACATACAGTAATCCCAGGGTGAACAGTAACCGCAGAACGAGCTTCCTCGCTCAGATCGAAGCATACTATTGGCAGGATCAGCACGCAAAAATTTGCATCCAATCAAGGCTGCAAACGGTCATTCGAGAGCGCATCGACCTCATGGGCGGGTGGCGCGCCCGCCGGCATGCGAATGGCAGCGACCAGGTCCTGCACCGACCTCGGTGGCGTGGCGGTAAAGCGGGAGACCAGCCCTGCTACGGTGAAGTTGACCAGCGCGCCAATCACGCCAAAGGCATTGGGCTCGATACCAAAAAACCAGTTCGGCGGCCAATCCCCCAGAAACGCGGTGCCGGGTATGAACATCAAGCCCTTGTGCTGAAAGACGTAGAAGAGCGTCACGCCAATGCCCGCAAGCATACCAGCGATGGCACCTTCGCGGGTCACATTGGTGGAAAAGATCCCCATCATCAGCGCGGGAAAAAGGGATGCCGCCGCCAGCCCGAAGGCCAGCGCCACAGTGCCTGCCGCGAAGCCCGGCGGATGCAAACCCAGGTATCCGGCACCGACGATGGCCAGCGCCATGGCCATACGGCCGGCCAGTAACTCACGTCGCTCACTGATATTGGGTGCCAGCATGCCCTTCAGCAAATCGTGGGATATCGCCGAGGCAATCGCCAACAGTAGTCCCGCTGCAGTGGACAGCGCAGCGGCCAACCCGCCAGCAGCTACCAACGCGATAACCCAGTTAGGCAGCTGAGCGATCTCTGGGTTGGCCAATACCATGATGTCCTGATCGACCTTGGTCATCTCGTTGAGGCGCTCATCGGCGTGGTATCGAATTTGCCCGTCCCCATCCTTATCCTGGAAACCCAGCAGGCCTGTCTTTTGCCAGTTCAGGAACCAACGCGGACGTTCATCGATATCCAGATATTCAGCAGGTTCGTCGCCCAGCGTCTCGATCAGGTTTAAACGGGCCATGCCCGCAACCGCGGGCGCTGTGGTGTACAGCACCGCGATGAACACCAAGGCCCAGCCTGCCGACGTTCTGGCATCCCGCACGCGCGGCACGGTAAAGAACCGAATAATGACATGAGGCAGACCTGCGGTGCCGATCATCAACGACAGGGTAAACGCAAACATATTCAGACCGCTGAGCCGGACATCGGTCGTGTACTCTCGAAAACCGAGATCGGTCACTACCTCGTCGAGCTTGTCCAGCAGGTATACGTCCGAGCCCGTGAGCGTGTCGCCCAGACCCAGCTGGGGCAGCGGGTTTCCCGTCAGTTGCAAACTGATGAAAATCGCCGGGATGGTATAGGCCGTGATAAGAACGCAGTACTGGGCAATCTGGGTGTAGGTGATGCCCTTCATACCGCCCAGGACAGCGTAAACGAACACGATCACCATCCCCACCAGAAGGCCTACCTCGTAGTCCACCTCCAAAAATCTGGAAAAGGCGACACCGACACCCTTCATTTGACCGATCACATAGGTGACGGAGCAAACAATGAGACACAGCACAGCGACGGCTCTAGCACCCTTGGAATAGAACCTGTCGCCGATGAATTCCGGTACGGTGAACTTGCCATACCTGCGCAGGTAGGGAGCCACCAGCATCGCCAGCAGAACGTAGCCGCCGGTCCAGCCCATCAGGAAGACGCTACCACCGTAACCCGAGAAGGCGATCAGCCCCGCCATAGAGATAAAGGATGCCGCCGACATCCAGTCCGCCGCGGTGGCCATACCATTAGCTATGGGATTAACACCACCGCCTGCGATATAGAAATCTCGGGTACTGCTGGCCCGCGCCCAGAACGCAATCCCGATGTAAAGAGCGAACGTGAGACCGACAACCAACACGGTCATAGTCTGAAGCGTCAAGAGCTAATCCTCCTCGACGCCAAACTCTTTATCGAGGGCCGCCATTTTGTGTGCGTAGTAAAAGATCAACACGACAAACACATAGATCGACCCCTGTTGTGCAAACCAGAAACCCAGTTTATAGCCGCCCAGGCGAAACTGATTCAGATAGTCCACCAGCAGGATTCCACAGCCGTAGCTCACCACAAACCAGACCACCAGCAGTCTGGCTACGAGCAAAAGATTGCGGCGCCAGTATTCTTTGGCGCGCTCCGGTGTGATCCTCGCCACCATCAAATCCCCGTGTTATCGGTATCGTTAGGTCGGACCGCTGACGACGTGCATTTCCTGCTGCGGCAGCGGTATGGCAATACCCTCTCGGTCAAACCTCAGCTTTACCTCCCGAGTCAGATCCCAGTAGACACTCCAGTAGTTGGCTGTTTTCACCCAGGGGCGGACAATGATATTGACCCAGGATTCCCCCAACTCGTGCACTCTGATGATAGGCTCGGGTTTGTTCAACACCAACTCGTTCTGGTGGACCACCTCGTCCAGCAGCTGCTCCACTCTTTGAATGTCTTCGCCATAGCCCACACGGAACATCATATCGACACGTCGCACATGCTGTGCAGTGACGTTCTTGATGACGTCGCCCCAAATTTTACTGTTCGGCACTACGAGCGTTTGGTTGTCGAAGGTGGCAATCGTCGTTGACACCAAGCTCATCTTTTTGACCAGACCGGATGCTCCCGCCACCTCAACAAAATCGTCTACATCATAGGGCCGGTACAACAGAATCATCGCGCCGGCAGCGAAGTTACCGAGCGTATCCTGCAGAGCGAACCCGACAATGAAGCCTGCCACTCCAAGGCCGGCCAGCATTGGGCCGAGGGATATGCCCAATTGAGACAGAGCCATAAGCACGCCAATCACCATCACCGTGCCACCTGAGACAGACGCCAGCACGTCTTTGAGCAGCGTTGACATATTGGCGCCTGAGCGCTCACAAGCCAGCACCACGGCCCTGCTCACCAATTTCGACAGCACCCGGAACACCAACAGCACCAGCAAAAACACCAACAATTTGAACAGCAGGTCCGGACCCCGCTCGGAGGCATAGGTCCGTGTGCTCTCAACCGCGTCGGCGAACAGCTGAACAACCACTTCTCGCTCGATGTCCCGCACAGAGAGACTTCGGCCCTCTTGCAGCATAGCCGCCTTATACTGGCTGTTTTCGCGACCTAGTCGGCTGAGGAGGTCGCTGACCGAGCTCAGCTCCGTCATATTCGCATCGTGTAAAGCAACAAACTGCTTAACCGCGGCGTCCAGGTCCGCGTTGTTCGAGTCCTCACCCAGGCGTGCCTGCATCTCATCCAGCGCGCCTCCGGTAAACTTGAGCAAACCCACCAGTATTTCAGCCTGCAGGTTCAGCTGCTCCGCCAATCGATCTCGAATATCGTCCACCGGCAAGCCAAGCGCCTCACGACTTTCAATCAAACCAGTCAACGCTCGATACAGGTCGATCCGCAGTTCCTCTAGGCGCAGCGTATACGCCGCTAATGCGACCCGGTCGGGGCCCGTCGCATTTCGAGATTTCTCCGTGTAGATCGCGATGCGCTGCCCCATGTCGTCCGCACGAGCGAAGATGGCCTTTGCCGCATTGGCGAACTGCCCACGATAATGCTCACTTACCTCGAGCCGTATCGGGTCGTCTTCAGGTAGCTGCGCTACCGCCAGGGCGAGTTCATTCAAGTCCTTGAGAACCCGAAATCCCAGTTCATCGCGGCGCAGTTCGAGCGCCTCTCGATCAGCTTCCGCGACGGCCTCCAGACCCTCGCGCAGGTTACTGAGGTACACCAGACCCCGATCAAGCTCTTCGACCAATCCCTGAATTCGCTTTGCTTCGGCGTCCTGATCAACCACGGCCTCTCGAGCACTCGCCAACGAGCAAAACAAAAGCAGCAGAAGACATAGCACCGCTACCGGCTTGGTCAATGTGGGGACCGCCGAGGGAATCCCGCTATGGAGGATGTCTGAACCATGCACAGCAGCGTTTTTACTGATCATTACCGTGTTCGCGAGACAGCGTCGATCTAAGTTACCACAATTCTTGAGGGTTCTCGCTATGGACAACATAGGCGCGGCCGGTATCCTGAGGCCTTCAGTCCTGAGACAAACGTTCTAATGACGGCCAGTACCGCAGGCGAGGCAGACAACCGATCAGCACAATCGGTAGCGCAGATTGCTACCGAGCAACGGCTTGCAAAGGCCAGATACGCCACCAAGACCGCTCTCAGTCTTGCCCTGGCTTACCTCATTCCGATGGCATTGGGATGGCCGCAACCACAGACCGCGGCCATCACGGTAATGCTGATTGCCGCCACTGGTACTGCGGCGGAGTCACTACATAAGGGCGTACTGCGCATTGCCGGAACGGTAGCCGGCGCGATCATCGGCCTGACCCTTATCGCCCTGTTCCCACAGGACCGCATGATCTATCTGATCTTCGTTTCCGTGACCGTCTCATGCATCATTTATTTATACAGTGCCTACCAGGGCGACAACACGCTGTTCATGCTAACGGCAGTTGTCACCCTCATGGTCTTTAATGGCGGGGACGCCGAAGGCGCCTTCCAGTACGGTATCGACCGAGCCTTCATGACGGTTGTGGGGGTGATCATTTACAGCGTGGTAGCCAGCCTGCTGTGGCCAGTGCACGTTGCCGACAATACCCGAGCCTTGGCAAAACAGCTGTGCGTCAAGTTGACCAATGCCCTGGATACTCTGACCGCAGCCGATCCAAAATCGGACACGTCAACTCATGAGCAGCTGGCATCGCTGTTGGCGGACTGCGACTCGTTTCGCCAACACTTTCTACAGGTGCGTGCATCGGCGGACGGGGTTGTCGACTACCAGCCGGAATGGCGCTGCATTTGCGCCTGTATTGAAGAGCTGGAATCCAGACTAGTCCTCGCTCTGCAGCAGGAAAGTGACCTTGATTTCGAACAGTACATCACCAACTATCGGGACATCATAGAACAATTACGCTACACCTTTACCGACGTTATTGGCGCTTGGGATGGACGCTCGCCGGCTTATGGGCCGAGCAGCGTAACGCCGCTGCTGAACAACGAAAAGCTGCAGTCGGGCGGCCATCTGACGACCGCCACGGTCGTCGCGAGAGCCGATCTCTTGGCCACCCTGGACAGGAGTCTGCGTGATCTACTTGCTGCGGTGTCCAGTTTGACGATGGACGTGCGCGGAGTGCCTCGCGATCGGCTACCGTCCCTCACACCCGCGTTCATCTGGCTCGATCTGGAGCACCTCAAAACGGCACTACGCGCGTTCGTGACCTTCTGGGTTGCAGCCCTACTGTGGATTCACCTGAATCCGCCGGGTGGCTTCATGTTCGTTACCATGTGTATGATTCTCGTCCCTTTGGTCTCCTATACAGCTGCCAGCCCAAAGTTGTTGTTCGTGCTGTTTACCATCGGCTTCGCCTTTGCGCTGCCGTCCTACGTCTTCCTTCTGCCACAGATGACACACTGGCTGCAGCTTGGCGCCTTCCTGTTTTGCTACGCCTTTATCGGGCTGTTTTTGCTACCAGGGCCAATTGCGCTGTTTTTTTTACTGGGCCTGTTCACGCTGGGTATCCAGAATGACATGCAGTACAGCTTCAATGTCATCTTGCTGGTGATGCTGATGTTCTATTTGGTTTGTGCGGTGCTTGCCCTGACCATGCAGATACCCTTCTCAAGTCGGCCGCAAACTGTTTTCCTCAGCGTGCGGCGCCGGTTTTTCCACCACTGTCAACGACTGCTGGAACTGGAGAAGGAAGCCGGCCCGGTCCAGCGGCTGCGGCGCGATCTGTTAAGCCAGGATGTTCCACTGCTTCTCGAAAAACTGACCCTCTGGGGCAATCGACTCAGTACCGAGGCGTATCCAGATTGCACTCCAGACCGACTGCAGGCCCTGACAAGATCCTGCGAGGTTCTCTATGGCAACCTACAGGCCCTGCAAATGAGCCGGGACAGGTTTGTCGACAACCCCTTGATTCGGCGAGCCATGAAAGGACGAGCGAGCTCTGTGCATACGGCCCTGTGCCAGGCACTGGCCAACGGCGCGGGAGCCGATACGTTCGCACGGACTCAAAAGAATCTCGCGACAGTGGAAGAGCGGCTGGATCGTTTTCTGGAGCATGCGGGGCCGGATCAGTTCAGCCGAGATCATCTCGCTCAGTTTTATGTTTTCTTGCATCTGCAGGCAGCGATTCTCCGCAGCTTGAACGCCTGCCATCGGGCGCAGGTTGACCTGGGTCTGCAGTCATTGCGGGAGACCCGGTTCTAGTGGCTCGACCCAATCTGCTCAAAGGCCGCGTTCTGGCCAGCGTGCTGCTGTGTTGGCTGGTATCCGCCTGCACGGTCGTGGGGCCGGATTTCTCGCCACCTGAAACGCCACCACTGCCCAGCCAGTGGGGGCCCGAGGATGCACAGCAGGCCAACGCCGCCGTCGGTGCCTGGTGGCAACTGTTTGATGACCCGGTCTTGAGCCAGCTTATCGAACGAGGAATGCAACAGAACCTATCCGTCGAAGCGGCTGGATTGCGTATCGTACAGGCTCGTGCGGCACTGGGCATCAGTGATGCGTTGGTGTTCCCGCAGCAGCAACAGATCAATGCCAATCTGGCGGGTCTGTACCGCAACGAAGACTGGTTCAAGGCTGCGAATGCAAGCTTTGACGTCGGATGGGAGATGGATATCTGGGGCAGGTATGCGCGCGGCATCGAAGTCAGTGAGGCTACGCTCTACGTATCCATTGCTTCCTATCACGACGTGCTCGTATCCATCAGCGCCGAAATCGCCCGCAATTACATCAACTACCGCACCGCCGAAGAGCGAAGCTATCTGTCACAACAAAACATACAGATTCAGCAGCGCGTGCTTGAGATGACGCAGGTGCAGTTCGATGCCGGGAACGTTTCGGAGCTTGATGTGCAACAGGCCAAAACGCAGCTGTTTGCAACCCAGGCTTCCCTGCCGGATTTGGACACAGCGCGCCTTCAATCTATGAATGCTATTGCGGTGCTGTTGGGTACCATCCCAGAAAATCTGCATGCTGTGTTATCGCCCTCTGATCAGCGGCAACAGGCAGGATTGGAAGCTCGCCTGATGGAAACTCAGCGAGAAGATATCGATGTACAGCACTACAACCGCGACTCGGTGATCCCTAACGCGCCACGCCTGGACTCACAGGTTGATTCACAGCTGGTACTGGCGAGACCCGATCTGAAGGTGGCCGAACTGAGCGCGCGAGCACAAAGTGCCCGCATTGGCCTGACGCAGGCAGACCTGTACCCGCAGTTTTTCCTGTTCGGGTCAATAGGTGCCAGCCAAACCGTGCGATCCAACCGCAGCTTCGATCTCTCCGACGCACTCACGGCATCTATCGGGCCAGGCATGACGTGGAACGTGTTCGAGTACGACAGAATCAAAAACGCTGTACGCATCGAAGATGCCCTGTTCCAGGAGAGTCTTACCAACTACAATCTGGCGGTAATAGAGGCCGTTAGGGAAGTGACGAATGCCCTGCAGACCTATCAGAACAATGTGCGCAGGGCAGAGCTTGATTTTCAGGCGGTGTCGGCTTCGATACGCGCGTTCAATATTTCTGCCAACCAATACAACAACGGATTGGTCAGCTATCAGCGCCTGCTCAGCACCGTGGAGCAAATGACACTCAGAGAAGACATCTACGCGGTTACCCGAGGCAACATAGCCAATCAGGTAGTAGCGCTTTACAAAGCCCTGGGCGGAGGCTGGGTTGCTGCCGCGGGCAATCCCATCGTCAAGCCAGAGATCGTCGACCAAATGCGCAAGCGCACAGATTGGGGAGACTACCTGGAGCAACCAAAACTTGAGGGCAAGGACCGGGATGAATAAATTCCCACACGAACTCGCCATGGGTGACGTGTATATGTCACCCATGTTGCCAGTCTGTGCGGCGGCACTATTGGCAACCTGGCTCACAACGCTGCTGATGAACAGACTGAGTATAAGTCGCTACGTTGCCTACCCGTCCGCGACCTTCCTCACAATTTTAACGGCGTTCATTCTACTGCTGGACAGCGTGTGGATCAGGGTGTGAACTAGGGTGCAGACCGTCAAGAAACTCAGTCTCTCGGTTGTCAATCTGGCAATCATCGCCGTTGTTGTTTGGCTTGCCTATCACTTTTATCAGGACTATCTGCGCAACCCCTGGACGCGTGACGGTCAGGTCCGGGGGCACGTCATCCAGGTCGCGCCGCGCGTTTCCGGTATGGTCACTCACATAGCGGTCATCGATAATCAGTTCGTACAAGCCGGACAATTGTTGTTTGAGCTGGATCCGGAACCCTTCGAAATTGCTATCGCTCAGGCCGATGCCAATCTCGAACGAGCCAGGATTAGCTCGCAGGCCGCCAAAATTGAATACGAACGGCTGCAAGACATCTACGCCAAGGACAGGGGAGCGGTATCACTGAAGGACCTAAATCGGCGTGAAGCACAGTATCTGGAGTCCCTCAGCCAGATCGACGTCTCATCTGAGTCCCTACGTGGGGCGAAACTCAACCTGAGTTACACACAGGTGTTCGCAGCGGTCGATGGCTATGTTTCCAACATCGATTTTCAAATCGGCACTCAGGCTGTCGCCAACAGCCCTATCCTGGCACTGGTGGACAGCAACAGCTTCTGGGTATTTGGTTACTTTCGTGAGAGCCAGATCGGAAGGTTCAGAATTGGCGATCCCGCCACAGTCACCCTCATGGCCTATCCAGACCTTCCACTAGAGGGCTATGTAGAGTCTCTTGGCTGGGGCATTGCACCCGCAGATGGAAACACGGGAGTCAAGCTGCTGCCCAGCATCAAGCCCGTGTTCCAATGGATTCGTCTGGCGCAGCGCATTCCCGTAAGAATCAAGCTTGAACAGATTCCCGAAGGGGTGGAGTTAAGATTTGGCCTGACGGCATCGGTTATGGTGATGGGAACCACGGAACACTAGATTGCGAGTGCGACACTACATGGATCGACCTAATGTACACAATAATTTTTACTACTTCACCGCTGCCCTCCTTTTTCTGTTAGTCGCGTCCGCGCTGGTAAGCTCCACACCAGACGGTGAGCACCACATCGTTGTACAACTGGTTATGTTCTTCACCCAGCTGGTTGCCTATTTCACACTGAGTTTAGGTAGGCACTGGAGAAGATTTGTCTTTGTCATGCTGGTACTGATGCTTATTGCCAACATCTTGCGCGAGTTCACAACCTGGCACGCCGCACCCATCACCGGCTTACTGGTCAGCCTTGTATTCTACACCGGCATGGCGATCGCCGCCGCCCGACAAGTACTGTTCACGGGTTACATTGAGTCCAACACCATCGTCGGCGCCTTTGCTGTTTACCTGCTTATGGGTTTGATCTGGACTATTCTGTACCTCCTAGCCTTGGAACTCTGGCCAGAAGGCTTCAACGGCATCCAGCACAAGGACTGGAACGACAATTTTGGCGTCATGACCTACTACAGTTATGTCACCATGACGACCTTGGGCTATGGAGACATCAGCCCCGCTCTACCGGTTACTCGAACTCTGGCCTATTTGCAGGCGGTTGCCGGCACATTCTACATGGCGGTCGTTGTCGCTAGCATGGTAGGCGCACTGAGAAAAACGAAGTAAAAGCAGGATGTCAAACAGGTGAATCCCATGGAAGAAGAGAAAACAACAAGCTACGACCCGCTTTTTGTCCGCAACATGATCGAGTCTTTTTTACGCATTGGACTGGTGCTGCTCCTGCTCGTTTGGAGCTATGACATTATTCGCCCCTTTACGGTGCCCCTGCTATGGGGTGGCATCATCGCCATGGCGGCCTTCCCGCTGGTGAAGTGGCTGGAAAAACGGCTGGGCGGGAGACGCGGCCTTGCCGCCACCGTCGTCAGCCTGTTTTTCATACTTGTACTGGTAATTCCCACCTGGTCCATGACGGACGCGGCGCTTGGCGGCTTGAAAAACCTGTCGACAAAACTGGATGAAGGTACGCTGACCGTGTCACCACCCGATCCAAAGGTGCAGAACTGGCCCATCGTCGGCGAGCGTGTGTACAAGGGCTGGACGGATGCCAGCAGGGATCTGGAAAAGTTCGCCATGAGTCACGCCGACCAGATTCGTGACGTCAGCAGTAACGTCTTACGGAGAATCGGCAGTAGCCTGGTGGGTGTCTTGATGTTCGTCGTCTCGATCATTATCTCCGGTGTGTTCATGGCCTATGCGGAACCCTGTGGTCAGGCCGCTCACCGCTTCTTTGTGAGGATAGGAGGGCTCAGGCCCGGAGGTGAGTGGGCACCACTGACCGTCGCCACCGTGCGCAACGTGTTACAGGGCGTCGTCGGTGTTGCGGTGATACAGACAATTCTAATCACCATCGGTTTGATGGTTGCCGGTGTGCCCGGCACGGCGCTCTGGTCCGCTATCATCCTAGTGCTGGCAATAGCCCAGTTGCCGCCGCTACTGATCCTGGCGCCGATCATGATCTGGATGTTCTCCACCGCCGATACCACCACCGCGGTGATCTTCATGGTGTATCAATTGGTCGCTGGCGCCAGCGATACGTTTCTCAAGCCCCTGCTCATGGGACGCGGCCTGGACATTCCGATGCCCATTATTCTCGTGGGCGCGATCGGCGGCATGATCATGTCGGGCATTATCGGTCTGTTTGCGGGTGCGGTGGTGCTGTCCATCTGGTACAAGCTCTTTGGCCTGTGGATGGAACAACAGGCTGACTGAAACCCGCTTCAGCAGACGGCGAACGGGCTCTTGTTGACATGGTACTTTTTGACCGTTTTGGTCATTTCAAGCGCCTGCAGACTGCCCTATGATTTTGCCATCGCCGGACCGGCTTTGCGGCAGCAGCGCGGGCTGAAGCGGTAAGAATTCTTATAACATAATGTACCCGACGCGCCGTGAAGCGAATGTGCCAAGGGTGCAGTAAACGCAAGGGATATCACATGCATCGCACTCCCCCCTCTAGCACCTGTTTTCGTAAAACCGCTCTGGCTGCTGGTCTCGCCGTTGTCGGGTCTCACTCATTGGCACAAGGCCTGCAACTGGAAGAAGTCATTGTCACTGCACAAAAACGCGAAGCCAACGTGCAGGACGTTGCTGCCACCGTAAACGTGGTCTCCGGACAGGACATCGAACGCTTCGCGGCCTTCGATTTTCGAGACATTGAACTGCAGACGGCGGGCCTGTCCTTGACCAGCCCCAACTCGCGCAACAATATCATTTCTTTGCGTGGTGTGAGCGTGGATCCCGAAGCGGGAACGGCAGCCGCTGTGGACGTCTACTGGAACGATGCCATCGTCAGGCCGGATGTCGCCTTCAGCCAGCTCTACGATCTGGAGCGTATTGAAATTCTGCGCGGCCCCCAGGGTACGCTGCAGGGTCGCACCTCTCCGGCAGGCGCCATTAACATCATTACCCAGCGCGCCGATGTGGAGCAAAGCTCTGGCTACGCACAGCTCTCGGCGGACGACAACGACGGCCTGAATACACAGGTGGCCTATGGCGGCCCCATCATCAAGGACGTGTTGGCCGCGCGAGTCGCGGCTGTGTACGACACCAACGCCGCAGCCAATGTGACCAACCTGACCACTGGCTTTGACGATCAGGAACATGAGACCTCATCCGCTCGGTTCAGTACCACCTGGAACGTCAACGAGAACATGACGGCACAGCTTATTTACCAGTACCTCGACCAGGACCAGGACGATCCAAAGGCGATGCAGGGCACCGACCTGTTGGGTGTACGCCCGACCCTTGCTGCAGACGATCGCAAGGCCCTGGGCAAGACCAATGACAACACCACCTTCGAAGCCAACATCGCCAACCTGATTCTGGACTGGCAGCTGCTGGGATTGGAGTGGACGGGTATCATCGGTTATCAGGATTCTGATAAAAAATCGCAAACCGAAAATGACCGAGCCGATTCGCTGGCGCTCGTAGACATTCCGGCCCCGACGTTCCAGACAGCCGATACGGAAGTGGAAAGCTGGACGTATGAACTGCGGGCCGCTTCCAACGGGAACGATTTCTGGGATTACATGGTCGGCCTGTACTATCAGGATCAGAACACCGACACCGCGTTCAATGCCAACTCGGTCGTACAGGTCTCGGACGGTGGTATTGGCTTCATGACCAACGGCACGCTTCCGGTCAATCGCAACAACTTTGCGGTGTTCACCTTTAACAGTTTCTACCTGACGGAAGACCTGCAGTTGGACGTCGGGCTGCGCTGGACAGACTACGATTCGTTTACCCGCTCGGACGTGTTCTACGGTGGCCTGACTTTCTTGGCACCGCCCTTCATTCCGATCGAGGATCTTGTCAACGAAGGGTTCGAATCGCGGTTCCCCATCATCGCCATTGATGATCCGCACGGCAGCGAAGATGCGGTGACGGGCTCAGTCGCTCTGCGCTGGGACGTTACCGACGACACTAATGTCTATGTTTCTTACAGCCGCGGCTATCGCCCGGGTGGCATCTCCATCGTTCCTTCCCCCTCAATCCAGTTTTTACCCGGCGGTGAGCTGAACTACAACGAAGAGGAAAGCGACGCTTTCGAAGTGGGCTACAAGAGCCGCCTGTTAAACGATCGCGCCCAGGTCAACGCCGCTCTCTTCTACCAGAAGTTCGACGGCTACCAGGGCTTTGTTCGCGGCGTGCAGGTCCTCAACAACGAGGGTGTACCGGAAGATCTCCCGGGAGGGCTGGTTTTTAACGGCGATGCCAACATTTGGGGCGTTGAGGTCGAGGGCCGGGTTCTATTGACCGAGACCTGGGACTTCGGTGGTGCACTCGCGTACACCAAGGCGGAGTGGGACGGCGCGGAGGAGCCTTGCAATGAACGGGAGCCGGGCGAATCTCTGGGCTTCTGTGACATTGACGGCGAGCAGCTGGCGAACGAGCCGGAGTGGTCCCTCTCTCTGAACTCTGAGTACTACTTCCCGTTGGACAGCACGGAACTGTACGTCCGCGGCTTGTACAAGTACACCGACGACCGCCCCAACAGTGACGCATCGGCCGGGCTGTTCAACGTCCGCGAGGACTTTGAGTCTTATCAGATCCTCGATCTCTTCGCGGGCTGGCGAGCGAGCGATGTAAAGTGGGACGTTACCCTGTGGGTCAAGAACGTGTTCGACGAAGATGAAATCGTCTTCCAGCAGGGGCCGGACCAGTACGATCTAGAGATCTCCGACGGCTCCTATACTCAGACGAACATTCTGCGCGAGCGGACCTACGGCGCAACGGCACGGTACAACTTCTGATCGCTATCGTGTGACGGAAAAGGCGGCCTATTGGCCGCCTTTTTTGCGGCGCATTTTGTCGCTTAAGCTTTCCGCAGATGGCGGTAACAGTGTCCTTAGACGCTCAAGCCACTTGGTATGCGGCTCTACAGTTCGGGAATCAGCTTGGAGAACTCTTCGATCATCGGCATGACAATCTCTGGCTTCTCCCAGTTTTCCATGCCGACCCCAATATTGCAGCGATGGACTCCAAAATCCCGGTACTGCTTGAGCAGGTCGGCGGTCACAGGCGCCATAACGACCATGGTGATTTCAACATCGTCCGGATCGCGATCTGCGCGGCGCACCGCCTCACGAAAGTCCTCAATGCCCTGCTTGATGTCTGGCATGGCCACATCGACCGGCATCCACCCATCTGCCCACTGTGCCGCATGCTTGATACCCAGCGGCCCCATGGCGCCAAATATGACAGGTGGGCCTCCCGGCGCTGTCGCCTTCGGCTCCAACCACACCGGATCAAAGTCAATCAGTTCGCCGTGGAATTCGGGTTCCTCTTTGGTGAGCAATGCCCGCTGCGCCAAAACCGTCTCCTTGAGCGCGAGATAGCGTCGGTCCCAGGGAAGACTGGTACAGTTTTCGAACTCTTCCTGATTCCAACCGACGCCGCAGCCAATCAAAACACGACCCCCCGACAGGCGATCCAGTGTCGCAATGGTTTTGGTCTGGGAGAACAACTCGCGCTCCATCAGTAGGGCAATCCCGGTACCCAACTTCAGCCCATCCGTTACGCTGGCCGCAGCCATCAACGAAACATAGGGATCCATCATTTTTTTGTAGGGCGAAGGCATGTCTCCGCCCGGCGGATACGGCGTACGACGAGCCGTGGGAATATGGCTGTGTTCTCCGTACCAAAGAGATTCGAAACCCGCTTCCTCCAGAGTAACGGCCAACTGGGCGGGGGCGGGATCCTCCGCCGTGTTCATAGAGCTGAATCCGAGATGCATGGCGTTCCTCGAGCGTTGGTTGGCAACTCGCTGGGCACAGTAGCGATATTCCCGACCCCGCGCCAGCCCTCACCGGTCCGATGGAGTCATCAGTTCAGAAAGGTAGGCTCGTGGCGCCGCCAGGCGACACAGTGGGGCACTGCAGGGTCGCCCGGACAGGGTCGCCCGGACAGGTTCGCCCTACAGCGAGCGTCGTTTATCCACCGCTGCCGCCAATGTCTCGAGCACCGGCACCGTTTTCTCCCAGCTGATACAGGGATCTGTAATGCTCTGACCGTAAGTGAGTGGCTGATCGGCGACCACATCTTGCCGGCCCTCCTGCAGGTGACTCTCGAGCATGATACCGAAAATCGCGTCACTGCCCCGAGCAACCTGACTGGCGATATCCCTGGCAACATCCAGCTGCCGAGCTGGTTGTTTACGGCTATTGGCGTGGCTGGCATCGACCATGATACGCACCGGTAACCCCGACTTTTCCAGCAGCTTGCCCGTATCTTCCACAGAGAACATGTCGTAGTTGGGGTGGCTGCCACCCCTCAGAATCACGTGGCAGTCGCCATTGCCCTGGGTCTGAAAAATAGCGGAGTTGCCCTGCTTGGTGACCGACAGAAAGTGATGCGGCCTGGAGGCCGATTTGATGGCGTCGATGGCAACCTGAATATCGCCGTTGGTCGCGTTCTTAAAGCCGACCGGGCAGGAAAGGCCCGACGCAAGCTCTCGGTGGGTTTGGCTTTCTGTCGTGCGGGCGCCAATCGCTCCCCAGGACACGAGGTCCGCCAGGTACTGCGGGCTGATCAGATCCAGGTATTCCGTGCCCGCGGGCAGACCCATCGCGGCAAGATCGAGCAATAATCGACGCGCCAAACGCAGCCCTTTGTTGATGTGGAAAGAGTTATCCAGATCCGGGTCGTTGATCAGTCCTTTCCATCCCACGGTCGTGCGGGGCTTCTCGAAATAGACGCGCATGATGATCAGCAACTCACCCCCGAGTGCATCAGCGGTCGCTTTCAAACGTTGTCCGTAGTCAAGCGCCGCATGCGGGTCGTGAATGGAGCATGGACCCACAATCACGACCAGACGATCATCCTCGCGTTGCAGTACTTTATGCACCCCCAGTCGCGCGAGGCTCACTGTCCCGGCGGCATTCTCGACGGGAAGCTCATTGATCAACGCCTCGGGCGAGATCAGCTCCTGTGTTTCAACAATGCGCAAATCGTCTGTTGTCGACGCCATGCCTTCTACTCCTGAAATCGTCGCTTGCCCGTCAACTGCGCGCGGGGCGCTACTATATCGGACCTGCTTAGCAGGTGCTATCAAAAGCCGGAGACGTGCTACAGAACTCTGGCCTGCTTCGCCTGGAGCCAGCGGTCATCGAGCATCCGGCCCACCGTATTGGGAACCACAAGGTGTGCCGCGTACCAGGTATGCAAACAGCGGATACGGGCGAAGTCCGCAATCCCACCAACGCCCTTGTGCTGTAACACACCGCCGTAGCCGAGCGCTTCGATCTGTTGGCGCAGCCGGTCACTGATGAAACTGTCTCGCAGCACAATATGCGCCTCGTGATCCGCCGCCATCGCCGACTGGAGTAGTGCATCGGCATCGATTTGCGCCTGCAGAAAAGCGATGGTACCGCCGGCTTCTTCCCGGTCGATGCGATAACACAGGTCTGCATCAACCAGCCAAAACAGGGTTGGAAACGGCTTGCCGTCGACCAGGGAGGCGACACGAATCACCCGCGGGCTGCCATCTGGCCCCGTGACCACGACCTCTTCGAGGCCGCGCGGCTCGCGCCCCAACAACTCACGGACCTTACGAACTGTTTCAGCATTAACACCCACGGTTCATACCCTGTAAACGGCGATGGCTCAATTGTAAGCCAGGCGGTCTGTCTCAGCACGAAAACGCGGTAAGCGGCAAATGGACCCGTATTTGACAAACCGGGGACAGCCCTCTAGAGTCCGTGCCCGTACCAGGTGCCTGCCGCATCGTTTGTTACAGTGCTGGGTAGGTTAAATGGGAAGTGTGGTATGACCGCAATTCTGGTCAAAGCCACCGCTGCCCCCGCAACGGTATTCGGTCGCCGACCGAGAGCCCGATACCTGCCTGGACGTTAACCCACGATGGAGCGGAGGGCTTCATACACGGTTGCGCCGAGCTGATGCACAGGCTCTTGCAAAGGTATTGCACCGATGCGCCGGCGTTCCCACGTACCCTCCCTCAGTCGCCAGACAGGCAATTGAGGAAACAGCATGAAATCCAGCATCAATACTCTCGCACTCGCCCTATCCGGGCTGTACCTTTTACCGGCACATGCGGATAAACCGCCCCTCGAAGAGACCGTTGTGGTGTCGTCACGAACGGAAATGCCTCTGCGTGAGGTCGCTACGTCCGTATCGATTATTACGGCAGACGACCTAAAGCTGCGCGGCTTTGATGGACTGGCCAACGCCCTGCGCTATGACACCGGCATATCCGTCAATAATAATGGCGGGGTTGGCAAGACAACCAGCCTGCGCATCCGCGGCGAACAGAGTTTTCGAACCAAGGTATTCATCGACGGCATCAACGTGACCGACCCGTCGACGCCCCAGGCAGGGCCGAACTTCGCGCACTTGATGACCGCGGGCGTTGAGCGCGTCGAGGTATTGCGCGGGCCACAGGGCATGATGTACGGCGCGGATGCCGGTGGTGTAGTCTCCATCACCACCCTCAAACCCACCGAGGGGCTAAACGGAGGTGCCAGCGCGGAGTATGGACGCTACAGTACTACAGACCTCAAGGGTTATCTGGCCGGGGGCAATGACCTGGTCGATTTCGCCGTCAATGCGGCACAGTTCGACACCGACGGCTTCAATGCCCGCCCTTCAGACACCGAACTGGCGGACGACGACGGCTATGAAAACACCACGCTGCACGGTCGCGCGGGCTGGAACATCACCGAAGCACTGCGGCTCGAAGGCGTGGCTCGCAGCGTCGATTCCGAAAATGAGTACGACAATTGCTTCGGCAGCGACGGCAGGATCGACGACTGTGACAGTGATTACGAGCAACAAGCCTATCGCGCAGCGATGGTTCATAACTCCGAACACTTCGACAACACACTCGCCTACAACCTGAGTGAGACGGATCGCAAGTTCATCGACGGCGGAATCACGTCCTTCGCCACCGAGGGCGAACTGGAGGAATGGAATTACCTCGGCGCCTGGAAGCCTCGTGACGGACTCCGATTCGTGTATGGCGCCGAGCTACTCACCGAATCCGTCGATGATGGCAGCAACGATGAAAGCCGTGACCAGGAAGGCTACTACGCAGAGTACCTCGGCACCTGGCTGGACAGCCTCTATGTAACGGCCGGTGCGCGCTACGATGACAACGACGATTTCGGTTCCGAAACCACCTATCGTTTGAGCGCCGCTTATCTAATGGACGTCGGCGACGGTGAGCTCAAGTTCAAGGCGACCTATGGCACCGGTTTCCGCGCTCCCAGCCTGTCAGAGATCGCCTACAACAATGGCCCCCTGGCCGAACCGCCCGCGAGCGAGACTTCGCTGAGCGCTGAAAAGAGTGAAGGTTACGACCTGGGAGTCACCTACTATGGCGCCAGCGGATGGCTACTGGAAGTCACTTACTTCGATCAGACCGTCGAAGACGAAATCTTTTTCGATACGGAGGGTTTCACCGGTTACCTGCAGGGCGACGGGGATTCTACCTCGGAAGGCGTTGAACTGACCGGCGAATTACCCCTGGGCGACTTGTGGCGTTTCACGGGCAACTACACCTATAACGACACGTCGGACGCCGACGGGGATCAGCGTCGGCGCGCGCCCAAGCACCTCGGCAACCTGGGGGTAGAGGTGACGCCCTTTGCCGGGCGTTTGGTGATAGGTCTGCATCTCAGGGTGAGCAAAGACAGCCCCGATGAAGGCGACAACAGCGTCGACGACTACGAAGTGGTCGATTTCACCGCCAGCTATGAGATCATCGAAGGTCTGGAGGTATTCGGGCGCATCGAGAATCTCACTGACGAGGACTACGAGGAACTCCCGGATTTCAACACCGCTGGCGCTTCCGGTTATGCCGGCATACGCTACAGTTTTTAAGGGGAAGGCGCGCACCATGTCCAAGCAAGACGAATCGCAGGATCGCAAAGACGCCAAGCACAAAGCCTCCATGCAGAAGCAAAAAAGCAAGGTGGACGCGGCCATCGAGGCCGCGGATACCGAGCGCGGGGTGGCGCTACTGCTGACGGGAAACGGCAAGGGCAAGTCGAGCTCGGCCTTTGGTATGGTCATGCGCGCCCTGGGCTACGGTCACAAGGTGGGCGTTGTTCAGTTCATCAAGGGCAAGCAGCTTTCCGGTGAAGAACTCTACTTGAAGGAGTACTGTCCTCAGGTGACGTTCTATCAAATGGGCACTGGCTTCACCTGGAACACTCAGGATCGTAGCAGTGATATCGCTGCCGCCGAAGCCACCTGGGCGCAAGCAAAACCGATGCTGGCAGACCCTGCTTATGATCTAGTGGTTCTCGATGAGCTGACTTACATGCTGGCCTACGATTATCTGGATCACGCTGAGGTCATCGAGGCACTGCATTCGCGTCCGCGGGAACAGAGTGTCGTTGTCACCGGCCGGGGCGGTGGTTCAGAGTTGCAAGAGATCATGGACACGGTATCGGAAGTCAAAGATGTGAAGCACGCCTTCAAAGCCGGCATCAAAGCCCGTCAGGGGGTCGACTACTAGCTCTCCTTTCCAGCATCGCCTACAATCGTCGCCGGCCACTGAGACCACTCGCTGACAGCGGTCAGCAGGGCGTCATCCTCCAACGGCTGGCCCCAGCGTTCGCTGAACAGCATAGAAGCCAGAGCCCTGCGACTGTCCCAGCCCGCCTGTTCCAGTTCAGGGCGATCCCGAAAATGGCTAACGTAACCCAGACAGAGATAGGCAATCGGCAACACCGAGTCAGGCAACTCGAGAATGTCGGCCAGCTGCTGTGGCCTCATAATGGACACCCAGCCAACCCCAATGTCTTCTGTGCGAGCCGCCAGCCATAGGTTCTGTACGGCACACACGGTGCTGTAGACGTCTGTATCAGGCTGATGAGTACCGCCGAGTATCGGCTCATCCGCTCTACGCTCGCATACGATACAGAGATTGACGGGGGCATCCTGTATGCCCTCTAGTTTCATTGCACGATAACGCGCCCTCCTTTGGCGACCAAACATTTGTGCTGCCTGACTGTTGGTCTCGGTGAACTCGTCGAGCACCTTTCCTCTTTGCACCGGATCCTTCACGAGAATAAAGCGCCAAGGCTGAGACAGCCCAACGGACGGTGCATGGTGAGCGGCCAACAACAATCGGGCGAGCACGGCTGCGGGCACGGGTCGCGGCAGGAATTCACTGCGCACGTCTCTGCGCGTAAAAATTGCGCGGTAGATGGCGTTCATTGGCGCAGTTTCGCTCTCACCCATCTGCGGCGGACTCCTTGTAGTGCTCGCGGGCGCGCTGCAGCTGCTCACACATCTGCTGCGCGCCATCCAGAATGCGCGGCGTATGCCGCTGCAAGATGTCCGGTGGAATGAAGTACAGCTGGTCTTCCCTGACGGCCTGCATAGTGGGCCAGTCCCGCCACGCATCTAGCCACTCGGGCCTTGCCTCGTCCATACCACTGGCGATAACGACCTGGGGGTCGGCTCGAATGACCGACTCGATGCTGACATGAGAGACCATGGGAACCGCCGACTCGAACACGTTGCGACCACCGCAAAGACGCACAACATCGGAGATAAGATGATCGCCATTCAGGGTTAACAGCGGCTCGTTCCATATCTGATAGTAGACCGACACCGTATCGTCACCCTCATACTGCCCTCTCAGACCAGCAAGCCGGCGTTCAAACTCCAAAGCAGCAAGGTCGGCCTGATCTGAGCGTCCGGTCAGCAGACCCACCTGACGCACGGACTGTGCGACATCTTCAATCGTTCTGGGCTCGTAGGCGAACACCGCTAGGCCGAGTTCCCGCAGACGTCGAATGGTTTCGTCACCGTTGCCGCTTGGCCAGGCCAGCACCAGGTCCGGTCGCAGCGCCGCAATGCTCTCGTAACTGACCCGGTCGTAAGAGCCTACCCTGGGTAGCGCTGCCGCCTCTTTCGGATAGTCGCTGTAACTGACCGCACCTACCAATTGCTCCCCCGCGCCTGCCGCAAAGACGACTTCTGTAATGTGTGGTGCCAGACTAACCACCCGCTGTGCCGGCGAGTCGAGAACCAAATCTCGTCCGTAGCTATCCGGTAATCGAATCTCCGCGACGGCCGGGCAGGCCATCCATAGTGACAAACAACCGATTAGACAAAGTCGCATGCGTGTTCCTCGATCATCAATTCCAAAGAGCGCTTGACTTGGCCCGCGACCGGGGCTGGCGGCAGTCCAAGGCGCAGGCGCCCCACACCGTTCACCGGCGCAAACAGTCGCGCCAGAAGCCGACGCTGTGCAAGACCCTCGTAGAGCGCCTGGCAGCGCAAAGGGTCGCCCTGCAAAGTAACGAACAGCTCGGTGCCAACCGCGTCGAGCTGCGGCAGAGTTCGCCGCAGATAACGCTGCCAGTCGGCAGCCCTATCCGCCAACGCGAGCCGTTGCGCGCTTTGCCATGCACGGTCCGCCAGCGCTCTCTCACCAATCCAGCGAGCCGGTCCGGATACCGACCAGGGAGGCAGATGCGCTTCAAGCCGACGTAGCCAGGGCGCTGCAGCGACGACAAATCCCAGTCGCAACCCAGCCAATCCAAAGAATTTCCCCACCGAACGCAGTATCAGCAACGCGGGAGAAGGGCCTACCTGGCACAAGCTGTCGGCCGGGCGCACATCCATAAATGCCTCGTCCACCAGCAAACACCCGCCCCGCTCACCGAGCTGTACAGACAGCTCCAGCAGACGTCCTGGTGCACCGTACTCGCCACTGGGGTTATTGGGATTGATAACGACCGCATGATCAACGGCGCGCGCTCTGACCAATGTATCGAGATGTTTCAGATCTCGGTAGTGTACCGGGGTATGCCCTGACTCCCGCCATGCCAGGGCGTGTTCCGCATAACCCGGGCAAGGTATGGCCACCCTGCCATGCGCGGCCAGTCCAGGCACCTGCTGTATGGCCCACTGTGACCCGGGCACGGCCAACAGATCTTGATGTGTCACCCCGTAGTAGTCTGCCGCGAGAGACTCAAGTACACCATCTGCATTGGGCAGCTGCTGCCATACGGATTGGGGTATCACGGGGACTGGCCAACTCGACGGATTGACGCCCGTTGAAAGGTCCGTCCAGTCCGCCGGACGTCCACCAAAACGGATGCAAGCGGCGTGGACGTTGCCGCCGTGTTCCAATTTCATATCAACCATTCTCCCAAGGCTACCGCGACAATGAACAGCAGCGATGCGCGCAGGACGAGTTGGCAGGCGCGGCCTATGTCAGAAACCACCACTGCCGCGCCGGACCCCAGCCAAGGCCTCGCCCTATCTTCACCCCCGTATCGGGCGGGGCCTCCGACGACCACGTCCAGCGAGGCTGCACCAACGGCCATCACGGGGCCCGCGTTGGGACTATCCCAAGATGCAGCCTGCCTGAAGCCAGTACTCAGGGCAGACCATTGGCGCGCTGCGAGTGCATAGCACAGCGCGCAGCCGCGAGCGGGTAACCAACCCAAGACATCGTCGAGTCTGGCTGCCGCCCATCCGAAAGCCTGATAGCGTTCCGTGCGGTAGCCCCACATCGCATCCAGAGTATTCACAAGACGATGCGCCAGTGCACCCGCCGGACCGGCGACAGCAAACCAGAACAAACTGGCAAACACTGCATCGTTGCCGTTTTCCAGCACGGACTCCACGGTCGCGCGAACCACCTCAGTATCATCCATGGTCCTGGTATCCCGACTCACGATGGCCGACAATGCCGTTTGCGCACCCCCCAGATCGCCCTCTTCCAGGGGCGCCGCAATCGCCTGCGCGTGCTGTTCAAGGCTCTTTCCCCCCAGGCAAATGTACAACACGACCACTGACAGAACCGCCGAAAACAAACTCGGCAACAGTGTCAGCAGAGCCAACAGAATCACCACCGGCAAGCCCACCAGCAACAAACAACAAGACAGACCCACCCCGGCGAGCGGAATTCCGGATTCGCCACGCTGAGGTGCCCGCTCTGGCAAGGCTCCCTCGGTAGGATACACAATCTTCTCAAGAGCGGAGGCTGCAACACCAAAAAGCACCAATGGATGAAAGCGCTGCGGTTCTCCCCACCAACGATCCAGCAACACACCCACCAGCAGGCCCAAGGTTGAGGACAGCATCACGAGAGCAAGAACGCGAGCGTCAGCAGCACGGTGACCTCCACTAACTCAATCTGCGCCCCCGCGACATCGCCGGTGAATCCGCCCAGGCGCCGCCGCGACGCGCGACACACCCACCAAACCACGGCACACACCGCGACCGATAGCGCCAAGAATGCACCTAAGGGCAACACTACGGCCAGCGCCAACCCGGTGATCACAAGTAGCGTTTTGGCCGCGTTCGCGGGGAAATGGCTGGCCAGAACCGCTCCTATGCCCGCCTCTCTAACATAGGGCAATCGAAGAAAGAGGGCGTATACCGAGAGTCTTGCAAAAAATGCGGGGAGCACCAGCCAGACCAGAGAACGCGTCTCGAGCAACACCGTCAGACTTACCCACTTAAGCAGCAGTACAACGACAATCACGACCACGGCCATAACGCCGCAGGTGGGATCCTTCAGCAGCGCCAGCGTTTTCTCCCTACCGCCCATACCACCAACCCATGCATCGGCGCAGTCCGCCAGACCATCCAGGTGCAGTGCTCCGGTTAGCCCGGCCCAAATGGCCAGCAGTAAAGCGGCTGTCAACGCATAGGGCCCTTGTAACCAACCTGCGGCCAAGCACAACAGCGTACCCAGCAGCAGTCCGATCGCTGGGTACCAGAGCAGGGACAAACCTTGCACCCGTTCGTCCGGTGGATCGGACTGAGTCACGGGGAGGGTTGTCAAGAACTGCAGAGCACTGACAAAGGCCTGACCGTGATCGGCTGGCGAGTATCTCACGCCCACTCCTCCCTGGCATTGAAGGTGGACAGCGTCGGTACGGCATCCTCGCCCCGCCCGTAAATTTTCAGCCGGGCCCGACAGGCGTAAGGTACGTGCAGGCGTGACATGGATGACATCGGCATCTGCAAGAGATGCGCTAAGAGCAACCTGATTACGCCACCATGGGTCACCAACAACAGGTGACTGCCTTCGTGGTGCATAAGCACTTGCCCCCAACTCGTCAGGACACGCTCGGAGAACTCTTGAAAGGACTCACCTTCGGGCAGCCTGACGTGCTCGGGGCTGCTGTAAAACCTAGTCAACATGTCTGGGTAGCGACGCGCTACCTCCTCCACGGGCCGGCCATCCCAGATGCCAAAGTCCATTTCACGAAGCCCTTGGTCGACTTGAACAGGGACGCTCTGAGCGACACCCAGTGCGGCGGCAAACTGCTCGCAACGCCCGAGCGGAGAACTGATCACCTTCGTCCAACCGGCTACGCAGGCGAGTGCCTCATGCATTTGCGACCAGCCTTCCTCGGTGAGTGGCACATCGGTGCGACCGCGAAAAATATCGCCCCCGGTGCACGCGCCATGGCGAAGCAAATCCACTGTCGTTACGACGCTCACGCTAGTCAGCCATCCGTTTGTCGCCACCGCTCACTTGAGCTTGTTCAAAAGTGGCCATCTCGTTGTGAAGCTGGCAGGCCAGACGCAACAATGGCAGCGCTGTCGCGGCGCCGCTGCCCTCTCCCAGACGCATCTCAAGATCCAGCATCGGCGCCCCCTGCAACGCCTCCAGTACAAGCCGATGCCCGGGTTCCGCACTGCGATGGCTGTACAACAGCCAATCGGCAACACCGGGGTTAAGTCTACACGCCAGCAGAGCGGCCACCGAAGCGATGTACCCATCGACCAGCACCGGGACTGCACGCTGCGCTGCTGCAACGTAGGACCCCGCCAACGCAGCGATCTCCAGTCCGCCCAGATGCGTCAGCGTTGCCAGCGGCGAATCGCATGCGGCAGCGTGCGTCGCCAGCGCTCGTTCAACGACGGCGCGCTTACCTTCAAGTGTAGCGCCCGTCACTCCAGTACCCGGACCAACGGTAAGATCTGGTGAAACACCCAGCAACTGAGACACCAGTGCAGCCGCAGCGGTTGTGTTGCCAATACCCATTTCACCACCGATGAACAGATGACAGCTTTCGCGCACCTGCTCCGCACCCGCCTGCAGAGCAGCCGAGCACAAAACCTCCGTCATGGCCGGTTCCTTACAGAAGTTAGCGGTGCCCGGCGCCAGCATTCTGGAGTGGACCCCGGGCAGGTCTTCCAACGGCTGCACCGTCCCCAGGTTGACCACCAAAAAATCCGCCTTAAGCTCTCGTGCGAGCACGGAAATGGCCGCACCTCCCCTAGCAAAATTACGAATCATTTCGGCCGTCACCGATTGCGGAAATGCCGATACGCCCTCTTCAACTACTCCGTGGTCAGCTGCAAACACGCGGATGTCCACGCGCTCCAGTGTAGGTTCATCACGATGCTGTAAACCCGCCAATTGAATCGCTACACGTTCCAATCGACCAAGAGAACCGGACGGCTTGGTAAGACAAGCCTGACGCGACTCAGCAGACGCGATGCACACATGGCTTACCGACGCGACCGCAGATTCCCACCAGGCCATAGCGATCAGGCCTCGCCTTTCAAACTGAGTGGCAAACCCGCGACGGTCAAGGTCACCTGCTGGCACAACTGTCCTAACGCCTGATGTAGAAAACCTGCCTCATCGACAAACGTTCGGCTCAACTCACCCAAGGGGACGACGCCTAGCCCGGTTTCATTGCTCACCAAAATCGTATGCCCTGGCAGCTCAGGCAAGACCTCGAGTAGCTGCAACTTTTCCTCAGGCCAGACGCCCGCGTGCAGGCAGTTGCTTAACCAGAGCGTCAGACAGTCGACCAGCAGGCATTTTTCTGTTGCCGCGTTATCCGCCAGTGTTTGCGCCAGTTTCACCGGCTCCTCCACCACCTGCCATCGTGCGTCACGCCGCTGACGATGGTGTTCAATGCGACGAGCAAACTCTGCGTCGCCAGCGGTAGCTGTTGCAATGTAACAAAGCTGTTGCTTTGAGGATTCAGCACGCGTCTCCGCCAACAGGCTTTTGCCGGAGCGCGCTCCACCCAGTATCAGTTCGAGATGCTGCAAGGCTTTCGTTCCATCTAGATAATAACCAACGGTGCGCCATCGCGTGGATGTCGATCCACATGAGCCTCAACTTGAAAAACCTCCTTCACGGTGTGCTCGGTCAGGACGTCGCAGGGCGAGCCCGATACACTTACCTGACCGCATTGCATCAACACCATATGATCGGCACATTTTGCAGCCAGATTAAGATCGTGCAAGATCATCATGACACCAACGCCCTGCAGTCTAAGCTGTTTGACGATATCGACCGTCATACGTTGATGAGCCAGGTCAAAGGAAGAAGTGGGCTCATCCAACAACAAAAATCGATCCCCCGATTCGAGGGGCTCCCAGATCTGGGCCAGCACGCGGGCAAAGTGTACCCGCTGTTTTTCACCACCGGACAAGCGTGTGTACTCTCGGTTTGCGAGGAAATGCCCGTCTACAAGCGCCAGCGCCTGTCGAACGATATCTCTGTCATGCGAGAGGCCGCTCGCGTGGGGCATACGACCCAGCTGCACTACTTCCTCGGCAGTGAATGGAAAATCCAGGAGTGAGTGCTGGGGTAGTATCGCGAGGCGCTTTGCGCGCTCAGATGCAGACCATTCCCGCACAGGGGTGCCACCCAGGGTGATCTCACCCGAAGCCTGAAGCTCACCGGCAATGGAACGCAACAAACTGGTCTTTCCGGCCCCGTTTGGGCCCAGCACTGTCGTAATCGCGCCGGCATGGATGGTCAAATCGATGCCGGACAGCAGCGTAACACCGGAGCGCTCCAGGCCGACATTGTGAGCCTCTATCGTCACAGTGTTGCATCCTCCAGTCGGCGTTTTTGCAGCAGCAGGAAGAAAAAGAACGGCGTTCCCAGCATCGCGGTCAGGATACCGGCGGGCAGTTCAGCCGGTGCCAGGACTATTCTAGCGACGGTATCGGCACAGACCAGGAGTATGGCGCCTGCCAGCGCGGACCCGGGTATCAGAAACGTATGGTCGGGTCCGATGAGCATGCGAATAATGTGCGGCACGATGAGACCTATAAAAGCGATCGTACCGGCCACCGCCACGGATGTGCCTACCGCCATGGCGGTCAGCACGATCACGCGCCGTTTGACCTGATCCACCGCCACGCCCAGATGCCTTGCCTCCGACTCTCCCAGGAGAAAAGCATTGAGCGCTCTGGCGTTGCCGGGCAGCACAATCATCAACAACGCGCAGGCCACTGCAGCGATCCAGACGCGCGGCCAGTTCGCCGCATCGAGGCTTCCCATCTGCCACAGGCTGATGCGACGCAGCATTTCATCATCGGCAACGTAGCTGAACAGGCTGTTCAACGCGCCTGCCAGGGCACTGATCGCTATCCCTGCCAGCAGCATGATGGCTACCGACGTACCGCGCGACGAGGTCGCCAGACGATAGACCAGCAGTACCGCAAGAAAACCGCCAAAAAACGCCCCCAGCGTTACGTAGGAGAGACCAGTCAGCTGCCCAAACTGCAGCAGCGAGCCGCCACCCAGCACAATCATCAGGCTTGCTCCGGCAGAGGCACCACTGGAGACTCCTATCAGCGATGGATCAGCCAGCGGATTGCGAAACAGACCCTGCATGGCGGTGCCACACACGGCCAGACACACACCTACTAAGGCTGCCAGCAGCACTCTCGGTGTTCTAATCTGCCACAGAATCAGTTGACTCTGTGCCAGCGCCGACCGGTCCGACCGAGGAGACATCGCGTCCAGGAACTCGGCCGGGGTGATCACGACGGGTCCCAGCATAAGCGCGATGACAAGCACGGGGATCAGCACAATCCATAAAATCGCCATAAGCCGTCTGGGTGCGAGCGATCTCATTGCCCGGGCTCCGCCTGCCATGCAAGAGAACGCCGCAACGCGGTCATGTGCAGTTGTGCAACACGCTCTCCAAGCAGCGTGTGTTTTCCACCAAACCGCACGGCCGGACCCGACGGTGGACAAAAGACTGCCATAGCGTCGGTGCCCGTTCCGGTCGCCAATCCTTCCGATACAGCACTCTGTACACCCAGCTCTTGCAGTACGGCGACCTTGGCCTCCACTGCAACCGTCATGACCTCGATCATGGCCTGCGGTTGCAGACACGCGGTTGTAAAGACAACGGTATTGATCGTACCCGTACGGGCTACCTCCTCATGCAGAAGTCGGTATTCTGCCCGATCACCAGCGCGCCTGGCATTGTGCAATCCGGCGGTCACCGCAATGGCCACCTGATGTCCATCGATCTCGGCAGTATCGAATCGAAGGCTGCGCGTAGAGGCTGCCGTCATCATGCCCACCGTAAGACCGCGACAGCCAATGCTTCGCGCGACGTCGGCCAGTGTATCAGCCGGGTCGGTCAGCTCTCCTTCTGGCTCCCTGGGTACGCGCAGATTGATATAGTCTGTCGCTTCCACAACACCGCCGTTGTACACGGCACAACTGACAGCGCGCTGCGTCGCAGCGAATCGAACATGGACGTACTGTTCCGTACAGCGCAAGTGCACGCCCTCTATCAACTCGCTCAGCAACGTCTCATCAGCTTCTACCTGCAAACTGCGCCTCCGAAAACAATCCTTCGCAGTCGATGCATTGCTCAACCGTATCGGCCAGCCGATCCAACTGCTGTTGCCTAATCTCTGCCACAGACGGCTGAGCATCTGGCGCCAGGCCACTCCAATTCAGCAAGGCGTCTCGCGACGCAGGATGATCAAACAGTCCGTGAACGTAAGTGCCCATCACCTGCCCGTCATCACTAACCACGCCGTCGATTCGACCGTCAGCGAACTGCACAGCGGGAGACATCAATGCAGGGCCTGTGCTAACGCCGCAGTGGATCTCGTAGCCGTTCAGCTGAGCTGAGAGGTTGCCTCGCAGACAGCCGGTCACTTCGCGGAGCTGTTTGTGCGGCTCCAGCCGCGTCGTAAACTCCAGGAGCCCAAGCCCGGCACAGCTACCCGGTGCTTCCTCAATACCAAGCGGATCATCGATGCGCAGCCCCAGCATTTGCAGACCGCCGCAGATTCCAATCAGCTTACCTCCATAACGAAGATGTCGATCGATTGCTGTCGGCCAACCGTTGTCCTGCATCCACGCCATATCGCGTCGGACATTTTTGCTGCCAGGAAGGACGATCAGATCAGCCGCAGGAATAGCTTGGGACGGACCGACAAAGGTCAAATCTACCTGCGGATGCAAACGAAGGGCATCGAAGTCGGTATGGTTACTGACTCTTGAAAATACGGGGACAATGACACGCAGCGCAGGCCCATCTGCCAACAGTTCCTGTCGCCCATCCAGCGCATCTTCCGCATCGAGGTACAGCCCCTGTAGGTAGGGCAGCACACCCAGCACAGGCTTGCCCGTATGCTCTTCTAGCCAGTCGATGCCCGGTTGCAAAAGACTCAGATCCCCGCGGAAGCGGTTAATCACAAACCCAGCCACACGGTCCTGCTCCGAGGGTGATAGCAGTGCCAAGGTACCTACCAGATGCGCAAAAACGCCGCCTCGGTCGATGTCGGCGACAATCACCACTGGGCAGTCAATCTCCTCCGCAAACCCCATGTTGGCAACATCGTTAGTTCGCAAGTTGATCTCTGCCGGGCTTCCCGCGCCCTCCACCAGGATCCAATCGTAGGCCGTTGCAAGCCGCGCGTGGGATGCAAGCACTGCGGACATGGCTTCCGGCTTGTACGCATGAAAATCTTTTGCGCTAAGTTCTGATAGCACCCGACCCTGGACAATCACTTGAGCACCCACGTCGCTGGAAGGTTTCAATAGAATGGGGTTCATGTCGCTGTGTGGTTCGATTCCACAGGCCTGTGCCTGCAGCGCCTGAGCACGACCGATTTCGCCACCATCCGCAGTGACCGCGCTGTTCAGAGACATGTTTTGTGGCTTAAAAGGTGCCACACTGGTACCCCGTCGCGCCAGCACGCGACACAAACCCGCCACCAGTACACTTTTACCTGCGTCAGATGTCGTGCCCTGAATCATCAAGGTGCGGGCGTGGGGCGCTCCACAAGCTGTCATTTAAGGACTCCGAGTTACGGTTGCGACAGCTGTCGGGAGGACAATCGAGGACCACAGAGCCAAGATGGGCGGCTCAGCCTGCAACGAAGCCCACCGCTTCACTGTCGTCGCTTGAAATCGCACCAGGCTGGTATCGGGCTGACAGCACAGGCTGTCGACCGTTGCGGGGGCAGCGGTGGTCTCCCCAATAAGACTCAGATAGAGCCTGGCGCTCGCGCAGGGCGCGTCACGCTCTGGTGGTCCACACTTCCCATTTGGCCCCCACCTGCTGCGGAGGCACCTAGTGAGCGCGCTGACTGTAGCACAAATGACCCTATTCGGCACTGGCCGTCGCCCGTGGCGTCTGCGAGAAAGAGGCCCAACACGTTAGTACCGGGCTGACGCGGGCACTTAATCGGGTTTAAAAATTGTAAGTGAATGATGTGCCGAAGGTACGCGGACGATTGCGCACGGTCCTGTCATAGCTTGTAAGATTGATGGCCAGCGTGTCGCTGTAACTGAAGATCGCGTCTTCGTCGGTCACGTTGTCGACGTAAAACAGCCACTCCCAGCTCGCGTCACTCGTGAAACCAATCCGCACGTCAAACAGGTTGTACTCGGGTTTGCGATTGCCCGATATGACTCCGAAGTCAGTCACGTCGTCTCCGGCTTCACCGACGAACTCCAGCGTTTCGTCGACGTAGTTGTAGTTCACCACACCAAACCACTCACCGGACTCTGCAGGTATTGTGTAATCCAGCGTGACGTTGGCCGTCCACTCCGGTACGTCGGGAAGTCGATCACCACTGCTCACTCCAGCTTCCGCAATGGTGTCTTTCAGCTCCGCCACCGTGTAGCCGGCCCCCAGGCTCACCCTCAGGTTATCGGTCAAGGCGGCGACCATTTCCACCTCTGCCCCGTGTGTTTCTGCATCACCGAGATTGGTCGTTACATCAATGCCACATTCACCGCTGAGCGTGATGACCTGTTGAATATCGTTCCATTGCATATAGTAGAGAGCACCGTTGAATCGTACCTGCTCAGAGAGATCGGACTTCCAGCCGAGTTCGTAGTTAACCACTTCGTCCGAATCAAAAACATCAAACTCCGTATCCGATACGCCGAGATCGTTCAGCGCCTGTAAACATGCGAAACCTACCGAGTTGCTGGGATCGTCACTGACGGGTACCGTGCGGTTAAATCCGCCAGGCCGCGTACCGTTTGAAACGGTGCCATACATTTGGCCGTCGTCGTTGTAGCGCCACTCGAGCGTCAGTTTGCCGTGGATTTCTTCATCGCTGTCACTGCGATCTGTCACGTTGGCGTCCGCGCGTGAATCGTTTTCAAATGCGAAACCCCAGTCCTCCTTGAGCTGGCCGATTTCATAATCCAAATAGCGACCGCCCAGAGTGACGGAGAGGCTTTCGCCGAAATCGTAGGTTAATTCGGTGAAAGCGGCGTATTCTTCATATGTACGCTTGTCCTGAGTGTTCGCCAGGCCAGCGGGGTTAATGTCAACCGGAAAACCGCGTTGAATCCGGTACCCGGCGTCCGCTTCTGAATCCTTGTAGTACAACCCGAACAGCCAGTGAAATCGCTCGTTGTCGGTTGAGTTGAGCCGCATTTCTACCGTGGTGTCCTCGAGATCAGCGCTCTCCTCCGCAAATACCGCTTCATCCGCTTCATCGAACAGAAAGACTTGGACATCGGTTACGTCTTCGGTGTTATCAAAGTTACGGTCGAGGTTGGACACACTGAACAAAGCATCGATGCCGTCAAACTCCTGACCATAGGTCAGATTCAGCAATGTAAACTCATCGTCAAAGGGCTCAGGCGCGTCATAGAGCCGTATCTGTTTGAACTCCTCGTTCGGTCCGTCGTAGTTGGGTTTACCATCCATTTCTGTTTTCTGCCAAAAAACAGCAGGTTGAATATAGGCGTTGGAGAACTCATAGCGATAGGTCGCACGCAGCGCACTCGTTTCTTCACTGTTTACGCCATCCTGGTAAATGGTTCCGTCGGTACGATCAACTCGATCAATGAAACCATCATTATCGGTATAAGAACCCACCAATCGCAGCGCACCGTTATCGCCGGTCTCCAGGTTGTACATGCCGTTGAGCCGGTAGTTGAAACCACCGTGCTCCGTATCTGAGAAGTCCATATTGAAACTTCCTTCCTGCTCGCCTACCACCGGCTTGTTGGTGATCAGGCGCACGGTGCCGCCCATGGAACTGGAGCCGTACAGGGTGCCCTGCGGCCCCCGCAACACCTCGATACGCTCAAGATCATAGAGCTTCGGGTCGAGAATAGCCTGTTGAAAGGACGTCGAGGATCCCGACGACAATGTCCGAATCGGCATCTCATCGAGGTAGAAACTGACGGTTGGCGCAAAACCCGTCGCTGCAGAAATTCCGCGAATGTTAAGCTTGGTCCGTCCTGGGCCGGCAGACCTCAACGACAGTGAGGGCACCGTCGTCGCAATGTCGGCAAAATCGGCGGCACCCAGTCGCACGATATCCTGTTGAGAGATCGCCGTGATGCTCATGGGCACCTGCTGCAAAGATTCGGCGCGTTTGGTCGCTGTCACAACAACTTCTTCGAGTACCTGGGCTTGGACCTGGCCTGGTACGGCGGCTGCAACAGAAACGGCTAATAGGGCTTTTCTAAGGTGCATGGCGGACTCCCTGCTGCTCTTCATGTGACTTATGCTTATTTTTCTAAATCACACTTCTCAAACTGCAGCCAGTCTACCGCGAAGGTTCCAAACGGCAGAACGGAACTATTTCATAGAAATACCAGGCTTTAATGGTGCGGGATGCCGACGCCAATTTCGGCCTTGCGGTTGCTCGTGCGAGGCGCTACACCGTATGTTTGAGTAGCGGCGGAATGTCTTTCAGAGCCGGCGTCTCAGCTTCTTGTGCGGCAAGTTTCAGTAGAGGCGGGCCTGGCTGTGGACGCACCTCCTCCGGACGCAGCGGCTCACCGCACTCACTGCAGGTCAAAGTGGGAATGGTCTTATGGCCACAGGCCAGGTGGACATACTCCAGCGGCGCACCCTCGCCCTTGTCCATCCATTCATCACCCCAACGTGCCAGGCTCATCAAGACCGGATACAGTCCCAGGCCTTTACGAGTAAGGCGGTACTCATACCGGACCGGTTTGTCCTGGTAGGGTACCTTGACCAGCACACCGTGATCGACCAGCTTGCCCAGCCGTTCTGACAAACGATGGCGCGTGATTCCAAGATTGCCTTGAAACTGATCGAATCGTCTGGTTCCCAGGAAGGCATCGCGCATGATCAGCATAGTCCATCGCTCCCCGACCACGGACAAGGCTCGCGCTACTGAGCAAACCTGTTTATCGATATCATCCCAGCGCATTGCAATCTCCCTCAGCTGCCGCGGGCTTCTAACCGGCTTTACCGGGCAAAGGTATCACATTCATTCCCGTTTGGAACCGGATCAGCGCAACGACCCCGTGAAAGGCCTACGGGGCCACCTGTTCGCCGCTCAAAAGTCGTAGGAAACGCCGGCGTACCAGAATGCACCGTTGAACCCAAACGGCGCCGAGCGCCGCGAATAGGTGAATACTCCAGGACTGTTGACGATGATCGGCCCGCCTGGTCCATCCTCCAGTTCGCCCCCGCGGCTGTTGCCTATCTCGTTTTCATCGGGGTATTCATCGAAGATGTTGTTGCCACCGATGGTAAACCCAAGACCGCTCTCAAGGGTATAGACCAGCTTGAGGTCCGTTACATACACCGGATCAAAGGTCTGACTACCGCCATCCTCAACCGTGTATTCACCGTAGCGATTGATCATGATATGCGCCAGAAATCCACCGCGCCGCCAGTTGGCCATCCAATTCAATCGATCTTTCGGTTGCCACGTTTCGATAATAGAAATCTGCTGGCTAGAGAACACCACATCGGGCGCCACTGGTGCGAGGCCACCGGTGGTGTAAATGTCTGTAACATCGGTCTCTGTATAGTTGCCCGCCAGCGTCATATCCAGGCTGCCACCCAACAGTTCAAGCCCGCCCCAGGTCAATACCAGGTCTACGCCTTCGGTTTCGGTATCGGCTCCATTGAGAAAAAATTGCGCCGCGCCAGCACCGGCCGCCTGCAGCGCCCTGCCCAGATTACCCGTAGGATCATCATCCGCCTCTAGGCGATTGCTGATAACGATGCGGTTGTCGATCTCGATGTAATAGTAGTCGAGAGTCATGGCAATGTTGTCGGTGGGGTTCCAAACAATGCCAGCGCTGTAATTTAGTGACTCTTCCTCTTCAAGCTGAGGAATACCGATTTCTCTGGCGAGTTCGCTGTCGTTGCGAAACGTGCCGATTTCCACGGGCACCTGCGGACCGTCCGGATCATCCGGGTTCTCTACGAACTGCGTGCTGACATTGTTAAAGTACTGTTGTTGCATGGAAGGCGCTCTGAAACCTGTATTGATTGCCCCGCGCAGACGGAAGTTATCCGTAATACCCCAGTTCGCTGCAACCTTGTAGTTGATGGTGTCGCCAAAGTCGTCGTAGTCGTCGTAGCGTAACGCCGCGGCGACCAACAGGTCGGCAGTGAACTCGTACTCGGCATCCACATAAGCGGAGTACACGTCGCGATCCTCGTCCACCTCAGATAGAGGTGCGATACCGGGAAAACCCTGAATCCCACCCGCCGCATCCTGCGGATAAATGGGCTGGCCGTTCACCGTGTCATAATCCAAGTAGGAGTACTCATCACCCGATTTGATCTTGTACTCATCGATGCGGAACTCTGCACCGAAGGCAATTGCCAGATCGCCAAACCCCTGGCTCATATCCAAATTCAAGGTTTGCAGGCCGAGCTCAAGGTCGTAGGCATCCGCCTGGCGAGGAATCGCCTCACGAATGGCTGAATCGGATAGGCCTTCACCAAAGCGCAGGAAGTTCACAAACGAATAGTTGACCGATTCCTTGGTCGTGTAGTCGATGGTGTTCTCGCCCCAGGTGTAAGACAGGTCAAAATTCAAACCATTGTCAAAGTCTATCTGATAACCAATGTCCGCAGAGTAGTCGTCTATCTGAGAGTTGATCCTTGGCAAAAAGCCGTTGGGTATCACATTATCGCCGTCCGCGAGATAAGCGTCCTCCCCCGATACCGGGTCACGGTAGAAGGCGGCTGATTCGTTGTCACGGGTTGAATAGGTGACAAATCCATACACTTCGCCTCGGCCCAACCCGTACAGCGCATTCGCAACAAAGGCGTATTGCTCAGACTCCGCATCGCCGATCCGGAAGGAGTTTCGATCAAAGGTGACTTCGCGCGGATCACCAGGTTCATCGATGCCATCACCATTGGTATCTTCGCAACCTCCGTAAACGCAGTTACCCTGCTTACCCGCTCGATCTGTCCAGCCTCGGTCACGATAGTTGAACGTGAGATTCAGGAAACCACCGCCGCCAAGGGGCGTGCCGGCGTTGAGATCCAGGTTATAGGTTTCTCCATCCTCCTCAGTGGTTTCACCGTAGGAAGCGTAAGCGCGACCGCCGTGGTCATAGTCTTTTAGTACGATGTTAATCACACCTGCGATCGCATCGGAACCGTACTGAGCCGCCGCACCATCACGCAGCACTTCAACGCGTCGCACCGCTGCTGCCGGTATCGCGTTCATATCGGTTCCTGCGGTACCCCGTCCCACCGAGGTGTTGACGTGAATAAGAGAGGCTTGATGACGACGTTTGCCATTAATGAGCACCAGAGTCTGATCCGGACCCAGGCCGCGCAGTGTCGCTGGACGCAGCGCGTCCGTGCCGTCGCTGATAGCTGAGGTTGAAAAGTTGAAGGAAGGCGCCAGCGCCTGAATCATCCGACCAAGCTCGGTCTGTCCGGTGTCTTCCAACTCCTGGTTGGTCAGGACATCGACCGGGACCGGCAAGTCTTCAGCGGACCGTCCCGGTGCCCGGGTACCGGTTACTACGACTTCTTCAAGGGCGGGTTCCTGTGAAAGGCTGATCTGCGGATGGACGAGCGTCGCTCCCGCAACAAGCGCCGCATAGAGCGAGCGTCTAAAGGTCTTCATCAGTTGAGCCTCCAGTTCCGTGTTTTTGTCATACATCGAACTGCGTGGCACAACCACCGGTACTGCAAACCACTCCATTCATCCCTCATCCACGGGACGACCGGCGCCTGTACCTCACGGACAATGTAGCAACGAAACGGGCCACCGACATCCAGGGCCGGCTGAGAATGTAAATATTTAACAGTTTCCCCCGCCCATGCTGCAGCTTCATTCTGCTGCCGCATCTCTCAGGCAAAAAAAAGGCGGGGTATCGCTCCCCGCCTGGTTTTCGAGCGACTGCGCCGCTCACTACCCACTGACCTCAACCAAACTGGTTCATTGTGTTGTCGTCACCGGCCGCCTTCAGCGCTGCTTCTCCTGCGAAGTACTCTTTGTGGTCGTCACCCATATCGGAACCGGCCATATTTTGGTGTTTGACGCAGGCAATACCCTGACGGATTTCCTTGCGCTGAACACCCGCTACGTAACCGAGCATGCCCTGTTCACCAAAGTACTCTTTGGCAAGATTGTCAGTCGACAGGGCTGCCGTGTGGTAGGTTGGCAGCGTGATCAAATGGTGGAAGATTCCCGCTTCGCGGGATGCGTCGGCCTGGAAGGTACGAATACGCTCGTCCGCCTCAGCCGCCAACTCAGACTCATCGTAGTCGGCACTCATCAGTTGATCGCGATCGTAGCCAGAAACGTCCTTGCCTCCTTCTAGCCAAGCATCAAACACCTGCTGGCGGAAGTTCAGCGTCCAATTAAAGCTTGGGCTGTTGTTGTAAACCAGCTTGGCATTCGGAATGACCTCACGAATCCGGTTTACCATGGCGCCGATCTGGCCCACGTGTGGCTTCTCAGTTTCAATCCATAACAGATCTGCTCCGTGCTGGAGCGACGTAATGCAGTCCAACACGCAGCGATCTTCACCTGTGCCCTTGCGAAACTGGTACAGGTTAGAAGGCAGGCGCTTAGGACGCACCAGCTTGTCACCCTGCTTGATCAGCACGTCACCGTGGCTCATTTCATCGATCGCAAGCTCTTCACAATCGAGGAAGCTGTTGTATTGATCGCCCAGATCGCCCGGTTCGCGCGTGACAGCAATCTGCTTGGTGAGCCCTGCTCCAAGAGAGTCAGTACGCGCAACAATCACACCGTCTTCGACGCCAAGTTCCAGGAATGCGTAACGCACCGCGCGAATTTTGGCGAGAAAATCTTCATGAGGCACCGTCACTTTACCGTCCTGGTGTCCGCACTGCTTTTCATCAGACACCTGGTTTTCGATCTGGATGGCGCAGGCGCCCGCTTCGATCATTTTCTTCGCCAATAGGTAGGTCGCTTCTGCATTGCCAAACCCCGCATCGATATCCGCGATGATCGGCACTACGTGAGTCTGGAAGTTATCAATTTTGTTCCGAACCGCCTTTTCCGCAACCTGATCGCCCGACTCTCGCGAGGCATCCAGTTCCCGAAACAGACCACCCAGTTCACGCGCATCGGCCTGCCGGAGGAAGGTGTACAATTCCTCAATCAGGCCCGGCACGGTGGTTTTTTCATGCATGGATTGGTCTGGCAAAGGGCCAAACTCGCTGCGCAGTGCTGCAATCATCCAGCCCGACAGGTAAAGATACCGCTTGTTCGTTTCACCGAAGTGCTTCTTGATGGCGATCAGCTTTTGCTGACCAATGAACCCATGCCAGCACCCCAGCGACTGCGTGTACTGACTGGTGTCAGCATCGTATTCCGCCATGTCTTTGCGCATGATGGCGGCGGTGTAGCGAGCAATGTCCAGCCCCGTTTGAAAACGATTCTGCAACCGCATACGGGCGGCGGATTCCGGACTGATTTGCTCCCAGGGAGCGCCATTCTCGCTGCGCAGCTGAGCCAATTCATCAATCTCATTCTGGTATGTAGACATGTCGCTACCTCGTAAGACGTCTTGCGGTGGATAGATGTGCCGGTAGTCTCCCCAATTAGGGTGCGACTTCAAGCTTTGGCCGCTAGTCTAGTGCCGCCGGGGGTATAAATGAAATTAATAGAAAAGATCTTTACTATTCACGGCACAAATTTTGGGATTCCTTCCCGGTCGCCGGCCGGGACAGGGTTGTTGCTCAAGCGGTGAACCCTGCACGGGCAAGCCTCCCTATGCCAAAAAAGTCTTAGAGTCGTTTACAAAAATGAGATTACGCGCTGTTTATCTATCCTCTGCACGGTAGCGCCACCGGCAAAACACTCAAACACTCAAACACTCACCTGCAGTGACTCGCGGATTTTATGCTTGAGCAATTTATTGGTCGCGTTGCGCGGCAGGGGCTCACGACTGATATGCACGAGGCTAGGCACTTTGTACGGTGCCAATCTGGCAGCAGCGTGGTCCATCAAATCGGACTCTGAGGTGTTTTGCTCGGCATGCAGGTGGACTGCGATGGCCACCTCCTCACCCCAACGATCATGGGGCATACCCACGGCCGCAACTTCCTTGACTGCCGGGTGTTCCAGCACAGCGGCTTCGATCTCTGCAGGATAAATGTTTTCACCGCCTCGAATAATGACATCTTTTGCACGATCCGATAGGTGGATGAACCCGTCCTCATCCAGATACCCGATGTCACCGGTGCGGAACCAACCGTCGACAAACTCGGCCGCATTGGCCTCGGGTCGATTCCAATACTCACAAATGTTTGTAGGGCTTCTAACCCAGAGTTCGCCCGCCTGACCAGTGGGTCGCTCCGCGCCAGCTTCATCACAGACGCGAAGGTCTACCACAGGATGTGGGAAGCCGGAGCTGCCTGATTTTTCGGTAAAGGCTCTGCCGGTAAATGACGAACCCTGAGCGTTGGTCTCCGTCATACCCCATCCCGTTCCAGAAAAATTATTCGGCAGGGCCCGGTCAATCATGGCACGAATGTGGGGTGGTGTCGCTGCGCCACCCACACCCAAGGCGAATAGACTGCTACGGTCAATCTGATCGAACCGAGGAGCTTCCAACAAGTCCAGCGCCATAGCGGGAGCAACAGAAACAGTCGTCACCCGCTCTCGTTCAATATAGTCCAGAGCGCGATCAACGTCCCATTTGTACATCATCACGATGCGACGCCCACCACGGAAATTTGCGAAAAACTGCGCGTGCAAACCACTCACATGAAACAGAGGTACGGCCAGCAAGGCGGTTGGTTCATAGCCGTTTTCCATCATCGCTGTAATCAGCGGAATGTTCGTCATGGCTGCAGCGGTCGCCGCACACTCCATGTTGAAGATCGCCTGAGCAACAGCGCGATGGGTCGAAGCCGCACCCTTGGGTTTTCCTGAAGTACCCGAGGTATACAAAATCATAGCGAGATCATCAGGAGACAGTTCCGGCATCGCCAGTACCACGCCCCTGCCCTCATCTATCAAGCGCTGCAGGCTGGCCGGGTGACCGGGATCATCGGGACGAGCGATACAGGCCTGCAGGTCCCCTGCCGCTACCGCCTCGCTCACTCCGTTATAACGCTGCTGATCGCAGAACACCCAGCCCGCGCCGCAGTCCTGTAGTGCGAAAGACACGTCACTGGCCGTACCCCAGCTATTGACTGGCACCGCGACCGCGCCAATCGCGATCACGGCCAGATAGGCCATCATCCACTCTGGATAATTACGCATGGCAATTGCCACCCGCTCACCTTGCCGAACACCGCGCTGCTGCAAGGCACCGGCGATCGCTTCAGCATGATCCAGCAGCTGATTAAAACTGTATCTTTCGCCCTCGTAGATAAGAAACTCTCGATCGCCGTGCTGGCGGGCCGACCACAACGCTTCACGTAAATCTTTTGGCGCGTTCGCATAGCGACGTCCACCACTCGGAAGATTTTCCAGTTCGAACGGCGCCCCATTAGCAACAAGCTGAGCGATGGCTTCATCGAAGTCTTGCCGCATCTGCGACATAATGTTCACCCCACTTAATGGTTTTGCAAATTCGCCGTCGCGCGCATCGCGACATAGCCCTGCTCATCTTCCACCCAGAGCGTAGCAGTATCCACTGAGTGAGTGCCACACAGCCTCAGGCTAGTGCCAGCCAACACCGGCCGCACTCCGCGGAAGTCGAATGCGGCAATCTGAACATCAGGCAACGCGGCCCTGAGTAAATCCATCAACAGTGTCGCCGTCAAAGGACCCTGGACCACCAAGTTGTCGTAACCCTCAACACCGATGGCATAGTCTCGATCATAATGAATTCGATGACTGTTGCAGGTCAGCGCCGAGTAGCGAAACAGCAGGATCGGATCCACCTCCAAGGTGCGACTCCACTGCGGCGCGTGATCAGCACGGGACGTGTGCAAGGCACCCGAGGCCAATTCTCTGTAGACGATATCCTGCTCTTCCTCGACAACCAAAGTGGCGCCGCGAAATATACGGTGACGTAGGTACACAAACACCAGGGCGCCATTGCGCCCGGTTTTTTCTGTGATCGCCTCGATCGAAGTGCGGCGACTGACGGCATCACCGGGATACAAAGGTGCGTGGAGACACACTCGGCTTCCAGCCCACATTCGTCGCGGCAGTTCAACGGGGGGGAGAAAATCGCCGCGCCGCGCATGCCCATCGCTGCCCAGTTCACCCGCTGGCACCATCCTGTTGAACAACAGCCAGTGACCACAGGGCGGCACGGGTTCGTTGGCACCAGGTTCGACGTGTCCGAGTGTCGCCGCCAAGGCGCCCAGTGACATCAGGTTTACCTCATCCTCTGCCTGCTGTTCACGACCTATCCAATCCTGATAAACACCCACGCTCACACACGCTCCTCGCCGAACTCCTGCCGCAGACGGTCGGTGTGCTCCCCTACAGCCGGCACCGGTCCGAGTTGCAGCGATTCCCCGACGGTCCGGGCTGGAGGTGCCACCAGTTCGACCTCTCCCGATGGCGTCAGTACGGGCAACCTGCGCAGCTGCGGGTGAGACTCCAAATCGGCAACCGAGTTCACAGCACCGTAGGCAACGGCGGCCTGGCGGAGACGCCGCTCTGCGGCCTTCCGAGAGAGAGTCGAGAACACTGCGACAATTTCCGCATCCATAGCCGGTCGATTAGCACAACGATTGACGTTGCTGTCGAATCTTGGATCGTCCGCAAGCTCCGGTCGCAGCAACACTGTCGAACATAGGCTGTGCCACTCTCGCTCGTTCTGGACAGAGATAACCAGTGATTCACCGCCACGACATTCGTAAGCCCCGTAAGGCGCGATGGATGGATGGTTTAACCCGACCCGCTCAGGTGCCGCGCCGCCGTACTGTTGATGTAGCAGGGGGACGGTCATCCAATCTGCCAGCGCATCGAACAGAGACACCTTGATGGCGCGACCGCGACCGCTGCGCTCGCGCTCCAAAAGAGCTTCCAGTACTGCCGTATGCGCGTACATTCCGCACGCCACATCGCAGACAGATACACCTACACGACCGGGCCGTTCAGGTGCGCCGGTGATCGATGCAAGGCCCGATTCACACTGCACCAACAGGTCATAGGCTTTCATGTCGCGGTATGGCCCTTCCTCTCCATAACCTGAGATATCCACCGTAATCAAGCGCGAGTTTATCTGCCGCAGGTGGTCCGAGCCAAAGCCTGCGCGTGCCGCTGCACCCGGCGCGAGATTCTGAATAAACACGTCGGCGTCAGACAAAATGCGATGCAATAGCTCTGCATCATCCGGTTGTTTGATGTTTAGAGCCAGTGACTCTTTCCCTCGATTCAGCCAGACGAAATAGGCACTTTCTCCACGGGCTACTTCGTCGTAGTGTCGCGCAAAATCACCCTCCGCCCGTTCCACCTTAATGACACGAGCCCCCGCGTCCGCGAGCCGCGAGCTGCAGTAGGGAGCGGCGACCGCCTGCTCCAAGGCCACCACCAGCAGCCCCTGCAACGGCCCGCTCATCAAAACGACCTCGGCAGTTCCAACTCGTTGGTGGCCACGTAAGACAAGATCAGATTGGTTGAAACGGGCGCGACCTGATAGAGCCGCGTCTCGCGAAACTTCCGCTCCACGTCGTACTCGGTCGTAAAGCCATAACCCCCGTGCGTCTGGATGCAGGTGTCAGCTGCTGCCCAGGAGGCCTCCGATGCCAACAGTTTCGCCATATTCGCCTCCGCTCCCGCGGGCTTGCCAGCGTCGTACAACGATGCGGCTTCTCGCACCATCAGGGCCGCTGCTTCGGTCTGCACGTGATTTCGTGCGATAGGAAACTGCACGCCCTGGTTTTCACCAATGGGACGATCGAACACGCGTCGCTCACGGGCATACTGGCTGGACTTCTCTACGAACCACCGAGCATCGCCAATGCACTCCGCGGCAATGAGGATACGTTCCGCATTCAAACCATCGAGGATACAGCGAAAGCCATTCCCTTCCTCACCGATCAGGTTGGACGCCGGCACACGGACTTCATCAAAAAACAGCTCCGTGGCGCCATGATTCATCATGGTATCCAGCGGTTTGATGCTTAAACCTCCGTCCAGCGCTTCGCGCATGTCCACAAGGAGAACTGACATGCCGTCCGTGTGCTTTACACACTCCTCGCGCGGCCTGGTGCGCACTAGTAAAACCATCAAATCGGAGTGAGCAGCCCGAGAGATGAACACTTTTTGACCCGATACCACAAACTCGTCTTTGTCACGGACCGCTCGGGTCTGGATACGCGAGGTATCGGTACCGCTGGTTGGCTCTGTAACCCCAAACGCTTGCAGTCGTAACGAGCCATCGGCAATGGCTGGCAGATAGCGCTCCTTCTGCGCATCGCTGCCGTGTCTCAGTAACGTACCCATGGTGTACATTTGCGCATGACAGGCCGCTCCATTGGCGCCGGATCGGTGAATTTCCTCCAGCACCGCGCAGGCCGCTCCGAGCGGGAGACCGCTGCCGCCGTACTCCGTTGGTATCAAAGTGGCGAGATAGCCACCCTCTGTCAGGGCGCGCACAAACTCAGTGGGATAGGCGCGTTGTCGATCCAGATCACGCCAGTACTGACCGGAAAACCCGGCGCATAACCTGACAACTGCCTCGCGAATATCCGGGTAGTTCAGCTCAATAGCCAAAGGAATTCACTCCGCAGAAGCGACAGTTGGGTGCAAGACCGCAGCGCACGCATGCAAGGTGCCAACAAGAACGCTCACAAAAACCACGAGCCACCATCAACCATATGCGTCTGACCGGTAACAAAGGCGCTTGCGTCGGAAGCGAGATAAATGATCGTACCGGTCAGGTCTTCGGGATGCAGGTTACGTTTGAGCACCTGTCCGGACGCGATGACTTGTTTGGCTTTTGCCAGTTTTTCACCGAAGAACTCCTCCGTGCCCTCGGTCATTACCGCTGAGGGTGCTACCGCGTTGACACGAATGTTGTCGTCACCCAATTCCCGTGACATGGATCGCGTCATACCGATCACAGCCGCCTTAGAGGCGGCATAGTCTGCACCGTAAGGCAGGCCAAACACAGCCGCCAGCGAAGATATATTAACAATGCTGCCGCCACCGGATTCGCGCATGGGTCCAACAACAGCCTTGCAACACTGCCAGACGCCCTTGATGTTAACTGTCATCACGGCGTCCCACTGACTTTCTGCCAGCTGTTCGAAACGTGCACCTTTGAGCCCGCCGTACAAGGCGGCATTGTTGATCAGAACATCAATGCGCCCAAAGTGCGAGACCGCTGCTTCGGCCATCGCATTGCAACTCGCCATGCTGGTGATATCTAACGTCGAGCCAACGGCACGACCACCCGCCGCCGTAATGGCCTCGATTGTCTCATCGCAGGCGTTCAAATCACCGACCACGACGGCCGCTCCCTCGCCCGCCAGCGCTTCGGCGTAGGCTCGACCGAGCCCGCGCGCTGCACCAGTTACAAGAGCTACCTTGCCTTCCAGTTGTCCCATTCAGATCGCACTCAGATTTTCTGACGGCCCACAGTAACAAAAAACCGCTCGCGAGCAAGCCTCGGGAGCGGTTGCAATCGCCACAAGAGGCTGAATCAGTTGGTCACTTGCAACATGTAGTTTGCCACCGCCAGGCGCGTTTCCTCATCGAGATAGTTCTGAGGCGGCATCTCAGGATAGTCCTCCCGTTTCCTGATCGGGTTGGCGATGTATTCCGCCAACCCCGCGGGGTTATCCATATAAAGGGCCTGGATGATCTGTACTGGAGGGCCGATCATGCGACCTGTGTACGTGTGGCAACCGGTGCAGACGCCCAAATACGCTATTTTACCGCGGTCCTCACCCTTGATTTCCCTTGGAGGTACTGAAGCCAGCAGATAATTGCCCGTGTCCCGGGTGCTGGTAAAGCCGCATTCAGCGAAATCGTCGACACCCACCGTGACGTATTGATGGCGATTGATGATGCAACTGTCCTGAGTAGGTCCAACGCGCACAATATCCGGATTACCCATTTTGAACTCTGTCAGCATCAGCGCCTTGACCTCATCTATGGTGTCGTAACCGTTGTTGACCATGAGATTATCGAGAATCTTTATGCGGTCTGGGTTCGGTTCAGATTCTGGATCAATCATGACATTAGCGGCATTGCTGTGATCTGTTATGAGAATACCCGCGGTTTTGTTGTCGCGAATGATGTTCCCCTCAATGACAACATCGTCTGCCGCCATCACCAGGATACCGGTGCCAGCGGGAATACCCGATACGGTCGAGCCTGGCGCGCCGAAATTAGGGTGATTGTTGGCAACCACAAAGTTATTGCGAATGATGACATCGTAGGTGGTCTTGATGGGAAGACCAGGAGTGATAAAAGCGAGAATGCCGCCAGTATTGTTGTACACCCGGTTGGCCTCAACGATGGCGTGACGGCTGTTCTCAATCTCGATGCCAGCGACGCTGTCGAAAACCTCATTGAAGGCGACGTGCACATTGTCGCTCATACCCACGTAAATTGCCGCGTCTTCGATGCCCGAGATCACGTTGTGCTCCACCACTCCGTTTTGGCCCAGTTGTGGGAAAATACCGTAGACGCCCGTATCGATAATCAGATTATTGCGTATCTCCCAGTTATTACCCGCCTGGCTCATAATCCCATTGCCCTTGTAGCCGGTAATCTTGAAGTTCTCCACAACGATGTTGTTGCCGGAATAGAGTATGGCGTCGTTGAGCACACCCTCTCCGTCGAGCGTCGCGCGGCTTCCACGCTCTATCACGCCAATCAGGCGAATACCGTCCTTATCAATGTACACAGTTTCGTGGTAAGTCCCTGGCATGACCTGAATGGTCGTGCCGGGAGCAGCCTTCGTTACGGCATCCTGAATAGACTCGCCATCCTTAACAACAACGACGGTCTCTGTCATCGGTGGGCCAGCGACGGATTTGCCGCTACCCGCCAGGGTGATCTCGTTGTCTTCGGCGACAAAGCCCTCCGCGTAGCTTGGGCCACTGCTCGAACTGGTGATCGTCGGTGGCTCTCCATCGCTGTGCTTGCCCATCAGCAACCCTGCACCAAATGCCACCGAGATCAGCACGACTGTGACGATTTTTCCCGTACTCATGAGGAACCTCCTGATTTTTCGGCCAACCCGGCGACCGCGCCTTCGGCTTGCCCGGATACCGGCCGCAATCCCGATGGCACACGCTCGGGAATCTGCGGCTTTAAACTCTCGTCCGTCAGTGTGCCTAGGAAATCGACCAATCGATCCAGCTCGTAGTCGGTCAGACCTGGTGAAGTGATGTGCCAATGCAGATGCAGATCGACACCTGCTGGTACTGCGTGCCCTCGGCCGCCATTGTAAAACGCCGCCGCGTCCCGCAGATTACCAAACAGTCCGGAATGCATATAGGGTGCTGTCCGGGCAATGTTTCGCAAGGTCGGCACCTTGAAGCCGCCTCGTAACTTGGCGGCACCAAAGGTTTTTTCAGCACCGACATCAAACGCTCTGCCGGGCGGTTCAGGTGCGCCGATAACCGCCACCTGCTGATTGGTAAACAGTGGCGGCGTGTGGCACTCCGAGCAGCGGGCTACAAAAGAGCGAAAGACATTCAGACCTTCGATTTCTTGCGAGTTCAACGCCTCGTGATGCCCATGCGCGTACTGATCGTAGCGACTGTTGAGCGAAATCAGCGAGGTTTGGAATGCCGTCAGCGCAAGATAGACTTCGTGTGGCTGAATCTCAGTTCCCGTACGCCCGGGAAAGGCCTGGGAAAACAGGCGGCGATAAGCACTGATCCCGTTCAGCGATTTGATCAGCCGACTTTCCGTATTGCCCATTTCGACCGCAGAGAACAAGGGGCCTAGCAACTGCTCTTCGAGCGAACTCGCATGAGCGTCCCAAAAAAAGCGTTCTAAGAAGGCTACATTCCACAGAGTGGGTGCCGCTCTGGCCACTTCATGACCACCAATACCAACCGAAACGGGCCGGCCGTCACTGAGGCCAAGCTCCGGGTGATGACAGCTGGCGCAGGATACGCTGCCATCACCGGATAATACTGGATCAAAGAATAGGTACCGGCCGAGGTCGATCTGTTGGGGACTGAAGCCGTCTCTGTGGGCCGGTAGCGCGGTTCGCGTGCCGCCCAGTCCACCTGACTGCACAGAATCATAAAACTCGTAGAGCGTTCGCAAGTGACAGGCATTTTCTGTGGTTTTTTCAAAGCTTGGTGGACAGAAATCACGCAGCTCAATCTCAGGGTCAGCCTCTGCGTGAGACATTGCCGTGGTCAACGCAAGTCCGCCGACCAGCAAATACCCAATGAGCAGGAGGCGGCAGATCACGGCTGCTCCGCACCGCCCTGCGTGTGAATGTAAACGATGACATCGGCCAGGTCCTGCTCCGTAGGCAATATCGTGGACATCATCCTCATTTGCCTGCCGTAGGTATCTTCCGGATGAGTGCCGCGTAGACCCTGCTGAAAGTTGTCGAATTGGCGCCGCAGGTAGGCTTCATCCAACCAGGCGAGGGCCGGTGCGTTCAAGGCCGGATTACCCTGAGCCCTGCCGCCGTGGCAAGCGCCACACTTGGCGTGGTAAAAATTATTGCCGTTCATAAGATTTCCGACACCCGGAGCTACGGGCACGGGCGACAGCGCCGACAAAAAGGCGGCGATCTCTTCGAAATCCGCTTCACTGAGGTTAACGACCATCCCCACCATTTGCTTGCCCAGCGTGTCCTCGGGATCGGCGCCCCGCAGACCTCGCTGAAAAAGCTGCAGCTGCCGCTTAAGATAATCCTCTCCCTGACCCGCCAGCGCCGGTGCCTGCAGTTGAGGATTACCCTGACCGGACTCTCCGTGGCACGCAATGCAGGGCTGATAGGCCGAGGGGACCTCAGCCATCGCAGGAACCGTCAAGCTCCCTGCCAGTAGCCACAGGGTGTAGCGGATCAATATCATGTCGATATGCCTCCGTCGGGCCTTTGACAGGCGATCACCTTCACCGGCTGCGGATTAAATCACAATATGATAATACTGACTAGCATTTATTCTCGCTGCTACTTCCAGTAGTATAAAGCTTCACTGCGCCAATAAAGACACTAAACGCGCGACATAACAACGACAGCACACCAGGCCGTCAGAGCCCGGTCACGGAGGCATACCGACATGGTCCACGCTTTCTGGCAGCGGAGTCCGCAGCTCTCTGCGATTCTCAAGCCGTCCCTGCTGGCGGTGGCAGTGGCAGCGACCACCCCCTTCGCCACGGCTCAGGAAGACAAAAACAATCGCTTTGCCTTGACGCTGGAAGAGGTGGTGGTGACCGCCCAAAAGCGTGAGGAAAGTGCCATGAGCGTGCCGATCTCCATCAATACTTTCACCCGTCAGGACATCATCAATACCGGGGCGCTGACGATCGAGGACATCGATGATTTCATGCCCGGTGTGCAGTTTGGCAGCCTTACCTCCAATCAATCGACCCAGCTGAGCATTGAAATACGAGGTATCTCCAGTCCCAACATCTCCAGTGGCGGGGATCCGTCGGTATCCACCTTTTACGACAACGCCTATATGCCTCGGGCGGTCACCTCGATTCCTTTCACGGACATTGCACGGGTCGAGGTCTTGAAGGGTCCGCAGGGCACCCTGTTTGGTCGCAACGCGACGGTGGGCGTGGTGAATATTGTGCCCAACCGCCCGACGGCCGATACGGAGGGCTATGTCCAGACTCGACTGGGCAACTACGGTCTGCTGGACGTCGAAGGCGTGCTCAACCTACCGCTGACGGATCGGCTCGCGATGCGGGCAGCCCTGAATTACCACGAGCGCGACCCCATTTTTAACAACGTCGGTGTTGGCGACGATATGCGCCAGGAAGAGTTCACAGCGGCTCGCCTTGCTTTCGAATACGCACTGACGGATGACACAGTGGTCTTGTTGGCCGGCGATTACGAAGACCGGGACGACGGTGCCTCCTACGCAATAGGGGTCAGCACCTACGCGGAGAGTATCGACCCGTTCAACGACGATGTCGCGGTGGATACACTAGAGCGTGAAGAAGACCGGGACATGTACGGCCTCAACGTGCAGCTGGATCATGCCTTCAATGAAGAGCTGTCGCTGTTTGGTATCGTCAGTTACAGAAGCTGGGAAACCTTTAACAAACAGGACGAGGACGGCACAGCAGAACCCCGTCGTTACCTGGATACCAACAACATCGAAGATTCCGACATCTGGTACTCAGAGCTGCGCTTCAACTTTGTGTACAACGACATTGACTGGATCGTCGGCACAAATTACAGCAAGGAAGACGTCAAACAGCGGACGGACATTGGCCTGCAGGCGGACTCCTACATGCAGTTTCTCAGCCTGGAACTGCTGCCCTTTCTAGGCTTCCCATCCGATCCCGACGTACATGCCTGGGACGTGTTGCCCGACTTTACTACGCAGGACTACCTGGAAGCGGGTGTACTGGCTGGCCAGATTCAGGGCACTCCACCGATTGCAGTGCTGCCGCCCGAGTTTGCCGGCACGTACTTTACGGAAACCATGCAGAACACCGGCGATTTCGTGAATTGGGGTATCTTCACCGATCTCACCTATCAGCTGACCGACAGCGTGCGCCTGATCGGTGGGTTGCGCTACAGCTACGACAAGAAAGACTATTCCTGGCAAACCTTTCCGCAGGACCTGGACTGGCCCTTCGCTCCGGTTCGGGTCGCTTTTGATCCAGTCCAGGCCGGTGCCACCGAGGACAATTTCTTCGACGCCTTTGAGGACAGTGAAAGCTGGGATCAGGTCACGGGGCGCGCGGTTGCGGAGTGGGACTTTCTGGATACGGCCATGACCTACCTGTCCGTCGCAACAGGCTACAAATCGGGCGGCTACGACGGCCAGATCTACTCGTCCGTCATCGCAGGACCCTTCGATCCCGAGGAAATCACCAGTTATGAGTGGGGACTGAAGGGAGACTTCTTCGAAGATCGCGTACGCGTCGAATTCGCCGCTTTCTATATGGAGTTGGAGAACAGCCAGACAACCGAAGATACTCGAGAGAGCCCGGACGATCCGACTGCACAGCCTACCGTGGTCTCAACGGATGAGGACATTCTGGGCTGGGAAATCGTCGCCCACTGGCAGATCATCGACTCATTGCGTATTGCCGGCCTCACCACCTGGCGGGAGAACGAGCGGACCCAGGCGCCGTTTTTCGATTCCGCGGGTGAGCCCGCTGGCGGGCGCTCCGAAAAGCTCAAAAACCAGTGGGACTACACGCTCCGGCTGGACTGGACGCCCAATATCCCGGTGGGCTTTCTGCTGGTGCACGTCGACTATATCTTTAACGATGCCGAAGATCCGAGTGACGACCCCATTTTTACGACTGGACCCTGGTACTTTCAGGACAGTGAAATCCTCAATGCACGCATTGCCTGGGCCAACCCGGAGGACAATCTCGAGCTCGCCGTGTGGGGAAAAAATCTGCTGGACAAAGAATACGCCGATAACCCAGGCGGACTGGTAGCGGATACGCTGGGGGCGTACAAAACCAATATTGAGGACCCGCTGACCTACGGCGTGGAAATACGTTATACGTTCTAGGCGCGCGGCAGCCCTGGTTTGCCTCTATCGCGCGCCCAATTCATTCATTGGAAGTAGCCTTTAGACGTTTTTCCATGTTCACAGCAATGGCGCTGGCAATACGCTTGGCGCGTTCTGCTTGATCACCGCAGGCGACTTCATCCACCGTAGTATGAAAAAACGCCAACCAGCGCTGGAAGTCGCTCGAGTGCAGCGGCCTTCTGCCGTGTAGCCGCCGATGAATGTTCATCGTGTGCCGCCGGTAAGCCACCTCTCCAAGAAGCAACTTGCACCAATAGTCTTTGATATGTGGGAGATGGACCTCCAGATCTACAGCAGCGGTATCGATGAAGATCGGGGCAAGTCGCTCGTCTTTTAGCAGGCGCTCATAAAATCGATCGACAAAGTACGCTATGTTCTCTCGGGTATCCAGGTCAGGCTTCGTCGCAACCAAGAGACTCGCCTACTTCTTACGATTTTTCTTGGTCTTTTTGACGTGCGCCATAAGGCGGCGCTTGCGCTGTGCCTGCCTCTGGGTGAGCTTATTGCGCTTCTCCGAGTAGGGGTTGTCTCCCGTGCGAAACTCTATTCGCACAGGTGTTCCTTCCAACTTCAGCTCTCTACGAAAGACCTTCTCCAGATAACGCTGGTAGCTGTTGGGCACCTTGCCCGTTTGATTGCCGTGAATGACAATCAAGGGCGGATTCTGACCACCGGCATGTGCGTAGCGCAATTTGATTCTTCGACCGTTGATCATCGGTGGTGGATGATCGTATACAGCGCCTTCCAGAATACGGGTCAGACTGTGGGTGGTAAGCTTGCGGGTTGCCGCCGCATGGGCAGCCAGTATGGATTCGTACAAATGCCCGACACCCGTACCGTGTAGCGCGGATATATAGTGAATCTGTGCGTAGTCCGCGAATCGCAATCGCCTGTCAAGCTCGACCCGGATACGATCACGTTGCTCTGCCTCTATTCCGTCCCACTTGTTGATTGCTAGCACCAGCCCACGCCCGGCGTCGATGCAGTGACCCAGCAAATGCATATCCTGGTCGACGATGCCCTCGTGCGCATCCATCACCAGTAGTGCAACGTGCGCATCATCAATCGCCTTGAGCGTTTTTACGATGGAGAACTTCTCTACCGCCAGGCGAACGTTCTTGCGCCGCCGCACGCCTGCTGTATCGATGAGGGTATAGCGCTGTCCGTCCCGCTCGTAATCGATGTAGATGCTATCGCGAGTGGTTCCGGGCTGATCAAATACGACCACCCGATCTTCCCCGAGCATGCGGTTTACCAAGGTAGATTTGCCCACGTTCGGTCTGCCGACGACGGCGATCCTGACGCTGCCAAATTCGTCAGCGTCTTGCGGTGACCGATCGGGCTCCGGAAACTCCTCGAGCACAGCCTCGATCATTGCCCTCACACCCCGACCGTGGCTGGCTGCAATGCTGTAAAGTGAGTCAACACCCAGGGCGTAGAATTCACTAGCACCCAGATCTTCACCAATACCGTCGATTTTGTTAACCACGAGATAAAACGACTTCTCTTTTTGACGCAGATAGCGCGCCAAGGATTCATCGCTGGGGTTCAGGCCCTCTCGCGCATCGACCATGAGCAGCACAACGTCTGCTTCGGAGATCGCCGTTAGAGACTGGCCTGCCATTGGAGAATCGATGCCCTGCTCGTCACCAGTGATGCCACCCGTATCAATGACAATGTAGGGACGATCGGCCGCCGTTGCCTGACCGTACTTTCGATCCCGGGTGAGGCCCGGAAAATCTGCCACCAGCGCATCACGACTGCGGGTCAGCTGGTTGAATAGCGTTGATTTGCCGACATTGGGGCGCCCTACCAGGGCGATCACCGGCACCATCACTGTTTGGCGGTCACCTCTAGCGCCACCAGCTTTCCATCGTTACCGAAGATGTACAGTACGTTGCCCTCACTGAGCATATCTGCGCGCACGCCATCACCGTCTACTTTGACGCGCCCCACTATCTCACCATCCACCTGGGAAACAATGTGTACGTAGCCTTCAAAATCACCCACCGCCACATAGCTGCTAACCGGGGTCGGCCTGGATAATTGTCGATAGCCCAGTGCGCCCTGACTCCAGCGAATACCGCGACCATTTCTTTGATACGCGTACAGAGTGCCGTCCTCGTCAGCAACATACACGTTGCCGAACCCCAGCGAGACACCCGATACCGAGGACACATCCTGCTGCCAGAGTTTACGGCCGTTCTCAACGTCTACCGCCACGATACGACCTTGATAGCTGGCGGCGTACAGCTCATCACCTGCCAATTCCATCGTGCCGTCGATATCGACGATCCGTTCGATTTCAGATCGACCCTGGGAGATCGCGACCCGCACCTCCCAGATGATGTCGCCGCTGCGAGCATCAAAAGCAAGGATACGACCGTTCGCAAAACCTGCGTAAACGATACTGTCTCGGAGAAGGGGCGTGCTGGTCCCACGAACCGTCAATATCGGTACATTGCTGTCGTAGGTCCAGATCAAATCGCCGGTTTCGTAATCCAGCCCCTGCAGCTTGCCGTCGTAGGTTTGTGCGATAACAACACGCCCATCGCCCTGGGGAGGCGCCAGAATCTCTCCGCGCAGCTGAGTAGACCAAAGGGCAGCTCCGGAGTCAGCCGCCAGTTTCAGCACCTCACCTTCACTGCTGCCTACGAACAGCGCCTCTTCATGTGCACCTACACCTCCAGAAAGGTTCTTATCCAAGTCATTCTTCCACAATGTCTTACCACTATTGCGGTTGAATGCGCGTAGCTTGCCATCAGCGGAAGCCGCATAAAGAATAGGCCCCTCGATAACCGGCTGAATCTTGTGATGGCCTTCGCCCTGACCATTGCCAATCCCTGCTGACCAGAGTTTACGCAACTTCACCTGCTGCTCTATGGCCGTGAGTTCTACCGGCGCGGTTGGATCCTCCTCGTCATCGACAAACCACCCTTTAATCGTGCTACATCCACTGACGGCGAACAGCAGCGCCAGAAGAATGGGCCATCGTAACAGTGCTCGCATCTAAGGAGTCTCCGTTGTAGGCTCTGTCAACTCACCGACGGGCGGATCGACGGGTTCAGAGACTGAGTTTTCTTCCGTCACGTCTTCCGGCACCGTATCCAGATCACCCAACTCATTGGAGGGCACGGGCGTCAGACTTTGAATCTTTACCTGCAGACTGGGCAGGCTGACTCCCAGGCCGCCGGTGCTCGCCGCAATCAGCGCCTCGTTATAGGACGCCAGCGCCTCCTGTCGGCGCCCGTCGGCAAGCAAAACATCACCACGGGCCACTGCATAGGACGCAGCGTAAGCACCCGGATCCTCGGCGAGAATCACCAAAGCCTGTTCCGTTTCACCACTCTCAGCAATGACCCGCGCGAGCCGCAGCTGCGCGAGCTGCGCCACGTCAGACCCTTTGGCAGCCTTGGTCAAAACCCAGCGCAACTGGCTTTCGGCAGCGGTGAGGTCACCTACTTTAACCGCCTGAGAGGCCAGTTGCAGAGCCGCAAACTGGGCGTAGGTCGTGTTGCCAAAATCTTCTTTCAGTTGATCGGCCAGCGCCGCGATCTGGTCGCTGGATTCGGCACCCTGCCCAAGCAGAGTCAGCATCGACTGATAGAGATTGGAGGCATCTTCCTGTCGGTCCACCTGGTGGCCCTGCCAGGCCTGCCAGCCGAGCGCTCCCGATACCGCAACGACGATCGCGATGACCGTCGAGCGACCGTTTTCCTGCCACCAACGTCGCAGCGCCTCGACCTGTTCGTCTTCCGTACGATACGATTCCACGTGTTTTCCTCTCTGTTAGCCGGTGCCTTTGTCTATGCCAGTCAAAAGCGCCGCCAAAGTGTTCTCCAGTTCTGCCCGAGGTACCGCACGCTGCTCATGGCACACCGCGTCTTGCCTAAGAGGTTTGACGTTCACCGTATTGGCAGCCACTTCATCCTCACCCCACACAAGCGCAATTGCAGCACCACTCTTATCCGCCTTCTTCATTTGGCTTTTGAAACTTCCGCCACCCCGATGACACTGAATCTTCCATTGCGGATGACTATCCCGCAGCTGCTCTGTGCAGGAGAGGGCCGTCAATTCCGCCACCTCCCCGACTGCGACAGCGTATATGTCCAGAACCTTCGCCTCTGACTCCATACCCAATTCTTGCAGCAGCAGCACTAACCTCTCCATACCCATGGCGCAGCCCACCGCCGGCGTCGGTCTTCCACCCAACTGCTCGATCAGGGTGTCGTAGCGGCCGCCTGCGCAAACGGTACCCTGCGCACCCAGGTTGGTCGTAACCCACTCAAACACCGTTTTGTTGTAGTAATCCAAGCCACGCACCAAGCGCGGATTCACTGCAAACGCAATGCCCATTGCGTCCAGCATTGCACACAGACGGTCGAAGTCCCGAGCAGATTCTTCATCGATGTAATCCGTCAGCGAGGGTGCATCGTTCAGCAACGCCTGCGTCTCCGGATGCTTGCTGTCGAGAATTCTCAGCGGATTACTTCCGAGGCGTCGACGACTGTCTTCGTCCAGAGCCTCGATGTGCTGCTGCAGGTAACGCGTCAACGCGTCACGGTATCCCGCTCGGGCGCTGGCGCTGCCGATAGAGTTGATCTCTAGTGTGACAGCCTGGTCCATACCAAGCTGGCGCCAGAGTCTCGCACAGATAGCGATCAGCTCAGCGTCCATACCCACGTCGGCGAAACCGAGACATTCAACACCAATTTGATGGAATTGTCGCTGCCGACCTCTCTGGGGCCGCTCGTAGCGAAACATGGGGCCGCAGTACCAGAGTCGTTGGGGTGTCGCCAGCAGACTCTGCTGTATCGCTGCCCGAACACAGCCGGCCGTACCCTCAGGTCGTAATGTCATACTGTCGCCATTGCGGTCGTCGAAGGTATACATCTCCTTCTCCACAATGTCAGTGACCTCGCCAATGGAGCGATTGAATAGCGCGGTTTTTTCAACAACCGGCAGACGGATCTCGCCGAAGCCGTAGCTATCGAGTACAGCAGCGACCTGCCGCTCCAGAAACTGCCATATGGCGGTATCCTGGGGCAGGATATCGTTCATCCCCCGAATGGCTCTTATTTCATTCATTGCACGATGCCGCGGTCTATTCCAGGCTGGGTGATTTGGCGATCAGGTTGGCTTCTTCTTCTGCTCGAGCGGCCTCTAACGCAGCCGCTCGTTCGCGGATTACCTGCTCAAGATGATCGACAAAGTCCACATTACTGACTTTGTGATCCGGCTCACCGCCGATGTAGATCAGGTTGCTCGGAGTGGCGCCAGTGAGACCAACATCTGCCTCCCTCGCCTCTCCAGGACCATTAACAATGCAGCCTATGACCGCAACGTCCATAGGCGTCCGCACGTCCTCCAGACGTTGTTCGAGGGTGTTCATCGTCGCAACCACATCAAAGTTCTGACGCGAACAGCTTGGACATGCGATGAAGTTAATCCCGTTGGTCCGCAATTGCAGACTCTTGAGAATATCAAAGCCTACTTTGACTTCTTCCACAGGGTCGGCAGCCAGCGAAACCCGCAGAGTGTCACCGATGCCGTCCATTAACAGCATGCCCAAGCCCACTGCGGATTTGACGGTCCCACCTCTAAGACCACCGGCCTCGGTGATGCCCAGATGCAGGGGCTGCTCAATTTCACGAGCCAAAAGGCGATAGGCTTCTACCGCCATAAACACTTCCGAAGCCTTGACGCTCACCTTAAACTCGGGGTACCCGAATTTGTCCAGTATGTCGACGTGACGCAGTGCAGACTCCACCAGAGCCTGAGCGTTCGGTTCACCGTATTTGCGCTGCAGATCTTTACCGAGGGAACCTGCATTCACGCCAATGCGCAGCGGTATGCCCTTATCCCTGGCGCTGTCGATGACGGCGCGCACCTTATCGTCGCGGCCAATATTGCCCGGGTTGATGCGCAGGCAGTCCACCCCGTACTCCATGACCTTAAGCGCAATCTTGTAATCGAAGTGAATATCCGCCACCAGCGGCACCTTCACCTGGCCACGTATCTGACGGAACGCTTCCGCGGCATCCATCGTTGGTACCGACACACGCACAATATCGGCACCCGCATCCACGATGGCCTGCACCTGAGCAACCGTCGCCGGAACGTCGCAAGTGTCTGTATTGGTCATGCTCTGCACACTGATCGGTGCATCGCCACCCACAGGAACGTTTCCGACATGGATTTGTCGGGATCGTCGGCGCTTGATGGGAGATTCAGTTTTCATGATCTATCAGGGCGATGCCAGATGCTCCCCATTCGAAAGGGGTTGAGTCAGAGCCGCGGCGGGCTTCTCTTCGCCACGCAGCCACCATAATACCACTACCAGAAGCAGGAGAGCTCCCAAGCCCACGACTATTCCAAGACCAGTACTTTGTAGCTGCAGAGGTCTGGTCTCGACACGTTTCGCCACAGCGCCCCCACCTTTCGAATGTGACTCATCGAACAGCTCAAGCACGCGCCGTTCATCCAACTCCAGAAGGCGGGCGTATGCCCGAACATAACCTCTGGCGAATGCGGGCGAACGTAGCGCTTGGTAGTCATCCCGCTCGAGTATGCCCACGTAGTCGGGCATCAGATTGAGTTGATCGGCCGCCTCGCGCTCGCTCAGACCTCGCCCCTCCCTGGCCGCCTTGAGGACGGGCCCGGGACTCGCGTATCCACTCACATGCGCTGACGGGTCACTCACCTTCCAACGCCCGCTGATAGGCCTGGTACTCATCCGAATCGGGAAAACGATTGCTCAACGCCAGGGCGTAGCTGGCTTCAGCATCTTTATCCCCATTGGCTTGCGCCAGACGCACACCCAACCAGAGGCCACGCGCGGACTGTTGGCGGGCGACCCTGCGGTAGGTTTGGTAGAACTCGTTGGCCGTTGTCAGATCACCCGCTTCATACCGTAGCTGCGCCAGCTCAAGGAGGGCGATGCGATTGGTCCGATCCATTGTCAGTGCCCGCGTGAAAGCCTCCTCGGCGCCCTGACTATCAAACAGTTTGATTCGGCACAGACCTAGGTTCACGAACGCGCGCGGCCGAGCCTCGTAAAGCGTGTCCTTGACGACTACCGCAAGCTGCTTCTCCGCTTCCTGATAGCGCTCCTGGGAATAGAGGAACGCAGCGTAGTTATTGCGACAGCGCGAGCAGTTGCGGTTCAAGCGAATCGAACTCTTGAAGCTCTCCTCTGCCAGTTCAAATTCGCCCGTACTCTGGTAAACCAGGGCAAAAGCCTCACTGACATCCGCATTGTTGGGATCGATTTGGCTCGCCAGTTCGAGATTCCGCTTGGCACTGTCCCAATTGCCCTCACCAATGTACTGCCGCGCCAGTGAAACCCTCTGCTGCAAGGCTTTTTCGGGCGAAGCCTCTGTAAATGGACTGTCTGTACTCGAAATACATCCACCCAAGCCGAGCATCAGTGCAAACCATGCCAGGACCGGTGCGCTGAGCCTTGCTATCGTCATGTCACACCCCTACCCCGTTTGTATAATCCGAGTGTCTTGAACCGAACGGTAGCGTTCGCTGCGCCGGGTCCGATCTACCACCTGCCCCACAAGTTGCCCGCACGCCGCGTCGATATCGTCCCCGCGCGTCGTCCTAACGGTGACAATATATCCCGCATCGACCAGCACTTGCCAGAAGCGCGACACCGTATTACCGCTGGGGCGGCGGTAATCAGACTGGGCAAACGGATTGAAGGGAATCAGGTTTACCTTGCAGGGCAGGTCTCGTAGTAGCGCCGCCAGTTCGCGCGCCTGCTCAGGCTGATCGTTGACTCCCGCAATCAACGTGTATTCCACCGTCACTACACGATTTTTGTCCGACTGTGCCGCCATATAGTTTCGGCAGCTCTCAAGAAGTACCGCGATCGGGTATTTTCGGTTGATCGGCACCAGTTCATTGCGCAATGCATCGTTCGGCGCATGCAGGGAAATGGCGAGAGATACCTCACTGACCTCTGCGAGGCGATCCAGTGCGGGCACGACTCCTGATGTGCTCAGGGTTACCCTGCGTTTTGACAATCCGTAAGCCAGGTCTTCCAGCATGAGATCCATAGCCGTGACCACGTTGTCAAAATTCAACAAAGGCTCACCCATGCCCATCATGACCACGTTGGTTACCACACGACCTTTCCCTGACTGGAATGCATCGTAGGATTGGATCGCCAACCAGAGCTGGCCAATAATCTCCGCGGAACTCAGATCCCGTTGAAAACCCTGTTTCCCCGTCGAACAGAAACTGCAGTCCAAACTGCACCCGACCTGGGAAGAAACGCACAGTGTTGCTCTGTTACTCGTCGGAATGAGCACCGTTTCTACCAGACCGCCCCCAGCGACCCGGATAGCCCATTTGCGGGTCCCGTCCTCCGAATCCTGTTGACTGACAATCTCCGGCGGTCTGACCTCTGCTACCGACTGCAGTTTCTCGCGCAGGGCCTTGCCAAGGTTCGTCATTTCTTCAATGTTCGTGACGCCCGCATGATGAATCCACTTCAGCACCTGTTGAGCACGAAAACGTTTTTCTCCCAAATCAACGAAAAACGCTTCGAGCTCCGACCTCGACATGCCGAGCAGGTTCGCCTTCGCGGTAGCCAGGGTCTCAGGTTTAGCAGGTGATGAAAGGACAGCACTCATTACACAAGCTCAACGGCTGCAGAGTTCGCTCTGAGCAAAGAAGTAGGCGATCTCCCGCGCCGCTGATTTGGCCGAATCGGATCCATGCACAGCGTTGGCGTCGATCGAAGACGCAAAATCGGCTCGAATAGTGCCTTCATTCGCTTCCTGCGGATTGGTAGCACCCATCAGCTCGCGATTCAAAGCAATCGCGTTGTCGCCCTCAAGTACCTGAACGACTACAGGCCCGGAGGTCATGAACTCGATCAAAGCGGGATAAAAAGGCTTACCCTCATGCTCGGCGTAAAACCCACCGGCCACCGTATCGCTCAATCGCAGCATTTTCGCGGCCACGATCGTAAGGCCATTGCTTTCGAACCGGGAATAGATCTTGCCGATGATGTTCTTGCCAACAGCGTCGGGCTTTATGATGGACAGGGTGCGTTCGACTGCCATGATTGGTCTCCAGCTTGGGTGTGTCTAGGAAGCGCGCAATTATACGGATTTTGCCGCCAGGTTTCACCCTGTTGGAGACACAGCCCTGGTATTAATGCCTACTAAAATCAGTAGCTTAGCTAATGGAGAGACTTGAGCCGTCAATCGCGGCTGGCGGCTGTGCCGATAGCTTATTCCTGCTCTTCGATCCAGGCCGCCTGGATGGCCTCGAGAATTTTCTCTCCGCAGTGGGCGGGATCGCCTTCAAAGCCTGGTAACGCCATTACCCAGTCTCGTAGGTCGACAAAGTTGACGGTCAGCGGGTCCACCTCTGGATGGGTGTCGGTAAGCTCAATCGCAATATCATTAATGTCCGTCCACTGCATGTCTGCCCCCTATCAGTGCTGTTCCGAAACCATGTTGATGGTATAGCGCGGTATCTCAACGACCAGATCCTCATCGGTTACGATCGCCTGGCAGCTGAGCCTTGAATCGGGCTCCAGGCCCCATGCCTTATCGAGGTAGTCATCTTCAAGTTCGTCGGGCTCTTCGAGAGAGTCGTAACCTTCGCGTACAATGACGTGACAGGTAGTACAGGCGCAAGACATCTCACAGGCGTGCTCAATGTCGATGTCATTGCGCAGCAGCGCGCGACAGATGCTCTCGCCAGGTTCTGCCTCAATGACCGCGCCATCGGGACAGTGATTCTCATTCGGCAACACAACTATCTGTGTCATTGGATCACCTCATCTGCCGACTATCGTCAGTGCTCGCGGCGGATACCGACGTCGTCGCATCGTCAGCGTCGTCCAATTCATCGAGTGACACGCCAGCCAGCGCCTCCCGAATACTGCGATCCATGCGCCGCGTAGCAAATACTTCACTCTCTTTTCCCAGCTTTTCCGTGAGCCGTTGAATCTCCACCGCCTCACTGGTGTCAATGGCAGCCTGCAGTTGCGCGACGCGCTGCTGCAAGGCCCGTCTTTCCTCCTGCAGTAACAGCGCGTCCCCATCCTTCGCCAGAGCGTTCTGCAGGCCTTCAATCAGCTGCCACGCGTGCAGCCTTTGTTCCGCCAGGTGCCGTGCGTCTTTGTCATCCCCTGCGTGAGCAAAGGACGCCTGCAGCATGTTGGCGATTTCCGCATCGCTCAGTCCGAACGACGGCTTGACCGTAATATCGGCCGTTGTCCCTGTGATCTCTTCTTCAGCGCTGACGTTCAGTAGTCCGTCAGCGTCCAGCTGAAAAGTGACGCGGATCCGCGCAGCCCCCGCCACCATTGGGGGGATACCTCTCAGCTCGAATCGCGCCAGGGAGCGACAATCCGCCACCATTTCACGCTCGCCCTGCACAATATGGATCGCCAACGCACTCTGACCATCTTTATAGGTTGTGAATTCCTGGGCTCGACTGACGGGAATCGTCGTATTTCTAGGCACGATCTTTTCCACCATGCCCCCCATGGTTTCAATGCCCAGCGAAAGCGGAATCACATCGAGCAGCAGCAAGTCGCCCTCGGGCCGATTACCCACCAGAATATCCGCCTGCAGCGCGGCACCGATTGCCACAACCTGGTCCGGGTCGATATCAACCAGCGGTGGGCGACCGAAAAAATCCTCCACAGCCATGCGAACCAGCGGCGTTCGCGTTGACCCTCCCACCAACACAACCTCCTCCACCGTATCCAGCTGTGCGTCGCGAAGACAGCGCCGGCAGGCTCGAAGCGTTCGCTTCACTAGAGGCTGTATGAGGTGCTCGAAGTCATCCCTGCTGATGGCTACGGTTTGCCCGTCCACCATAATGCCCGCGAGATTAACCTCAACATGCTCCTGCTCAGAGAGCTGCTCCTTGGCATAGCGAGCAGTCGCCATGAGTTGGCGATACTGCCCAGCGTCCAGCTGCGGGGAACCGGCTTTCTCAAGCAACCAGTCAACCAGCGCAGCGTCAAAGTCATCTCCACCAAGGCTGCTGTCACCGCCCGTCGCAAGCACCTCAAATACACCGCGACGCAGGCTCAGTATGGATACATCGAAGGTGCCTCCGCCCAGATCGTAGACGACGATAACCCCTTCCTCGGAACTGTCCAGACCGTAGGCAACCGCCGCGGCCGTGGGTTCATTGAGCAAGCGCAGAACGGGAATCCCCGCCAAAGTCGCGGCATCTTTCGTCGCTTGCCGTTGGGCTTCATCGAAGTACGCGGGCACGGTGATTACGGCACCATCGATGTCACCACCGAGTGTCGCGACTGCCCTGTCACGCAGCGCCCCGAGCACATGGGCTGAAACTTGCACCGGCGTTACCTCGCCCCCGCAGGTGATAAAACGCACCAGGCCGTCGTCTTCTTCCGCCGCCAAGTGATAGTGAGCCCGGGAGGCATCCTCGAGCGCATCTTCTCTCCCGCGCCCCATAAAACGTTTGACGGACACCAGCGTATCCGCAGGTGATTGTACCGCCAGATCCGCTGCCGAACGACCCGTCAGTACTTGCCCATCGGCTGCATAGTGTACGACGGACGGCAGCATCATCTCGCCGGATTCGTCGGGTAGGACGCTGGCTCGACCGCCACGCACCGCGGCGACCAGCGAATTTGTCGTTCCCAAATCAATGCCCACGGCTCGCTTCACCTGGTGCGGAAGCGGCGACTGGCCAGGTTCGGCTATCTGCATCAGCGCCATGAGTCTGTTTGCCCTATGTCAATTTGAGTTAACACCCGCCGGAGCAATCTATCCGTCCATCAAGGTGGACTCAAGCAGTTCTGCTTCGTCCAGCAGTTTATCGAGATACTGCATGCGAACGCACGCCATGGCTGCGCCCTCGAGGTCTTCACGGGAATACGCCCCAGCAAATGCCCGCTGTTCTTCAACAAGCTGTGCGCCTATCTCCGACACAACATGCTCCAGCACGGTGTCCGGATCAACCAGTTCTTCAATAGACTCGAGTTTTTCCCGCCATTCCATCTGCGCGATCAGAAACCCGCCATCCACTTTTTGCCGCGCTACGGTCTCTTTATCCAGACCGACCAGCTGCAATAAATACAGGGCTCGATCCAAGGGTTTGCGCAAAGTAGCGTAGGCTTCATTCACCAGTGCGGAATACTGTACGGCCATCCTTTGCTCAAGATCCGAGCCACCCGCGTACCGATCAGGGTGCAGTTCACCTTGCAATTGGCGATATCGATCCCTTAGTCCTGCCTGATCGAGATCGAAACCAACTGGCAGACCGAACAGTTTGAAGAAGTTGTCTTTGAATTCTGGAGACGACATCGCGGAGCGTCTGTGTCGAGCCGTCAGACGGTGAAGCTCTCTCCGCAACCGCACTCAGCGGAAACATTTGGATTACGAAACTGCAGGCCCTCGTTCAATCCCTCTCTCACGAAATCGAGTTCGGTGCCATCCAGATACACCAAGCTCTTGGGGTCGATGTAAACGCGAACACCGTGATCCTCAAACACCTCGTCTTCGGGGTTGTGTTCATCGACAAACTCAAGGACATAGGCCATGCCCGAACAGCCCGAGGTGGTGACACCCAGTCGAATGCCCAAGCCATGACCCCGAGTTGCCAACTGCCCGGCGACGTGCTGCGCCGCAGCCTCGGTGAGGTTGACCGCCACTACGTATCACCCCGCTTGTCGCGCAAATCCTTCACCGCCGCCTTAATGGCATCCTCCGCCAACACTGAACAATGAATCTTCACTGGCGGCAACGCCAACTCCTCAGCGATCTCTGTGTTGCGTATTTCTTCAGCTTCATCGAGGTTTTTACCCTTGACCCACTCCGTCAGCAGCGAGCTCGAGGCGATGGCAGAGCCGCAGCCGTAAGTTTTGAACTTCGCATCTTCAATCACGCCATCATCATTCACTTTGATCTGTAGGCGCATCACGTCACCACATGCAGGAGCACCTACCATGCCCGTTCCGACATTGTCGTCGTCTGCATCGAGCTTGCCCACATTGCGAGGGTTTTCATAGTGATCCAATACTTTGTCGCTGTATGCCATGTGCTTTTCCTCCGCTAGCCGCTCAATGCGCTGCCCATTCAATCGTGTTCAGATCCACCCCGTCCTGATACATATCCCACAGAGGTGAGAGCTCTCTTAGTTTGTCCACTGCGTCCCGTAGCTGTGCAATCGCCGTATCGACTTCCTCTTCAGTGGTGAAGCGACCAAAGCTGAACCGCAACGAACTGTGCGCCAGTTCGTCATTGAGACCGAGCGCTCGCAACACATAGGAAGGCTCAAGACTGGCTGAAGTGCAGGCGGAACCACTGGAAACCGCGAGGTCTTTGAGGGACATAATTAGTGACTCACCTTCAACAAAGGCAATGCTGACATTGATAGCGCCAGGGAGCCTTTGGTCTTCGTCACCATTGATATGCACCTCTTCGATGTCCTTGATGCCATCCCAGAAACGCTGCCGCAGAGCCTTCAGCCGCACAGCTTCATCCGCCATGCCCTCTCTCGCAAGCCGGGCAGCCTCTCCCATGCCTACTATCTGATGGGTTGCGAGTGTCCCAGAGCGCATGCCGCGTTCGTGCCCACCGCCGTGCATCTGCGCCTCCAGTCGAACTCTGGGCTTGCGTCTCACAAACAGTACACCGATGCCTTTTGGCCCGTACATCTTATGTCCGGACAGAGACACCAGATCGACCTTCATTCGTTCCAGATTAATGTCGATTTTACCGGCGCTCTGAGCAGCGTCGACGTGGAACAGAACTCCGGCATTGCGAGTTACTTCGCCGATACCCTCAATATCATTCACCGTGCCGATCTCGTTGTTGGCGTGCATGACGCTGACAAGAATCGTCTCATCCCTCAAGGCTGCAGCCACTGCCTCAGGACTGATGAGGCCTTGGCTGTCGGGATCGAGATAGGTCACATCAAACCCCTCGCGTTCCAGCTGCCGACAGGTGTCCAAAACGGCCTTGTGCTCGATCTTGGAGGTAATGATGTGGCGACCTTTCTTCTGATAAAAGTGAGCGACGCCCTTGATCGCCAGATTGTCAGACTCAGTCGCGCCAGAGGTCCAGACGATTTCTCTGGGATCGGCCTTGATGAGATCAGCGACCTGGCGACGCGCGTTCTCGACGGCCTCCTCAGCTTTCCAACCGTACAAATGCGAGCGCGACGCAGGATTGCCAAAGTTTCCCTCCATCGACAGGCAATGCATCATGCTCTCCGCAACACGCGGATCCACCGGGGTTGTGGCCAGGTAATCAAAATAAATCGGTTTTTCCATACGTCTCAATACTCCGCTACGCTCACGATCGTGGCGATCTAAAGCTCGGCTACGGACAGGGTATTCTCAGCTCTGTGACGAGATTGCTGCACCCGGGCGGTCTGGCGAGCCGAGATACTCTGCACCTCGCGGCGCTCTACCAAGTTGGCCAGGCTGATCGCGCTGAGAAACCCATGTATCTGTTCGCTAAGGTCGCACCAAAGGTGATGGGTAAGACACACCTCGCCCTGCTGACAATCGCTGGTACCACCACAGCCGGTTGCATCCACTGCTTCATTGACTGCGTCGATGATCTGCGCCACGAAAATCTGATCACCGGAGCGGCTGAGTCGATAGCCACCCCCTGGACCACGCACGCTGATCACCAGGTCATTGCGCCGCAGCTTGGCAAAAAGCTGTTCCAGATAAGACAGGGAGATGTCTTGCCGGCCCGAGATATCCGCCAAACTCACCGGCCGCTCCTCACCGTGCAACGCGAGGTCTAACATGGCCGTCACGGCGTACCGCCCCTTTGTCGTCAGTCGCATACACTTCCTCCACTTTCAGGCTCGCAAGTATGCAATAACCTAGTAATTCAGTCAAGAATAAAACCCAGTAAAATGGTCGGGTTTGATAAGAAATATAGCATTTAAAAACAACAGCTTATCTATTTTCGTCCAGCTTGGTTTGCCCGCTTTTGCGTTTCGGTAAGGATACCTCTTAGGATATTCAGCTCCATCTCATCCAAGCGAACCCGGCTGTACAGGCGGCGCAGTCGGGCCATGAGCTGGCGCGGCGCCTTGGGGTCGAGAAATTCGATGTCGACCAGCGTTTTCTCGAGGTGCTGGTAGAAGCGCTCCATGTTCTGCTGCGTGGCAAAAGGCGCGTCCCAGTGCTCGATTTCCGAGCCAAGCGCTTGCGTGACCAGCATATTGAGCTCGTAGCATACAATTTGCACGGCCATGGCCAGATTCAAAGAGCTATAGGTGTCAGACGTCGGGATATTCAGGTGCAGGTTGCACAACTGCAGCTCTTCGTTGGTCAGACCCCGGTCCTCTCGACCAAACAGCACTGCCACCTGTTCGCGCCCCGACATCTCGGCTATGCGTTCGGCACACTGGCGTGCGTCCAGTAACGGCCAGGGTATGCGTCGCTCGCGCGCGCTGGTGCCCACAACGAACTGGCAGTCATGAATCGCATCTTCCAGATTTTGAGTGATCACCGCTTTGCGCAGGACATCTTCCGCCGATGCCGCGCGCCACTCGGCTTGCTCATCCGGATACCGACGAGGCGCAACCAAATACAGCCGCTCGAGACCCATGTTTTTCATCGCGCGTGCAACCCCACCGATGTTGCCGGGATGCGTGGTATTGACCAGTACGATGCGTATGTTGTCAGGCTTCATGGAGCGTTGCGCTAAGCCAGCAGCGGTTTCACAACTTGCAGAACGGCTTTAAAGCATTTTGGGTTACCGCATACAATATTGCCGGAGGCCAAATAATCATCCGAACCATCGATATCTGCGACCAGGCCTCCCGCTTCACGGATCAGCAGTGCTCCGGCCGCAATATCCCATTTCCCAAGACCAATCTCCCAAAAAGCGTCCAGCCGCCCGGCTGCCACGTAGGCCAGATCCAGCGACGCCGCACCCGCTCGCCGAATTCCTGCACTCTGACCCGCCAACACCTCGATGGTTTTGGTGTAGTCAGCCAGGCGATCGTGGTGATGTTCCTTAAACGGTATGCCTGTGCCGAGCAGCGCGCCCTCAAGGCCGGCACGTTGGCTGACCCTTATACGATGCCCGTTCAACTGTGCCCCCCGACCGCGGGAAGCAATAAACTCTTCTCGCCTGACAGGGTCGATAATGACCGCGTGTTCTGGCCGCCCCTTGTGAAGGCAGGCAATCGATATGCCATAGTGAGGGATGCCGTGAATAAAGTTTGTGGTTCCGTCCAGGGGATCGATGACCCAGCAGTACTCGGCGTCTGCGTCGCCAATCAAACCGGATTCTTCCCCGAGCACCGCGTGTTCAGGGAAGGCTTTCTGCAGGTGATAGATCAACTCCTGCTCCGCACTGACATCGACCTCGGTTACAAAATCATTGACGCCCTTGCTCTTGACTTCGAAACGCTCCAGTTCGTCCGAGGCTCTGACAATTTTTTCACCCGCTTTGCGCGCAGCACGCAGCGCGATGTTGACCATTGGTTCCATGACAGTGCTTCCGGGGTGGACATTCGGGGCGCGCGATTATATCAGCAACCCGCTAAGTGCGTTATGAGATCGAAACAGCGCTTAAGGAGCCAGCTCCTCTTGATCAGCACCTTCCTTAACGGGGATCATTAGGTCTTCCTTGGTAACGCCCATCACCAACAGCGCATTCGCCGCGACGTAGATAGACGAGTAGGTTCCAATTATCACGCCGACCACCAGCGCGACTGCAAAACCATGAATGATTTCGCCACCAAACACGGCGAGGGCCGTCAGAACCAGCAGCGTCGTCAGTGATGTCACCAAGGTCCGACCTAGAGTTTCCGTCAGTGAGATGTTAATCACCTCTACGGGTTCTGCTCGGCGAATTTTTCTGAAGTTTTCGCGAATTCGATCTGAGACAACAATGGTGTCATTCAGCGAGTAACCGATCACGGCCAACAGGGCCGCCAACACCGTGAGATCAAACTCAAAGTTCATAATGGAGAAAAACCCCAGCGTAATCAGCACGTCATGCACTAGAGCGACCACCGCCCCAACCGCGAACTTAAACTGAAAGCGGAAAGCGATGTACAGCATGACTAATCCGAGCGCCATCAGCATCGCCAACCCACCCTGCTCGCGCAATTCGTCGCCCACCTGCGGCCCAACAAACTCAATTCGCCTAAGCTCTACAATGCCTGCATACTCTCGCTGCAGAATACCCAAAAGCTCTGCACCCTGTTCATCTGAGTATCCCTGCGGCAAGCGGATGAGAACATCTCTATCGGTGCCAAAACTGACTACGATAGCGCCGCCGTAACCGTTGGCGACCAAGGTGGTGCGCACCGCGTTCAAATCCGCTGTCGAGTCGTAATGCACCTCCACCAACGTTCCGCCGGTGAAGTCCAGCCCCCAGTTCAACTGCCTGGTGGCAAGAGACCCGATCGAAGCGATGATCAATAGCGCCGAGAACACCAGGGCCAGCTTTCTTTGGCCCATGAAATTGATCGTGTTCATGCGGTCACCTGCCTACCGCCAATCGACAGCTTTTCCACTTTGCGACCCCCGTAAAACAGATTCACCAGAGCGCGAGTGCCCATGATCGCAGTAAACATGGAGGTGACGATACCCACCGACAACGTCACGGCGAAGCCTTTCACCGGACCCGTGCCCACCGCGTATAAAATCACTGCCACGATTAAAGTCGTAAGGTTGGCGTCTAGAATGGTGGCAACTGCCCGCTCGAACCCTGCGTGAATGGCCATCTGCGGGGACAAGCCATTTCGAACTTCCTCACGGATGCGTGAAAAGATCAGCACATTGGCATCCACGGCCATACCTACGGTTAGCACAATACCCGCAATGCCCGGCAGTGTGAGCGTGGCGCCGAGAATGGACATGACTGAAATCAAGAGGACCAGGTTACAACTCAGCGCGATCACCGCCGCGATGCCAAACACTCGGTAGTAAATCAGCATGAAGACCGCGACCAGCGCGAGACCTATCTGGACCGATTTCACGCCCAGCCGAATGTTCTCCGCTCCCAGTGAAGGACCCACGGTGCGCTCCTCGACAAAACTGATAGGCGCAGCCAGCGCCCCGGCACGTAGCATCAAGGCAAGTTCCGAGGCTTCCTGAGGACTGTCGAGCCCAGTGATTTGGAACTGTGCTCCCAAGGCGGACTGAATCACCGGCGCCGTCAGCAGCTTCTTCTCATCGTAGGGTATCTTTACGACGACCTCTTCGCCGTCTACGTCGGTCTCATAGCGCGTTCGGAATTTGCGTTCGATAAACAGCACACCCATGCGCCGCTTGATGTTGTTGCGGGTCGCCCGACTCATCAACGTGCCACCTTCGCTGTCCAGACTGATCTGAACATTCGGCCTGCCGTTTTCGTCGAAACTGGCCTGCGCGTTTGAAACCCGCTCTCCGGTTATGATGACGTCACGCTGCAGCCACTCGCTGGAGCCTGCTCGATCCGGGCTGCGATACTCAAAGCGCTGTTTCTCGGAGGGCGGGGCGTCAACGTTTGCCACCAGGCGAAACTCTAGATTTGCCACCTTGCCAAGTATGCGCTTGGCTTCAGCAGTGTCCTGTATACCCGGCAGCTCAACAACAATTCGGTTCGCGCCCTGGCGCTGGACCAGGGGTTCGGAGACGCCCAGCTCGTTTACGCGGTTCCGCAGCGTGGTAAGGTTCTGGGCCACCGAATACTCGGTGATCTCCCTGCGCGTCTGCTCGGTCATCGCAGCGTAAAGAAGCCAGCTGTCGCCGTCCTGCTGTCGATCCAGAACGAGCTCGGGACTGTTCTCCGCCACGACTTTGCGTGCCTCTTCGCGCTGTTCTTCCGTCCGGAATCGTCCTTCCACCCGACCGTCGTCTGTCAGGGTCACGAGACCGCGAATCCGCGCCTCTCGCAGCGCGCGCTTGGTATCGTTGACGTAAAACTCCATCCTTCGCTCTACGGCGGCGTCGACGTCTACCTCCAACTTGAAGTGTACGCCACCGCTGAGGTCCAGGCCGAGCTTCATGGGCTGGGCACCGTAGCTACTCAGCCAGTCCGGTGTGGTGGGAGCCAGGTTCAGGGCGACAATAAAGCCGTCACCAAGCGCTCGGGATACCGCAGCCTGTGCTTGCAGTTGCTCTTCCTGCACACGCAGGCGAACCAGCGCACTCTGTCCTCTCTCCGCTATCTCGTCGCCGAAGTACTCAATACGTTCCGCTTCAAGGGCGGCCAGGGCCCGCTGGACGGCACGGTCGTCGATAATCTGCGACCCGCTCTCACCCGTGATCTGAAGAGCCGGGTCGGGCGCGTAGAGATTGGGAGCGGCGTAGAAAAACCCCAGTGCCAACACCAACAGCACCAACAGATACTTCCACAGGGGGTATTTATTCAACATAAGCTGATGTTTCCGGCGGCTCGCCAACGCCGCGGTCCGAAAAGTGCGCCATTATAAAGAGACCGTGGAATAATACCATCGGCCGAGCCGATACAGGTGCCCGCGGCACGCAAAAGGCGTCAATCCACCCACGCCCTTGCGTTACGAAACAGTCGCAGCCACCCTCCGTCTTCGCCCCAGGACTCGGGGGCCCAGGAATGCTGCACGGTTCGAAACACGCGTTCCGGATGGGGCATCATGATGGTAGCCCTGCCATCCTCGCTGGTCAGCGAAGTGATGCCGGCGGGTGAGCCGTTAGGATTGGCCGGATAGGCACTCGCCACCGACAGGTTATTTTCCAAGAAGCGTATTGCCACCGTCCCGGAGCGTTCGCAGGCCTCCACAGCGTCTTCGTCGATAAACTCAGCCCGCCCCTCACCATGGGCCACAACAATGGGCAGATGCGATCCCGCCATACCGCTCAACAAAACAGAAGGGCTCTCTTCCACCCGCACAAGGGATAGACGTGCTTCAAACTGCTCAGATCGGTTGCGAACAAACCGCGGCCAGTGCCCGGCCCCCGGTATCAGTGTTTTCAAGTTCGACACCATCTGACAGCCATTGCAGACGCCGAGAGTAAAGGTGTCTGAGCGGGCGAAGAACGCCTCGAACTGCTCCCTGACCCTCTCGTTAAAGAGCACGCTCTTCGCCCAGCCTTCCCCCGCTCCAAGGACATCACCATAGGAAAAACCTCCGCAGGCCACCAGGCCTCGGAATTCAGCCAGCGCCCTGCGGCCGGCCAACAGGTCACTCATATGGACGTCACAGGTGGCGAATCCAGCCCGATCAAATGCGGCCGCCATCTCTACCTGACCGTTAACACCCTGCTCACGCAGGATCGCGATCGGTGGGCGTAGCCCCCTGGCGATACAGGGAGCGGCGACATCCTCTCCCGGATCAAAGCTGAGGCACGCGCTGAGGCCGGGGTCATCGGCATTGCTGCGCCTGTATTCCTCCTGGGCACATTCCGGATTATCGCGCAGCGCCTGCATCTCATAGCTGGTGCGAGTCCAAACCTGTTGCAATCTTCCACGGCTGTCATTCAACAGAATGTCAGCTTCGTGCCGCACCCGCACGACGTCTCCAGCATGGGCTTTCCCGATCCGATGAACACAACCCTCCAGGCCAAGCTCATTGCAGCGGTCAAGCGTGCTTGCCAGATCCTCGTTACGCAGCTGTAAAACCGCGCCCGCTTCTTCGTTGTAAAGCAGCGCAAGCGGCTCTCCGGACAATCCCGTCAGGTCAATATCCAGTCCGCAGCGACCCGCGAAGGCCATCTCCAGCAACGTCACCATCAGACCACCATCCGAGCGATCGTGATAGGCCAACAGCTTGCCATCATTGAGCAGTGCCTGTACCAGCGTGAAGAAGTTGCGCAAATCCCCGGCACTGTCCAGATCGGGTACCGTGTCACCAAGCTGGCTCCAGGCCTGAGCCAGACACGATCCACCCAGTCGATTCGCTCCGCGTCCCAGATCTATCAGTAGGAGTGTCTGATCTTCGTGCGATTGAAGCTGCGGCGTGATACTGCGTCTGACATCCACCACAGGTGCGAACGCAGAGACGATCAGAGACATCGGAGCTGTGACAGCCTTGTCCTCATCGCCATCGCTCCAGGTTGTGCGCATGGACATGGAGTCCTTGCCTACAGGAATTGTGATTCCCAGCTCGGGACACAGCTCCATGCCAACGCTGCGCACGGTGTCGAATAGCGCTTCGTCCTCGCTGCCGTAGCCCGCCGCACACATCCAGTTCGCTGAGAGCTTGACGTCCGATAGATCAGCTATTGAGGCAGCTGCTATGTTGGTGATCGCCTCGGCCACTGCCATGCGTCCTGACGCCGGCCCGCTAATCAACGCCAACGGTGTCCGCTCCCCCATCGCCATGGCCTCTCCCGCGTAGCTATCGTAGGACACTGCGGTTACGGCGCAATCCGCAACCGGAACCTGCCAGGGGCCCACCATCTGATCTCTGGCGACCATCCCCGTTACGCTCCGATCGCCAATCGTAATGAGAAAGGTCTTGGCCGCCACCGCAGGTACCTGCAGAACTCGCTCGAGTGCGTCGGCGGGGCTTACATCAAGCGTGAGTGGCGTATGCTCGATACGTTTGCGATTAACAGTCCTGTGCATGCGCGGCGGCTTGCCAAACAGCACCGACATTGGCAAATCAACAGGAGGGTCGTCGAAACGTTGGTCGGTAAGGGATAGGTGCATAGCCTCCGTCGCCTCACCCACGACGGCAAACGGACAGCGCTCACGCTCACAGATAGCAGCAAAGCGCGGTACATCCTCAGCGGCAACAGCCATGACGTATCGTTCCTGGGATTCATTGCACCAGATCTCCAAGGGCGACATACCGGGCTCATCACTGGGTACCTGACGCAATTCAAAGCACCCGCCCCGACCGCCATCCTTCACCAATTCCGGGAAGGCGTTGGATAGCCCGCCGGCTCCGACATCATGAATGAACGCGATAGGATTGTCCCTGCCCAGCTGCCAGCAGCGATCGATCACCTCCTGGCAACGGCGTTCTATTTCCGGGTTCTGGCGTTGCACTGAGGCGAAATCCAGATCTTCGTGGCTGGCGCCGCTGGCCATGGAGGATGCTGCGCCGCCCCCTAAACCGATCAGCATGGCGGGACCGCCCAGCACAATCAGCTTGGAGCCAGGCTCAAAATCGCCTTTCGCGACGTGCTCTTCGCGAACATTGCCGTAGCCACCCGCAATCATGATTGGCTTGTGGTAGCCGCGGACCTCCGGGCCCGCATGCCCAGGCGCCACCAGCTCCAGACTCCGGAAGTACCCACACAGGTTGGGGCGACCGAACTCATTGTTGAATGCTGCCCCGCCAATCGGACCTTCCAGCATAATATCCAGCGCTGTAACAATTCGGCCCGGTTTACCGTAGTGCGCCTCCCATGGCTGGGGACAGTTCGGTATGTTGAGATTCGACACGGAAAAACCCGTTAGACCCACTTTCGGTTTCGAGCCCCGTCCAACCGCTCCCTCATCCCGAATCTCGCCGCCCGCCCCAGTACCCGCTCCGGGAAAAGGTGCAATCGCCGTGGGATGATTGTGCGTCTCGACCTTCATCAACAGATGAATGTCTTCCTGCACGTAGCGATACTCGCCGTCCTCTGGGGCGGGATAAAAGCGTCCCGCTCGATGCCCTCGCACTACCGCCGCATTATCCGAATAGGCGGATAGCACATTGTCTCCACCAAGCTCGTGGGTGTTGCGAATCATCGCGAACAGCGAGAGATCCTGGTCCTGCTCATCGATGGTCCAGGACGCGTTGAAGATTTTGTGCCGACAGTGCTCAGAGTTTGCCTGGGCGAACATCATCAATTCGACATCGGTGGGGTTGCGGTTCAGCGTTGTAAAACTGTCCAGCAAATAGTCTATCTCGTCTCCAGCCAAAGCCAGGCCCAAACTTCTGTCGGCTTGCTCAAGTGCACCGCGGCCACCCGCGAGGATATCGACCCGCGCCATGGGCGCGGGCTCCGCTTGTTCAAAGAGGCAGGCTGCTTGCGAGAGCTCGTTCAATACAGCCTCTGTCATTCTGTCATGGATCAGAGCCAGAGCTTCACGATAATTGTCTTCCCCGAGATCGGCCGGCATGTGGAAGTGCCAGGCGATGCCACGCTCCAGACGCTGTACCTCGTCAAGACCGCAGTTGCGCGCTATGTCAGTCGCCTTGCTGGACCAAGGTGAAATGGTACCCGGCCGCGGCACGACCAGCAGCATTGCACTGTCGTCATCGGAATTCTGTACGCCGACCTCGACGCTCGGCCCATAGGTAAGCAGGCGATGCAGCACCGATTCTCGATCTGCACTCAATGACCTTTGGAGCTTGGCAAAGTGCCAGTATTCTGCGTGCTTCAAGCTAAGTTGTGGATGAATCGCTTCGAATTTCTGCTCAAGTTTGTCTTGCCTGAATGCGGATAAAGCAGCGGCACCACGCAGGGTTAACATGCCGTGTGTGACTCCAGGAGGGGGTATTTTTCGGGAGGCGCCATTGTACTCCATTTGCAGAAGTGACGTTAAGAGTAATTCCCGGTGGGCGCACTGGTAATTGTGCCTCCCGTAACGGCCAAGACACGGCTAGAATGCTCTGTATGGGAATTCGCCTGCTCAGCATTTTTCTGCTGCTCAGCGTCATGGCTTGCAGCCAGAGGGACGCACTGGACGACATCATTGACCGGGGCGAGCTGGTCGTGGTCAGCCGCAACGGTCCAACCACTTATTACCAAGGCAAAACCGGGCCCAGCGGCTTTGAATGGGCGCTGGCGCAGCTGTTCGCCGAAGAGCTGGGCGTGGCCCTGAAGGTCGCACCTGCGTTTAGCCTCCGCAGTATTTTTTCTCAACTCGAACGCGGCGAAGCAGATCTGGCAGCGGCAGGTCTGACACTGACACACCAGCGCTCCGCCGTGTTCCCCCACACGATACCCTATGACGAACTGATCACCCAGGTGGTCTACGTCGCAGGCACCTTCAGACCTCGGAGCCTGGACGACCTCGAAGACATGAACATTGTCACACTGGCCGCCTCCAGTCATGCGGAGGCCTTACAAATGCTCCGGGAGTCCCAGTTCCCCCAACTCGTCTGGCAAGAAATTCCCGAGGCGGACACCATGGAGCTACTTGAACTGGTCAGCCAGGGGAAAGCGGAGTTGGCGCTGATCGATTCCAATGAGTTCGAAGTGCAACAGCCTCTCTACCCCCGCCTCAAAGTCGCATTCGATCTGAGCTCTGAGCAGGAAATGGTCTGGTACCTTGCGCCGGATGCCGACAACACACGCCTGCTGGTACTGGCAGACGAATTCATTGAACGCCTGCGCAAAGATGGAACCCTGGCGCGCCTCAAGGAACAGCACTTTGGTCACGCGGAGGGTGTGTCCCGGGTCGGCTCGCACACGTTCATGCGCAATATGCGCCTGCGTCTGCCCACGTATCAAAAATTGATTCAACAGGTTGCGACGGAATACCAACTTGACTGGCACCTGCTGGCGGCAATGGCCTACCAGGAATCGCATTGGGACCCCAAAGCCACATCACCCACGGGCGTTCGAGGCATGATGATGCTGACGCTGCCCACCGCGCGCGAACTTGGCGTGGTTAATCGGCTCGATCCTCGCGAGAGCCTGCGCGGCGGTGCAAGATACTTCAAAGACATCCTGCGCCGTCTTCCCTCGAGGATAGAGCAGCCCGACCGCACCTGGATGGCACTTGCCGCCTATAACATCGGTATGGGCCATCTCGAGGATGCGCGCGTTTTGACACAGCAGCAGGGGGGCAATCCCGACCTTTGGCGAGATGTCATGGAACGGCTGCCGCTACTGCAGAAGAGTCGCTACTACAGCACTACCCGTTACGGATATGCCCGAGGACTGGAAGCCGTGACCTACGTCCAGAACATACGCCACTATTACAACATTCTCGAATGGCAGGACCTGCCGGGCAACCAGATACTGCCGCCGCTGCGCATCGACCGCTATTTACCCGAGCTCGTCCGAGCAATGGAACTGCAGGCACTGTGAAACCTTGGGGCTGAAGTTTAGCGAGAGGCGAGTGGCGCACGGCGAATGACGCACGGCGAGTGGCGCACGGCGAGTGGCGCACGGCGAGTGGCGCACGGCGAGTGGCGCAGGCTTAGCAGAGCACAGTGATGCCCAGCCAGCAGCGGCCACCATCCTAGCGGCGAGCGCGAAAAAACGCTTGTAGCCGCACCGTACTTTCCTCTGCCAAGACGTCACCTGTCCACTCCACTCGGTGGTTGTACCAGGACTCATCGAGTGCTGCACCGTTACTGCAAACCACTCCCGCACGCGGCTCGCGGGCACCGAACACCAAGTGCGCAATTCGCGCGTGGACCATAGCTCCGGCGCACATCGTGCACGGTTCCAACGTAACGTACAGAGTAGATCCAGGCAGTCGGTAGTTACCCAGCCGCCGGGCGGCGTCGCGCAAGGCGACAATCTCGGCGTGCGCGGTTGGGTCCGATGCGCCGATCATCTGGTTGTATCCTTGACCCACGATCTGATCATTGAGCACCAGCACCGCGCCGACCGGCACTTCTCCCGCGTCAGCGGCGCGATCCGCCAGCTTCAAAGCCTGATGCATCCACCCGTGGTGGTGCGTCACGCAAACCTCCTGGCGAGCTCTCTACCCGCGACGCAGAGCTTGCCGAACTCACACGCCACCCATGGACTCGATGCCAAAGAGCGCGCTTCCTTATCAATCGTCCAGGCCGGCATTAATTGGCCATCGGGCTAACGGGCATTGTGCAGGTGGAAGTCAGCCAGGGCGGCACGATTGCGCGCCTCGCGTGACTGCATGCGCTGAATTTCATCTCGATCAACCCCCAAATCCGTGAGTATCTCTTCCGAATGCTCTCCGAGAACAGGAGCCGGCTGCCCAGCGGTAGCTTCACTGTCATTGAAACTACAGGGGTTTCGCGCCAGCTTCATTGCCCCCGAGGTTGGGTGCTCAGCGTCCAGTATCATGCCCTGCTCCACAACCTGTGGATCATCGAATACAGCATCCAGCGTATTCACTGGCGCCACCGGCACCTCCAGTCTATCGAGCGTCTCCACCAGTTCAGCCACCGTCCAGCTCGACAGAGCAGTGTCCAGTAACCGCTGCAACTCCGGCCGATTAGCAAGCCGCGACGCAAAGCTGGCGAAGCGCTCATCCAGATGCAGCTCCAAGCCAAGCGCCTCGCAACAGAGCTGGAAGAGCCCATCGCTTACCATCAAAACAATCGCTATATCACCATCGGCGGCAGAAAAAACGTTGAACCAGTCAGCCAGCGGTCCACCGCTGACAACACCCTCTCCCTGATAGGTATGGGACCACATAACATCCGGCCACTGAAAGTAAAGCGCCGCGCCCAGCATAGAGATATCCAGATGGCCGCCCCGTCCGGTGCGCTCGCGCTGTAACAGCGCGGCCGTGATCGACTGAGCGGCTGTATAGCCACATACCTTGTCAAATACAACAGAACGAATGTTCTGGGCCCGCTCACCACCCTGCTCTGCACTGGCTCCCACCGTTGCCTGAATGAGCGGGTCGTACACCCGACGATGCCTGTAGGGACCGCTGCTCCCGTAGCCACTTATGGAGCAGTAAACGAGGCGTGGATTATCGTCTGACAGTGTCGCGTAATCGATGCCGAGCTTTTCAACCACGCCAGGGCGGTAGTTCTCAAGCACCACATCGGCCGTCTTTGCCAACTCTCGAAACACGGCCATCTCACTCGTCTGTTTGAGATCCAGTACCAACGAGCGCTTATTGCGATTCAAGGTGGCAAACATGGATGACATGCCGCCGCGCATATCACCCATAAAACGACCCAAGTCACCGATTCCTGGTGGCTCAATCTTGATGATGTCGGCACCCTGACCTCCCAGAATCATTCCCACCGTTGGCCCTGCCACCGTTGTGGTCAGTTCTAGAATTCGAATTCCGGAGAGAGGTCCTTGCATACAGTTTGCCCTCACGACACTAATGTCACCACCAGCTTAAGTCACGGTCCAACCGGGGTACAACCGGCCGTGCGACACGCACTGGCCGCGCAATACTGAAGCCCAGAGGTCTGTCAATGCCCGTCCCCGGTTTCGGTTCCCAATAATACATAGCCCTTGGGATCGGTGACGCACACGCCCACGCCACATTGTACGAACGTCGTCACCGCGTTCATCAGCACCATCAGCAGGGCCAGCCCGATGACCAGTCGGTGAAAGCCCGTCACTTGCTTGAAGTCTGCCTCCTGCTGATTTTCATACTGCCAGGACAGACCCGCAATGATGGCCAAGACAACCAGAGCTACGGAAAAGGCCACGAAGGACCAGGTATAGAAGTGCCAGCCGAAAAAGCTCGAGCCAAAAGGCAAGGTCCCTGGAATCACATGTAAGCTCACCTGGCGCAAGGCCACCATGGCACCGAATAGTGCCGCGAGCATGCTCAGGCTGTAGTGCATTGGACGGGGCCCGTAGATAACATTGAGCATGAGACCGAACATAACGCCAACAAAGGCAACCCTTTGCAGCAGACACAAAGGGCACGGCAGGTCGTGCTGAAAGAACTGTGCTGCCTGGGCCAGGGCTAGCACCGATACGACGGCCAGGATCCCGAGGGTGTTAAGAAAACGAGCAAACAAAGCAAACATAAGGCAACCTACAGCAGGATATCCAGGGCGTCGGTCGCATGGTGTCGAAACCAGAACAGGCTCACGATCAGCGCCACCACAAAGCAGGCCACAGCCTGCTGACGACGCCGGACAAGCGCCAGCACCATCGCTGCCAGGTAGAGAAAGAAGATCAAACTCATCATAGCTCAGTGCTTCCTGACGCTTTCTTATTTCGACTGATCAATGAGGGGGCAAAGCATACAGTGGGGGCTCAAAGCCTGTCCAGCTCACACAGCTGGCGCGTAAGCGTCACTATTGCCTGGACGTCACTGGTGAGCAGGTACGTTGGAAATCCACAGCGTTTCGTACGGAGCCAGCTCCACGTCGCCGCCGGGTTCCGTATAGACGGTTCCGCTGATCAAGTCGCACCAGTGCTGATCGTCAATCAGGTTAATGTCCTGCAGTGCAACCACCTGCTTATGGCTGGACACGTTGTTGAGACAAAAAATGCTCTGGTCTCTGTCGATGCTCTGCCGCCAGAAGGCAAACACTTCTGTGCCCAGGTGCAGCGTGAACTGGGTGGCATTTGGATGGAAAGCGGCCTGGTTTCGACGGACGGTCAGCAGACGATGAATGCCCTCATAGACTGCTCTATGTTGCGACATAGCACTTTGCAGGTGCCCACGCAGCTCGCTGTATTGCCACTGATGGCGGTTAATCGCCCGCTTGTGTCCGCTATTCTCAAACCGCTTTTGGTCATTCCGTGTACCCAGCAGACTATGAACATAGATTCCTGGGATACCTTCCAAGGCAAGCATAATCGCATGAGCACAAAGAAAACGTTGCAAGCCATGTTCATCTGGCCCGTCCACGGTACCCTTGAGCGCGTCAAATAGGGAGATATTGATTTCGTAGGGCTTCTCAATTCCGCCTTCCAGAGCACGCCATGAAACCTGTCCGCCAAAACCCTGCATGGTGGCAATCAGGCGATCAATTTCCAGGTCCGTGAGCAAACCCTCAGTGGGGCGCAAACCGATACCGTCGTGGGATGCAATGAAATTAAAGTATGCCGTGCCATTGCGGGCTGGTGGCATACTCATCATCCACTGCTTCAGATAGCTGCAGTCGCCAGTGATCAGAGTATTCAGCAACAGAGGCGGCAAAGAAAAGTTGTAGACCCAATGGGCCTCGTTAGCGTTTCCGAAATAGGCAAGGTTCTCGCGATTGGGTATGTTGGTTTCGGTAATGATCAGTGCGTCGGCGCGAGCATGCTCTATCAGTAAACGCAGCAGCCTGACGATCTCGTGCGTCTCGGGCAGATTCAGAGAGCTGGTGCCGGGTTGTTTCCAAAGAAATGCGACCGCATCGAAGCGAAAAGCTCGTACACCCATATCAAGGTAGTGGCGAATAATGCCTGCGAACTCACACAGTACTGCGGGGTTACGAAAATCCAGGTCTACCTGATCAGAGCTAAAAGTGCACCAGACGTACTGTTTCCCTTCGCTGGTTTCCACCTCTCTGAGAAGGGGTGAGGTGCGCGGGCGAACAACCGCCGACAGGTCAGAATCGGGGTCAGCGGTATAAAAGTAACCCCGCCCTGGATCACGACCCAACAGGAAGTTCTGAAACCAAGGCCCGCGACTAGAACAATGATTGATGACAAGATCGGCCATCAGATCATAGCTCTCGGCAATCTGACTGATGTCTTCCCAATCCCCGAGTCCGTCGCTGACACTGGAGTAATCGATGACGGCGAACCCATCATCGGAGCTCCAGGGAAAAAAAGGCAGAATGTGAACTCCGCTGATAACGTCATGACAATAGGTGTCGAGAAAGTTCTTCAGGGTTTCGAGAGGCACCTCCTCGGGAGACTGGAAACTGTCTCCGTAGGAGATGACGTAGGCGTCTTCCTGAGACCAATGATTGGCCTGCCCCTCGGGTTTTTCACCGCCTTGACCCAGCCGCAAAGTATCGGCGAGCCTGACCGCCAGTTGCGGTAGATCTTCTTCGGCAAGAATCCCCGCGTAAATCAGCGAAAGGTGATGCTCGATCTGTGTCAGGAGCTCACGGTCAGACGTTGTATCAGTGACTGCCGCCATAGTCTCTCCAGTCATCCTCCACTGCATCTCGCAACCGTTGTAAAAAGTCCGGCATGGCGCTCATGACCCGGTTCCAGGTCGGTATGAATGGTCGCTCCATCGGTCTTTCCAAAAACGCTTCGCCTGCCTTCATAATGTTCTCGGCAAACAGTTCTACAGCCTTTTCTTCACTGTGAATATCGAGGTTCAGGCCGTTCATCAGCGCGTCGTTATAATAGGTTTCAACAAAATCGAGCGCGATCCGATAATAAGTGGCCTTCAGACTGCGAAACGTCCCGGAATCGAACACAGCTCCCCGGGTGGCCAGCTTTCGAAACAGGGCCTTGCAAATATCGATGGACATTCGCGATAAACCCCCGGCGTCGTCTTGCGCCGAGAGATCCTGATGCTTATGGTCGTAGATGTCTGCAATGTCGACCTGACACAGGCGATTGTTGGCATAGTTTCTGTACATCTCTGACAGCACACCAATCTCAAGACCCCAGTCAGATGGGATACGGATATCGTTGAGTACATCGATGCGAAAGGAAAATTCTCCGGCCAGAGGATAGCGAAAGCTGTCCATGTACTCGAGATACTCGCTGGTCCCAAGGGTTTTCTTCAACGATCGCAGCAACGGGGTGACCAGGAGTCGACTGACCCGACCATTGATTTTCCCTTCAGCAATGCGAGCGTAGTACCCTTTGCAAAATTCGTAGTTGAAGCGCGGATTGGCAACCGGGTAAATCAGCCGTGCCAACAGAGAACGATCATAGGTCGTGATATCACAATCGTGCAGCGCAATCGACTCTACTGACTTGGTGGATAGCGCGTACCCCATGCAGTACCAGACATTGCGACCTTTGCCCAGTTCCCGTGGCGCTAGATCCAGATCCACGAGCTCCGCATCCAGCGCTCTGAGCCTCGGCCCATCGTTCCATAGGATCCGGTGCGGCTGCGGTAGCGCGCTGAAAAAGCTCACCGCATGGCGAAACTGTGACTCGCTGGCCATGTCCAGACCAATTATAACCTGCGACAGATAACCCACCTGACCTAGATGGCGCACGATTTCAGGCAAAGCGTCGCCTTCCAGCTCCGAAAATAGGGAGGGCAAAATCAGTCCGAGCGGCCGCGACTTTGCAAATTGATTGAGCTCGGACTCCAGCTCTCCAACCGACCGATTGGAAAGGTTGTGGAGGGTGGTGACGATACCGTTCTGATAGAAATCAGCCATTATTCTCCTAGATGCTTTGTTCGCTGTTAACGTTATCTAACCAGTGTACAACGCCTTCTGCCCATCCCGCAGGCCCGGTTTGATCGGACACCGTAATCGTGTCAGGGTCCCGACGCAGTGCGGGCAGCGCATGCGCGGGCGAGCGCACCAGTAGTGCATGTGACGCCGCTTCCAGCATGTCAACATCGTTGCCGCTATCCCCAATGGCCAGCACTTCGATGTCCTGATCGCGCCAAGCCCGGGCGTATTGCGCCCTCAGCCAGGTCATCGCGGCACCCTTATTGGCGGCACCACCGAGCGTTAGGAAACGTCCGCCCTGGAGGGTCTGTAAACCGTTTGCCCTTACGGCATCTACGAATTTTTGCCGGCCTGCTTCGTCTCCTAGCCAATGGACCGGCTCGCTGAAGTCGCGCTGTGCTGAGCGCTGCGCAGCGGCGGCGTCCAGCCCTGTCAGCTGCGCTATGCCCTGAGTGTCGAGATCGGAGAATGCCGTGAACTGTCCTTGAAAAGGCACCCGAAGCCGGTCCAGGACCTGTCGACAGTCGCTGCGCCTGACGCCAAACTCACGTACCCAGAAATCATCCAGGGACTTGGTACCCGCCGGTTGCTGTTCAAAGTAATGCAAGGGCATGAAAACGCCGGCACCGTTTTCACTAATAAACGGGTGTTGATTGCGCAAGGTACGCCGCAGCGACAACATTTCTGCTTTCGTCTTGCTCGAATTAAACACTACCGGTATTTGTAGCTCGTCGAGTCGATCCAGAGCAGGTAGCGCGGCATCAAAACTGTAGCTGTCGTGATCCAGCAAACAGCCATCCAAATCGGTAAACACCAGTGCTCGCATGGTCAGCCCGCGGCCTCTGCGGGGAACATCCTCCGGTCTATTGCGCTTCAGCCAGGCGGCGCAGTACGAAGGGCAAAATGCCACCACTGGCGAAGTAGCTGAACTCGTTGGGCGTGTCTATACGCACGATCACTTCGAAGCTCACGTCGCCGGCCGCACCGCCTTGCACCGTGACGTCCACTCGACGTTGTCCGCGTTTGATCACCGGAATAGTGAACGTTTCTTCTCCCGACAGTCCCAGTGAAGCGCTACTCTCACCTGCCAGAAACTGCAGCGGCAGAATACCCATGCCAACAAGGTTGGAACGGTGTATACGCTCAAAGCTCTCGGCGATAACCGCCTTTACGCCCAGCAGGTAAGGACCCTTGGCAGCCCAGTCGCGCGAGGAGCCGGTGCCGTACTCCTTACCCGCCATAACGACCAAAGGTACCCCCGCGGTGCGATAGGCCTCCGAAGCCTCAAATATTGATACCTGCTGACCGTCGATGAAACAGGTGGTCCAACTTCCCTCCGTACCGGGCGCGAGTTCATTGCGCAGCCTTACGTTGGCGAATGTCCCACGCACCATGACCTCATGGTTGCCACGGCGTGAACCATAAGAATTAAAATCCTGTTGCGCAACGCCGTGCTCCTGCAAGTAGTTCGCCGCGGGACTTCCGAGGGCTATGGATCCTGCCGGAGAGATATGATCGGTAGTGACACTATCACCGACCTTGACGAGGCACCGTGCACGCTCCACAGGCTGCAGCGGTTTTTCCTGTAGCGCTATGCCATCAAAAAACGTTGGCTTGCGAACGTAGGTTGAATCGGGCCAGTCAAAACGCTCGCCATCGGCCACTGGCAAGTCATTCCATACGGCGTTACCGGTGTAGACGTCTGCATATCGGTCCCGGAACATCTGTGCGTCCAGACAGGTGGCGACCAGGTGATTGACCTCTTCGGCCGATGGCCACACTTCTGCCAGCTTGACGGGGCTGCCGTCAGTTGCCGTGCCGAGTCCGTCTGCGTTCAAGTCGCACAACATATTGCCCGCCAGCGCATAGGCGACGACCAGTGGCGGCGACGCCAGGTAGTTGGCACGCACATCGGCGTGAATTCTACCCTCAAAATTTCGATTACCTGAAAGTACCGAAGTCACCAATAGCTGGCCATCGCGAACCGCGGTACTGATATCCGACGGTAGCGGGCCGGAGTTGCCGATGCAGGTCGTGCAACCGTAACCAACCAGGTGAAAACCCAGCGCGTTGAGATCTTCCAGCAAGCCGGTTTTCTCAAGATAGGCGGTGACCACTTTGGAACCAGGCGCCAGGCTCGTTTTGACCCAGGGTTGAGTCACCAGCCCAAGCTGGCGCGCCTTGCGAGCCACCAGGCCCGCCGCGACGAGGATAGCGGGGTTAGAGGTGTTGGTACAGCTGGTAATGGCGGCAATGACCACCGCTCCATGTTCGAGTCGAAACGATTGCTCGGCACGGTCAACGAGAACGCCGGTGAAGGCAGCGGGCTGCTCCGTCGTTGCACCGCCCTCCTCAGACCAGTCGGCTTCGGAGACGTCCTGGACGTGAAGATCCCGGTAAGACTGAAGTTCTTGCCCAAACATGCGTTTGGCATCCACCAACGCAATGCGATCCTGAGGACGCCGGGGGCCGGCAATCGAAGGTACGACGTCTGCCAACTCCAACTCCAAGAGCGCACTGTAACGTGCTGTGGGTGTTTGGACGTCGTGCCAGAGGCCCATCTCGCGGCAATAGGTTTCAATGAGTGTCAACTGCGCTTCTCCACGCCCGGTTAAGCGCAGGTAGTGAATGGTCTCCTCATCCACGGGAAAGATCCCACACGTTGCTCCGTACTCGGGAGCCATGTTGGCAATAGTCGCTCGATCGGCCAGGCTCAGAGCCGTCAGTCCCGGCCCGAAGAACTCGACAAACTTACCCACCACACCGTGCGCGCGCAGACGTTCGGTGACCGTGAGAACCAGATCCGTCGCGGTCGCCCCCTCTGGCAAAGTACCTGACAGGCGGAATCCCACCACCTGCGGTATCAGCATCGTGACGGGCTGGCCGAGCATTGCAGCCTCCGCTTCGATCCCCCCTACGCCCCACCCAAGTACACCCAATCCGTTGATCATGGTGGTGTGCGAATCGGTTCCTACAAGCGTATCCGGGTAGGCGGTGCGCACCGCACCTTCGTCATTGTCAAAGACTACTCGGGCGAGATACTCCAGATTCACCTGATGGACAATGCCAGTACCTGGCGGCACCACGGTAAAGTTGTCAAAGGCCTGCTGCCCCCAACGCAGGAAACGGTAGCGCTCGATATTGCGCTGAATTTCCACTTCTGTATTGCGCTCGAGGGCATCGGGTACGCCGAAATGATCCACACTCACGGAGTGGTCGATCACCAGGTCGACGGGTGATTGCGGATTGATCTTGCTCGCTTCGGCGCCAAGCTCAACAATGGCGTCGCGCATCACAGCAAGATCAACAATGGCCGGCACGCCAGTAAAGTCCTGCAGTAGCACGCGCGCGGGCACGAAGGCCACCTCCTGTGAGGGTTCCGCCTGTGGATCCCAATTCAACAACGCCTCGACGTCATCATCGGTGACGTAGTCTTGATCACCGTGGCGCAGGAGATTCTCGAGTAGAATTTTGAGGCAGTACGGCAGTGTGTTCGTCCTATCCGCGTCACCCAGTTCAGCGAAGGGGTAGATACGGTACTCTTCGCCTAGGATAGAAATTGGACGTGCTGTGTCGTACCGGGTAGCCATAGATAGACCTTGCAGAGCTGAGCGTTGGATAAGCGGCCCGTAGGCCGGTTACCACCTTCGCGACGGGTGCATTATCAGTCTAGCCTGCAGATTGTGCAACGAATCGAGAAAGCTGCTGTGACTGTAGCCGGGCAGGCGCTGACGCGGCAGACCTCGGTACCGCCCGGAGCTGCTTGGTAGGTGGCCTGAGTGAGATAATTTCCGAGTCGATTCGGCCAAAGGGCTTTCCGGCGGAGCCCAGCCGGGGCCCGCATCGATAAGCGCAGAAATCTGCGCATCTCGATGGGCGCCAACACCCCCTAGATCAGGCGGCTTCCGTGCCGGAGGATTTACGTTTTGCTTCCAAGCTGACCAGCGAGGCGGTTCGGTCAGACTCCGCCTCACCCTCCGCAGCCGCACTGGTTAGTGCGTCATCCTCGTCGTCATGACGAGCATAAAGGAACTCCAGGACCTGTTGCCGCATATGCACAAAGTCCGAATCCTCCGCCAACTCAAGCCGATCACGGGGGCGATCCAACGTAATGTCCAGCACCTTGCCAATGGTTGCCGCAGGTCCGTTGGTCATCATGACAATCCGATCAGAGAGCAGCACCGCTTCATCCACATCGTGCGTAATCATGATCACCGTATTACCCAGGTCCGCCTGAATCTCCATGAGAGAGTCCTGCAATTGAGCGCGGGTCAACGCGTCCAGTGCACCGAAAGGCTCGTCCATGAGCAACACTTTGGGTTGCATCGAGAGGCAGCGTGCAATCCCTACTCGCTGCTTCATACCGCCGGAGATCTCTCCGGGCAACTTGTCCAAAGCGTGATCCATATTCACCAACTCAAGATTATGCAAAATCCACTCACGGCGCTCCTTCCGACTCATCGTTTTGCGGAAAACCTGATCCACTGCCAATGCGACATTGTCGTAAACGCTCAACCAGGGCATCAGGGAATGGTGTTGAAAAACAACCGCCCGGTCGGGGCCGGGTTCGGTAACCTCCTCCCCCTCGAGAATAACGCCACCCTCCGTTGACCGATACAGTCCGGCAACAATATTCAGCACTGTCGACTTACCGCAGCCGGAGTGACCAATTAGGGACACAAATTCCCCTTTTTCCATTTTCAAACTGACATCACGCAGAGCACGAAACTTTTGCCCATTAGTGTCGAACTCAATACCGACGCTGGAAATATCCAGATAACTTGCCGCCATGCTATTCTCCTCGCGCCCGCGCTTATCTCAAGATTGCCTGCTTGTCCCACGTAACCCGCCGCTGCAACATCAGCATCAGCCGATCAAGCAGGAAACCGATGGCGCCGATGGCTAGGACAGCGACCATGATGCGCCCGAGTGAGTTGGAACTGCCATTCTGGAATTCGTCCCAAACGAACTTTCCCAGCCCCGGATTTTGCGCAAGCATTTCCGCTGCAATCAGAACCATCCAGCCGGTCGCCAGAGACAACCTCAGTCCGGTAAACATCAAAGGAATGGCCGCCGGAATCACAATTTTACGCACGTGCGTCATGGGCGACAGTGCCATGACCCGGCTGACATTGATCAAATCGCGATCGATACTTGCCACCCCCACGGTCGTATTGATCAATGTAGGCCATAGGCAACACAGCGCTACCGTGATAGCTGAGTTGAGAAACGACTTCTCAAACATCGGATCGTCCACGGTGTAGGTCGCACTGACGACCATCGTCACCAATGGCAACCACGCCAGTGGCGACACCGGCTTGAAGACCTGGATGATCGGATTGAACGCCTTGTACACTCCAGCGCTCAATCCACACAGGATCCCCAGCGGAATGGCGATCAGATTGGCTATCAAAAAGCCCGTCGCCACGGTCACCAGACTGGTAAAAATCTGATCCACGAAAGTGGCCTTGCCAGTGTATTTGCGCCACTTGATCGTGGCGTCCGGGTCTTCGGCGAGTTTCTTGGCGTTGCGGTCTTCCTGACGCTGATAAAACGCGGCCTCCTTATCGCGCTCTCTGTCGTGCTCGGCCGACAGATTTTTTACTTGGTCCCAAACCTCCACTGGGCCCGGAAATTGGCCCAGTGAAGTGTTAATGCGGCTGGCGGAAAACTGCCAGACCATGAGAAACACCAGGATGCCCACAAGAGGCAGCACAAGCCCCTCGGTAAACCCGGGTGAGCTCAGCTTGCTTACCATCAGATCGAATCGATCCGGCTCAGGTGTTGCTTTCACCACTGCTTCGGACATGTGTCTGTCTCTTCCTCTTGCCTGTGTACCGGCGTCTAGATCTTATCTTGACCTTTCAGACCGATCGGAAACTCCTCCAGATAAGCGTTGGGCTTGGTACCGTCGTACACAACATCATCGATGAAATCGGTTGCGGGCGGCCTGAAGCCAGATTCAGCTGAAAAGTCCGGAAAGTCAGACGCTTTCATCTTGCCTTCCGCAATCAGCTCTTCCGCAGCCTGTTGATAGATGTCTGGACGATACACCTCCTTCGCCATTTCAAAATACCAGTCGTCGCTTTTCTCTTCGGGTATCTGACCCCAGCGACGCATCTGTGTCAGATACCAGACCGCGTCGGAGTAGTAGGGATAGGTTGCGTAATACCGGAAAAATACGTTGAAGTCCGGTACGGCGCGCTTGTCGCCCTTTTCGTACTCGAAGGTGCCCGTCATGGAGTTTGCGATGACGTCGTAGTCGGCTCCCACGTACTCGGGTCGAGATAATATCTCTACCGCCGCGGGTCGGTTGGCGTTGTCGTTTTCATCCAGCCATTTGCCGGCACGCAAGAGTGCCTTTACGACACGAACCGTCGTGTTCGGATACTTTTCGGTAAACTCTTTGGTCATGCCAAAGACCTTCTCCGGGTTTTGCGGCCAAATCTCGAAGTCCGTGATCACGGGCACACCAAGACCCTTGAACACCGCCTGCTGATTCCAGGGCTCTCCCACGCAGTATCCGTAGATGGTGCCAGCTTCCAGAGTGGCCGGCATCTGCGGCGGGGGTGTCACCGATAGCAGTGCCTCCGCGTCGATCTGCCCACTGATGTCGCCTTTCAAAGGCGCGTAATAGCCCGGGTGGATTCCACCGGCCGCCAACCAGTAACGCAGCTCATAGTTGTGCGTAGAAACCGGAAACACCATGCCCATATTGAAGGGCTTACCTTCCTCAATATACGCATCAACTACGGGCTTCAGATAGTCCGCTTTGATAGGGTGAATCGGCTTGCCATCGTCATCATGGGGGACATTCTTCTTCATCTCCTTCCAGATTGCATTGGAGACAGTGATTCCGTTGCCATTCAGATCCATTGAAAAGGGCGTCACAATGTGGGCTTCCGTACCAAAGCCGATGGTCGCGGCCAGGGGCTGACCCGCGAGCATGTGGGCGCCATCCAGCTGGCCATCAATGACGCCGTCCAACAGCACTTTCCAGTTCGCTTGAGCTTCCAGGGTGACGTACAGATCTTCGTCTTCGAAATAGCCGTTTTCGTAGGCCACGGCGAGGGGCGCCATATCGGTCAGTTTGATGAAGCCAAACTTCAGTTCATCTTTCTCCGGCGGTCCTACCTCGGCCAGTGCGCCGGCAGCGCCAGCGGTCAGGACAACACCCACAGTAAGCCGTGCCAGCCGGCGGCTGGTAGCGGCGATCAATCGTTCAACAATCATGCAATACCTCAACGTGTCAGAAGTGCCAACGAAAGCTTGGTGACAAACTTGCGCTGATTTATTTGAGCCCCGGAACGCGCTTTCGCAAGCGCTGACCAGGACTTTACAATTCCCATGCCACAGTCGTATTTGCCTATACTGCTCAGTGGCTTATGCCACGTTGTTAAGCTTCAACTTCGAACGAGTTTGCGCCCTAAAACAGTCTGTGCACCAACTCGGTTCACGCCTTGGCGCAATTGCACCTAAAGCTTCCATGCCGGTGGCGAACAGATTTTGGACACGTTCATTTTGGCGCAGCCTCGAACGGCGGCTTGGGGAAACTCGGTTACATCTCTGTAAAAAGGAGGTGCCGGACATCCCCATGTCTCGGCACCCCAGGGTGGTGATCAAATCTTGACGTGTACCGTTACCCAGAACTTCTCGGTGTCATCGAAGCGGTCCGAATCATCCGAGTCGAAGTCGGCGTACTTCAGTTGCAACGACACCATCTCGTGCACAGGCCAGGTCGCAGAGAGGTCGATTTCCGTTCCAAAGTCTGCGCTGGAATCCTCCGCCTGAAAATCGTGGTATATGGCGGCCAGGGCTACTGGCCCAAGCTTGCCCGCTAGGCCGATGTAAGCGTCTTCAATGCCATCAGGCGGTGTCACGAGGAATTTGTCAGCCCAACCCTGAAATTTATGCAGCGTCGCATAGGGGGTTTTGAAACCAACGCCGTTGTCGGCACCCAAAACTTCGTAACCGACCGTTGCTTTAACGACATCGGCAATATTCATGGTGCCTTCCACCACGTAATAGTCGGCATCGTAGTTAAGATTGCTATCGCCCGCGTCGGATTGCGTTGCATAAGAAGCGCGAGCGCCTAAGGGCCCGAACTTGCCCATGTAGGCAATACCGTAGGTATCGGTTGAATTGTCGACGCTACGCCCCGCGGGGTACTTGTCGACGTCATCGATGTCCAGCAGATAGGCGAAACCCGTGAGCGTTTGGTTTTCGAGAATCCCCCAATCAACGCGCGCGAACAAGTTATCACCCTTCAATTCTGCGGGCTGCACGGGACCGTCATCCGGACCAAAGATACGATTGACCTTGCCGATGTAGGACAAATCCACTTTCAAGCTTGTGTCGCCCGTCCAGACTATTCGCCCACCGTCATAGGTCTGTTCGTTTTGACGCCAGCCAACGGTACCGATAAAGCGCTGATTACCGAGGTTGATTGCCTGTCTACCGGCAATCCCGTCAAAGCCTTCGGTAGCGTATTTGATAAACGCCTGATTGATCTCAGTACCTTCAGGATCGGCCACGACGGGGAAATCGGTCTGACCATTGTTGGTGGAGTTAAAATCGTTGCCGAAATCCGTGACGTCACTGAACTCCACGAGGAACGAGACACCGTTCATCGGTGCTGAAACCAGCTTCAGTCGCGAGCGCAGCGTATTAGCCTTGGCGTTCTTGCTGAAGTTCGCTTGATCGACGTACTCGTAACGGTAGCGAAAGTCCAGGCTCGCCGTGCCTTCACTGACCATCTCCTTGAGCGAATTAGCGCTTTTGACTTCCTCCGCCTGTAGCGAGGGCGTCACGGCCATCGCCAGGGACGCGGACAATAGCGTGTATCTGAAACTTCTCATAAATAATCCTTCCTAATGTCAGATGATGGGGCGTCGTGCCTGTCAGGGAATTACGCCCCCCTGCGCCTAGCAACTATCGAGCCAAACCTCGATAGACTGGCGTTTCTTTACGTCTCAAAGACTTCTTAAACGTATCCAAGAATCCGAAACTGCAGTGCACAGCGGCTGAACATCACCGCTTTGGTGCGCGGCGCACCAGAAGGGACAGCCAAGCTGCTGTCGATAGCGCAGTTTGCCTTCCACTTCGAGTTCGCCAACCCACCGAGCGACCGTTTCACGCGACCGTTTCACGCGACCGTTTCACGCGACCGTTTCACGCGACCGTTTCACGCGACCGTTTCACGCGACAGTTTCACGCGACCTGTTCTTTACTGGCCTCGATCATGACCGAGGCAAGCGTGGTGTAGGTCTCCGTCCAGGCTTCCTTGACCGGCTCTGTGAAACCGTCACCCAGGCCTTGCCCCAGCGTCCATAGCAAGGCCTCACCGACCGTATCGTAATCTTCATCCTTGACACCGTAGCCGACGTGCCGCTGCCCAAGCGCCTGGACGGCGGGGACGATTGTCTCCAGCCTGTCCAACGAAGCCACCGCCGTGTTCAGCATCGACATCAACATTTTTCCCTGATTGGTCATGTCACCTTTGAACAGGGCTTTGTAATCCGGATTCAGCTCGAACAGCCGACCGTAAAAGAGCTCGGCCGCCTGATCCGCTATAGGCTTGACCTGTGCCCAGGTGTCTTTTACCAGCGTTACTTGTTCAGGTGTCATTAGCGTTTTCTCCGTAGGTTATTGCGATGGGGGCTCCACCAGGCGGACCATATAGTCCACCGCAGCCTGCACTTCCTCATCGCTGAGTGAATCGTTTCCTCCACGCGGCGGCATCATGGTCCCAAGCGGACCAAAGAATCCCTCCACGGCGTGTTCGTAGAGCACGTCCTTACCCTGATCTATCCGCGCTTCCCACACGCCGGCGTCGCCTGCCAGGGGTGCTCCCGCCACGCCGTAGGCGTGGCACCCCTCACAGTTTGCGATCCATACAGAGCGGCCCACCTCCAGACCCTCGCCGGGATACTCCGGGTAGTCCTCGGCCGAAACCGCGGCAGTGAGCACGCCCAGAAAGACCAGAGCAGCAGGCTTACATCGGCACACGAATAACGACGCCGCCCATCACGTCGCCCAGCTTGAAATCACTGCGCGGCGTATCTTTGTGGTCGTTGTGACAGCTGACACAGGCTGGAGCAACGGCCGTATCCGCATACACCGCAGTGAAGTACGTTTTGCCGCCGAGTTCTTCCGTTGCGTAAAAGTTCTCACCTTTGTTCGCGGCGATGTAGGCAAGGCCTTCCTTTTCTACGTCGGTTCGCGGCGCGTTCTGTTTGTTAATGGGCCACTCCGATAGCAGCGAGTATGAGAAGTCATCGGTTTGCTCGGCGACCATTTCCGATCCGAAGCGGAACATCTGGGCCGGTAATACCAGCGCCTTGTCGTCTTCGAAGTGCTCGCTGGCCTTGATCACTTTTTCCTTGTTCTGCAACCGGTTGACGATCAGCCGGGTATACACGGTCCGATCAGATGACATCACCAAGTGCAGCCAGTCTGTCATTTGCTGGGGCGTGAACATGGGCGTCTCCGCGGTGGCGGAGTGCACTCCAGTCGGCACGGCCAGCGCGGCCGCCAGCGTTGTGGTCAGGGTGAGCTTACGTAGTGTTTTCATGATTCATTCTCCTGTCGGTTGATCATGATAAAAGTGACATCGCTAGGGCGCCTCGACGCGCTGCCTGGCAAGATCAATGCTCTCGATATGTACCGAGGGCGGGTTGGCAAAGTTGTTCAAGATCAGTTCGGGATCTGCCAGCGCGTTGATACCGAAACCCAGTCCGTGACAGTTCATGCAGACGGGACGCAACATTTTTTCGTTCGGCTGGAGATTCGCCGACTGGTTGTGTTGAACCTCGTAGTGCACGAAAGTGCCCCAGAAATAGTCTTTGTCGACTCGCGGCATGTGACAGCTTGCACAGCTGACGCCCGTCCCTGGCGGTGCACTGCCGTCCATCTCTGCACGCCACAGCTCGGCGTGCGGGGAGTCTAAATACGCCAGTGAATGCTCGTCGTTATGGCAGGTGAGACAGCTGTCAACAGCCGCGGTGCGTGATTCGTAGCTGTGCGCGCCATGGCAGGACTGACAATCCAGCGTCTCATGCATCGCATCTTCTTTCATGGGCAAACGCGCCAGCGCTGGGGTCATAGGAGAGAGTTCGCGACCGACCAGTGCAACATCGAGGCGCATGCCATGACGACCCTGCAGAAAGCCCGCTACCTCACCGGCGTGGCAACCCGCGCAATGAGAATGGTCGGGCTTATCAACCCATTCGGCAGCCTCTTCCGCTGCGGCAACATGGCAACCATCACAGCCCACGCCCGCCGCCGCATGGCTACTCGCGAGCCACTCCTGCATGATGCTGCCATCCTCGTCCAAACTCGCATGGGCTGCCTGTGACTCAGCACTCAGTGGTTCGATCGGGTACGCATCCAGCGGGTAGTCGGGTAACTGTTCGGCGATTTCTCGGAGATTACTGACAAACAGTTGTTCTCCGTACAGGATGTCAACATCGTCCATGTGTTTGACCAGAAAGTCTTCGTACAATGCTCGGTTGTCGTGAAAGTTGTGGCAGCCCGCGCTCAAGCAAGTGTCGAACGCCATGCCTTCGTGGCTGGGCCGATCGTCCGCGATGTTTTCATGACACAAAAAGCAGGTGTCGGCGGGCAGGGTCAGGCCCATGGTGTCGGTGATTTCGGGCCTGTGCTCGACGTGACAGGTCACACAATACCTCGCATCAAGCACGGCGATACGATCCGCATTACGCGGGTCGGTGAACTTGCTCTTGGGATGATCGTCCTTGGCCGCCTTGAGCGTTTCCAGGTGACAACCTTCACAGGCCTCCTGCAACGCGTCTTGATCCGCATAGGGTCCGGTATGACAGGCGTTACACGCCAGCTCGATCTGGTGGTGTCCGTCACTGGTGGCGCCCGGTAAAAACACGGTCTTATCGGTCTCCTCGCCAAGCAGACGAAACATAAGGTAAGCCGCAATTCCGACGCTCAACAAAACCCAGAGAAGCCAGAATCTTGCGTTGTTCACTTGCATACATATCCAAATCCAGAGAAAACATCAGAAGTAGTAGGTCTTAAACACATGCACGGCCAACAGAGCCGGCAGTGGCCACAGGAACAGCACGTGACCCCAGATACCCATGCTGCGCAGGCGCATCGACAGCGCCGGCGCGAGGCGGTGCTCCAGCGCGATGCTGGCCCCCAGCAGCACGCCGGCCAGAGCGATGCCGAGAAAGGTCATCATCAGTGCAAAATTGAGATTGCTGCCAAACCGGAAACCGGTGTGCACCCCGAGCGCCAGCAGAGCCAACACGGTCAGGCTGATGTGGGCAATCCGCCAGCCCGCAAAATCTCCAAGCTTAAGCTTGGGTATACGCTTGCGCAGCGACACCAACAGGCTTACGGCGGTCAGGCCAAGAATCGAGAACCCGCTGATTTGCTTAAAGAGTGAACTGCGCCACAGCTCATCCCAGCGCCAGGACAGCTGCACGGTGTCCGGATAACCGATCGCCAGGCACAGGGCTATCAGAGACACAAAACCAGCCACAATGGACGCTCCACTGAGCCAGGGTTTCTTTGGCATCGACTCCTGCGACGCACCGCTCCCCAGCATTTCCCGCAACAGAGGCTGGCAGGAACCACAGCCACCACCCGCCTTGGTGGCGAGCGTCAAGGCCTGCACCGAATTCGCTCCGCACGCCACCGCCGCACGCAGATCCCCACAGGATACCGAGTTGCAGTTACACACGATCGCAGTGTCTGCCCACTGCCCGACATTAACGGAAGTGCCTTCGCTGAACAGGTTACCCGTGCGGCGGAAACGCCACAGCTTGACGGGAGAGATCCAGGCGCGACGCTGGGCAAGATCGCGCAGGACCGGTAACTCAGGCCAATCCCCTATCGCGTTGATGCTTTCAATATACGCACCAAACAGTGTTACACGACGATACGTAGCCCCTTCCCTGTAGGTATAAGTCCGTAAGCTGGCCCGTGTCTGCGGATCACCCAGGCTGAACACGGACATGCCCGCGACTTTCAGGCTGGTCGCAAGCTGGGGCTTGCGATAAGGACTGGATTCCTCCCCCCCAATGCGGCGTACCGCGATGGAGGCCTGCTCGAGACCCGGGGCGACGATACCGTACACATGCCCCTCAAACTCGCAACATTCCCCAACCGCGTAGACGTCCTCCACCGACGTCTGCATAAACTCGTTGACCTTGATACCGCGACCAAAGGCCAGTCCAGCCTGCTCAGCCAGGTCGCGATTGGGAACGATACCGGTGGCGAGTATCACCGTATCGCAGGGTATTTGTGTTCCGTCTCTCAACACGACGCCTTCGACGCTGCGCGTCCCCAGCAACATACGAACGCTGTTGCCCACACTGAGATTGATGCCACGCGCGGTCAGTTCGTCGGCGAGCAATGATCCTGCAGCGGCGTCCAACTGTCGGTACATGGGGTGGGTGTTGTGATCAACCAGCGTGACCTTGGT
>JBCCYE010000004.1:0-187907 GCA_039190425.1 Pseudomonadota bacterium | reverse complement strand
GCAGTAGCGAACGGCGTCTTGGTCAGTTGCTGAAAGGGCAGCGCAACCGATGGGTGATCTGTACCAAGGTCGGAGAGGCTTTCGCTGGGGGCAAATCCAGGTACGATTTCAGCCCCAGAGTCATTCGCACATCCATCGAGGCGAGTCTGTCGAGATTGTCGACCGAAGTTCTCGATATCGTCCTGATACATTCCAATGGCGATGACATCCGCATCATAGAGCAGCTTGGCACACTGGAAGCGCTGGCACGGTTGCAGCAAGAAGGGCTGGTCAGGGCGATTGGCATGTCCACCAAAACCGTGGCCGGGGGCATCGCCGCTGCAGGATGTTGCGATGTGGTCATGGCCACCTACAACCCAGAACAGCAGCAGGAGGAGCCTGTTCTGCGGGCGTGCCGAGACGCTTCTACCGGCGTACTGCTAAAGAAGGTGCTAAACAGCGGGCATCTGCCGCTGACAGCGCCAGAAGACTTGCGGGCCGCGCTGCGACTTCCTCTTCGCCACCCCGGCGTCTCCAGCGTCATCATCGGCACTCTGTCTGAAAACCACCTTCGCGACAATGTCTCCACCGCGCGGAGCATTCTTAATTAGTCAGTCCTTACTATCGGCGTCAGGGCTGGTACTGCTCGCCAACTGATGAACGAGGGCGCTGGTCGACAATCCGTCCACCGCAGACACTAGCTGCACTTCACCGCCGCGGGCTGCAACGACTTCCCAACCTACAACGTCTTCCTTGCGCGCGTAGTCTCCGCCTTTCACCAACACATCCGGCGCGAGGATCGTGAGCAGCGCTTCGGGTGTATCCTCCTCAAAGGACACCACCCAGTCCACGGAAGCCAGACCCGTCAACACCTGCATGCGCCGGGCCAGCGGGTTGATCGGCCTGCCATCCCCCTTCAGGCGCGTTACGGACGCATCGCTGTTCACCGCCACGATCAATCTGTCGCCCAACTGTTTTGCCTGTGCCAGATACGCCACGTGGCCTGCATGCAGTAAGTCAAAACAGCCGTTAGTGAACACCAACTTCTCCCCTGCCGCCCGGGCCGCTTGCACCGTTGCATGCAGCTGATCTCTGGACAGGACCCCGCGTTGCAGCTCTCCGCGATGCTGAAGCGCCGCGGTCAATTCTGCCGCGCTGACCGCAGCCGTTCCCAGCTGAGCCACCACCTGGCCCGCGGCCACATTGGCAAGACCCACCGCGTCAACAATCTCGGCTCCCGCCGCCATGGCTGTGGCAGTCACACCAATGACCGTGTCGCCGGCACCGGTCACATCGAATACCGCCCGGGTTAGCGCTGGAAGGTGCACCGCTGGGCCGCCGCTCGACAGCAGCGTCATGCCTTCGGCACCCCGAGTGATCAACAAAGCGCCGAGTTCAAGTTGCGCCAGCAGAGACAAACCGCGATCCAGTAACTGCTGCTCGGTATCGCAGCGGCCAACCACAGATTCCAACTCGTCGCGGTTAGGCGTCAGCAAGGTTGCGCCCCGATAGCGGCTGAAGTCTCCTCGACGAGGATCCACCAACACCGGTAGGTCTAGGCTCCTGGCCGCAGAAATGAGCGACGACGCCCCGTCCAGCGTCCCCTTGTCGTAGTCGGACAGCACCAGCGCGTCAACCTCGGCCAAATGGTCAATCGCCGACGCCCCCCAGGTGTCCCCGGGTGCCCAGGGCTCCGGTTCGAAGTCCAGCCTAAGCAGCTGCTGGCGCTGGCTGATCACCCTCAGTTTTGTAATGGTTTGCCGATCGGGGTGTCGCATCACTCGCCAATCTACAGCCGCCGCCCGAAGCATCGTCTCGAGCTGATCCGCCGCCTCGTCCTCGCCCACACAGGCCACCAGCCTCGCGTTTGCCCCAAGAGCGGCAACGTTCAGGGCAACATTCCCGGCACCACCCGGCCTGTCTCGGGTAGACCGCACGCTAACGACCGGCACCGGGGCTTCTGGCGAAATGCGCGAGGCTACGCCTTCGTAGTAGCGGTCCAGCATCACGTCACCGGCAATGAGCAATCGGGCGGTGGCAAAGGGTGGGAGCTGCAGTGTTCTAACCTCCGGCTGATGGTGCCAAAATCATAGCACGCGGTACGGACGCGCAAGCGCCCTTGCCAGACTCCCCCAAAACCGCTACGGTGCCCAGCCTTTTCGCCGCTGGACGCCCTGCCCATGATTGCGGATCTGCCCGCCGACATTGATCAGATCAAAGGGTTTCTAGCACCCGCAGAGGGCCAGGCTCTGTACCAGCACGCACGGTCCGTCAGCGACAGCGGCCCGGTCCTGGAGATTGGCAGCTACTGCGGTAAGTCCACCATTTATCTGGGGCTGGCCTGCCGCGAACAGCACAGCATGGTATTCGCTCTGGATCACCACCGCGGCTCCGAGGAACATCAGCAAGGAGAAATGTTCCACGATCCGGAGCTCTACAACGCAGGGCTGGGAGAGTTCGACAGCTTCGGCGAGTTTCGGCGCAACATCTTTCGCGCCGGCTTACAGGACTTCGTTGTCCCTATCGTCTCCGATTCAGCGACCACCGCTCGCTTCTGGCAGACACCACTATCGATGATCTTTATTGACGGCGGTCACAGCCTCGAGGCAGCCTTGACGGATTACCGGTGCTGGCTTGGCCAACTGCAACGGGGAGGCATTCTGGCCATTCACGATGTGTTTGAAGATGCCTATGCAGGCGGACAGGCACCGCACGCTGTGTATCGCATGGCGCTGTCATCCGGATTGTTCGAGGGGCTTGGACGGGTTGAGTCTCTGGGCTTACTTCGTCGACGGTGAAGCGTTGTCCAGGCTGACTAGTCCACCAGCCGCCGCCGCTCTCGGGATTCGCTCGTATCGAGAAGCTCCACCGCACTGAATAACCGCGCGGCGGCCGTGTGTTCTGTCAGCGCGTCGGCCGCGAGCAGTATCGCGCCGGCTGTCCAGGTCGGCCGCTCGTCGGGCCACAGAAGATCCTCGACCATCTGGTACCCTGTCCAGTAGGACCCATCCTTGTGTCGCCACTGCTGCAACCAACTGTAGACCTCCACCGCGCGTGCGTGGTCTTCGGCCGCGAGCAGTGCCATCACCAGCTCACAGCTTTCAGCGACTGTGACCCAGGGCTCCTGTTTTTCACAGCGGCAACCCAGGCCATCCTCGACAAACTCACTCCAGCGTGATGCCAGCCTAGCGCGCGCATCGGCGCCAGTATAGACCCCCGTCAAAACCGGATAAAACCAGTCCATGGAATAGCGAGATTTACTTTCCCAGGTTCGATCAAAACGCTCGGGTTTCTGGCGCAGTGCTTTACCCAGTCTCGAGCGCGACTCAAGCCAGTCGGGCCGCTCCTCGCCCAAACTGACGGCGATGTTATGGGCGCACTCCAGGCTCTTAAAGATGGAACTGCACCCGGTCACCAAAGCGTCTCCTTTGGCCCTGCCCTGGCCGTCAACGGCCCAATCGATTTCACCGTGTTCCGATTGCAACGACAACACAAACTCGATCGCTCGATCTACGGTGGGCCACATGGCCTTTAAGAACCTATGGTCGCCGGTGATCAGATAGTGGTGCCAGACGCCGGTAGCGACGTAAGCAACAAAATTGGTTTCACGCCGCTGTTGGTTGTCGATTGCGTCACCGCGGTAAGACGCCCACCAGCTGCCATCCTCAAGCTGTCTTTCAGCCAGCCAGCTGTAGGCTCTATGCGCTGCGTCGCTCTCGCCAGCAATCGACAGCCCCATGGCAGATTCGACATGATCCCAAGGATCGGTGTAGCCGCCTTCAAACCAGGGAATTTCACCACTGGATTGCTGGCAATCCAGAATGAATTCCACCGTGGGCCGCAAAAACTCTTCGGGAAACAGGCCCCGGCTCAGGTACAGACCACTCACGATGCGGCTTCCTTACGAAAATACATCACCACGCTTTTACCCATCACAGGGTTCATGCTCCTCTCCACAATTCTCGTCAGTGCCGGTCGCTCCATCAGATCCCAGACCAGCAGTCGATGATACTGCTGCACCAACCAGTTGTTGTCCTGATTTTTCCAGAACAGACACTTCAACCACCAGAACGGAGCGTGTAGGGCATGCGCCCAGTGTCGATAGTAATGGCTGAACCCAAGCCCTTCGATCTCTCGGCGCAGTTCCCCGCTGCGAAAAATACGCAGGTGCCCACCGGGTACCTTGTAGTAAGCCTCGCTCAGCGCCCAACAAATTTTTTCTGGCCAACGCCGCGGAACGCTCGCACAGAACAAGCCGCCCGGCTTCAGAATACGCTCTATCTCCCGCAATGCGCCGGCGTAGTCGGGTATATGCTCTAGCACTTCACTGCAGATCACCTTGTCGAAGGTGTTATCCGCGAACGGCAGCTCCAACGCATTGGCAGAGGCCAACCCGAACGACTTGTGCACGTTTGCGGGCTCATCGAAATCCGCAAACTTGTCACGCGTCGTTTGCAAATCCTCAAGGTTCAGGTCGACGCCCACCGAGTGTACGTTGGCAGCGATATAGGCGGATATGACATGGCGTCCTTCACCGCACCCCAGGTCGAGGACAACGTCTCCATCCCTCAAGGGAAAGTGCTCAAAATCAACCGTTTGCACTGGTCAACACCTGACGGTAGTAGTCCGCCATCTGACGGGCACATACGTGCCAACAAAAATGCTGTTCGATACGGGCCTTGGCGCGGGTGCTCAAAGCATGTCGACGCACAGGATCGCGCAGCAAGTCATCGATCGCTACCACCAACGCATCGACGTCCTTAACCGGCACCAACACACCGGCGTCGCCAACCACTTCTTTCAACGCACCGCCATCGGTAGACACCAGCGGCACGCCGCAGGCCATCGCTTCACCCGCAGGCAGACCGAAACCTTCGTACACGGAGGGACACACCGCTATCGTCGCCTCTGCGTAGTAGTGGACCATCTGTTCCGTGCTGATACCATTCACGAACTGCACGCGATCGGCAATGCCCAGTTTGTGTACCAGCTGCTCGGTTTTACCACCCGGATTCGGCTTGCTGATCAGCAGCAGCTCGAGCTCGGGGTGCAATTTCAGCAAGCGGGCGTAGGCTTTCAGGAGATATTTCAGCCCCTTCAACGGCGCATCTGCAGAGCATGTCGCCATCAGGCGCATTGGCTGACGTTTCACCTCCGGCAGCGGTCGAAAGGTCTCGGTGCAGATACCGTTGTGCACCAGACTGATGCCCGACGGTTGCAACCCGAAATCCCGCGCTATGTCCTGGCGCGAGCAATCGGACACTGTGACGATGTTGCGCAACTGTTTCACTACCCTCTTCTGCATACTCAAGAAGCGATGCCAGCGACGAATGAGAAGCCGCTCCCGCCATGTCCTGGCGGCGTTAAGGGCAATGCGCAGGTCATTGGTAATGGGGTGATGGATGGTCGTTACCAACGGCAGGCCCATACCCTGTAGCTGCAGCATCCCATAGCTGAGGCTCTGGTTGTCGTGAATCAGATCGTACTCGTGCCCGTGCCGCCGCAGATACTTCACCACGCGACGCCCAAATGTATAGGGCTCGGCAAACCCGCCGGTGAGTTTGCTAGTCCACTCGATAATATTGGACATGGACGTTAAATGATGCGGACGCAGCGAGTTAAGCCCATTTTCAAACAGATCCAGGCTGGGTACCTGAATCAGGCGAACCCGTGGATCAAGATGCGGATACGGGGGCCCTGATATCACGTCAACACTGTGCCCGGCCTCCACCAGCGCCTTGCTCAAATAGCGTATGTAGACGCCCTGACCGCCACCGTAGGGCTGGCTCCTGTAGCCCAAAAGTGCGATGCGCAAGGGACGATTATGCGCTGGCTGCGCGGAGCTGCTCGCCGCGCCAGCCAGAGGCTGAATGTCCGCCTGCACTGTGCCCAGATGCCTGATCGTGGCGTCCTCTTTACGGTAAACGTTTCTGACAAACGCGGGTGGTTGCCGGGATCTGTGTCTTTGCGAGGCTATCACTGCCCATGCGGGGCCACAGAAGTGCAAAAACTGCCCGACAAAAGGGGCTAGATTTTAATCAGCTGGAGGGTAAAAATCCACCCCAATCAGCAACTTCCGAGCGCCCAGGAGTCGCCCAGGGCCGGCTGATATGGCTATAATCAGGACCCTAATTCTAAGTATCTGCACCAGGTGGTATGTCTGCATGACAATAAAAGCGTACAAGGGGCTCATCCTGGCTGGCGGCTCGGGCACACGCCTGCACCCATTGACCAGCACCGTCAGCAAGCAGCTGATGCCAGTCTACGACAAACCCATGATCTACTATCCCCTGGCCACGCTGATGCTAGCAGGCATTCGGGACATTATGATCATCACCACACCGAGGGATCAGCAGGCCTTTCAAGATCTACTCGGCGACGGCGCCAGCTGGGGTGTTAACATCAACTATACCGTGCAGCCGAGCCCGGATGGTCTGGCCCAGGCCTTCATTCTGGGTGAGCGTTTCATAGGCAACTCCCCAGCCAGTCTTGTGCTCGGGGACAATATTTTCTATGGCGGGGGGTTTTCCCAGCGCCTGGCCAGCGCTGCCGGCCGAGATTCCGGTGCATCGGTGTTTGCCTACTATGTACAAGACCCTGAACGCTACGGCGTCGTGAGTTTTAACAGCGACGGAGTGGCTGAGGACATCGAAGAGAAGCCCCAGAACCCGAAGTCCCATTACGCCGTCACCGGGTTGTATTTCTATGACAACGATGTGGTGGAAATCGCCAAAAACGTACAACCCTCCCATCGGGGTGAGCTTGAAATCACCGATGTCAACAAAGTGTATCTGGAGCGCGGTGATTTACAGGTCGAAGTCATGAGTCGAGGAACCGCATGGCTCGATACGGGCACGCACAACTCCCTGCTGGACGCAGCAAACTTCATTCGCGTGGTCGAAGAAAGGCAGGGTCTAAAGATTGCCTGCCCGGAGGAAGTGGCCTTTCGCATGGGCTACATCGATGAAGAACAGCTGCTGGCGCTCGCTATGCCGTTGGAGAAAAGCGGTTATGGAATCTACCTAAAGAGCCTGCTGAGTGACCACGGAGTTGTGTTCGCATGAAGTTTATTGAAACACCCCTGCAGGATGTTTTTGTGGTCGAGCCAAAGGTGTTCGGTGACGAGCGCGGTTTCTTTCTGGAAAGCTGGAGCGATGCAACCTTCCGCGAAGCCGACCTGAACCTAACGTTCGTGCAGGACAATCACAGTCGCTCGGCGCGTGGGATTCTGCGGGGTATGCACTATCAGCAAGAGCACACCCAGGGCAAGCTGGTCAGGGTGACGGTTGGCGAGGTATTTGACGTCGCTGTAGATCTACGTCGCAGCTCACCCAGTTTCGGCCAGTGGTTCGGTGTTTCGCTCAGTGCAGAGAACCATCGCATGCTGTGGGTTCCGCCGGGTTTCGCACACGGTTTCTACGTCACGTCCGACTACGCGGATTTCATGTACAAATGCACCGCTATCTACCACCCGGCGAGTGAGGTCAGCCTGGCCTGGGACGACCCGACTGTTGGTATCGAGTGGCCCGTACCATCAGGCGACAGCGTGCAGTTATCTGCCAAAGATGCAGAAGGGTTGCACTGGGAAGACACGCCCAAGTTTGACTGAACCGGCTGATCTCCTACCGGCAAACGTCAGCTGCAGACTCAGGGCACTAACAGCGGTCGCCACCACTGCTCGTTGGCAAGATACCAGTCCAGCGTGCGCTGTACCCCCGTTTCAAAACTCTCATGAGGCTGGTAGCCCAGCTCTCCCGTGATCTTGGAGGCGTCGATGGCGTAGCGCCAATCGTGCCCGGCACGATCCTCAACAAAGGTTATTAGATCGCGCGCACTGCCGTTGATACAGCCTGCTTTGGGAAATCGTCCAGCCAGAGTGTCGTCCGAGGCGAACCGGTCATCCAGTTGATCGCATAGGAGATTAACAATATCAAGATTGTTCCATTCATTGTTGCCGCCGATGTTGTAGGTTTCACCAACGGTACCGCCATTGATGACCAATTCAATGCCACGACAATGGTCTTCTACGTATAGCCAATCTCGAATGTTGCTGCCGTCCCCATACACCGGTAGCGGCCGCCCCCGAAGAATATTGGTCAGGCACAGCGGAATCAGCTTTTCTGGGAAGTGATAAGGGCCGTAATTGTTGGAACAGTTGCTGGTACTCACCTGCAACCCATAGGTATGCAGATAGGCACGGACCAGGTGGTCTGAAGCGGCTTTGCTGGCGGAATAAGGTGAGTTCGGCTCGTATTTCTGCTCTTCGTGAAAGCCGGGCGCTTCAGGACTTAGACTCCCGTATACTTCATCGGTTGATACGTGATGGAAGCGATGTTCACGGCTTAAATCACCCTGAAGCCAGTACTCTCTGGCTGCCTGCAACAAGGTGTGCGTGCCCACCACATTGGTTTCAATGAATGCACCCGGCCCGGTGATAGATCGGTCCACATGACTTTCTGCGGCAAAGTGCACAATGGTGTCGACACTGTGCTCGCGCAGCACGTCTAGCACACGCGCGTAATCACAGATGTCAGCGTGCACGAACGTAAAATTGGCTCGACCATCGAGAGGCTGCAGATTAGCCAGATTGCCCGCATAGGTCAGCGCGTCGTAAGCCACTATGCTGTCGTCCGGATACTGTTCGGACCAGTAGTGCACGAAGTTTGCACCGATGAAACCGGCTGCCCCGGTTACCAGCAGGGATCTAGCCATCGCCCATCTCCTTTAAGTCCGCCAGCATGTTGCGCAGCTGCCGACGCCAGTGTGTGCCCTTCAACACCAAGTCTCGCCAGCAGCTGGCCTTATCCAGCACACTGTATGCGGGCCTTTTTGCCGGTGTCGGATACTCTGATGCGGGAATCGGCAACACAGAGGTTGCCTTGTCAAGCAGCTGCAGAGCGAGCGCCTCCTCATTGATGGCGACGGCGAAGTCATACCAACTGCACACGCCGGCATCGCTCCAGTGATAGATGCCCGAAACAGTCGGCCGCATCACGGCTGCCCAGCAGGCATGCGCAAGGCCATTCGCCCAAGTGGGTGTGCCGACCTGATCCGCGACCACCGCCAGCTCATCTCGATCGGCCATGAGCCTCAGCATGGTCTTCACGAAATTACCGCCGAAGCTCGAATACACCCAGCCCGTGCGGATGATCAAAGCATCTGGAAGTGTCTCACGCACCGCCACCTCGCCGGCAAGCTTGCTGCGACCGTATTCACCCAGAGGATTGGTAGAAGCACCGGGTTGATAGGGCTCTGAAGCATGGCCGTCGAACACGAAGTCGGTAGAGATATGTATCAGGCGAATATCGCGTTCTGCACACGCAGCCGCTAGTGTGGCTGGTCCGCTGGCATTGCCTCGATAGGCTCCTTCCGGATCGGACTCAGCACCATCCACAGCCGTATACGCTGCAGCGTTGATGACCTGATCAGGCTGCAGCCTGTCCAGCGCTTCTGCCACCGACTTCGCATCAGCGATATCCAGCTCTGCTCGAGACAGGGCTATACACTGCTTCGAGCTATCAGCGGTTCGCACCAGTTCGCAACCTAGCTGTCCCCCGGCACCCGCCACTAACGTATTATTGTTCAACAAACTGCCTCTCGTTTCAGGCCTGCATGGATGCTGCGCTGAAGCCGTCCAGTCCCGCCTGCGGGGCAAGTATCATATACTGTGGCCCTGCGCATGACTACAGGTCGGGGTAAGCGGTCCTCGCTAATCCGAGGCTGATCACAGTCTGGAGAATGAACATGACAGGAGTTGTCACAACGAATCGTAGTCAACTGCATCAGTGGGCGCTGGAGTTGGCCGATGACTATGTGCCCGACGGTTGGGAACGCGTTTCCAGCTCACCTCATACGCGAGTCGCATATCACGCCACTCTGGCGCTGTATTACAAGGAGTTCTTCGCGCGGAGTCCCGCGGAGAACGCCAAAGCTCGCTTCAGAGGCAGCAGAGCGCAACGGGCAACGCGTAACGCTGCAGCCCTCCTGTACGTCGGTATTGATGCGCCTAGAACTCTTTATTCAGGCAGGCTGCCGTCGGGCAGTGAGTACCTCTACAGCCTTGCGGCACCCGGGGAAAGCATCAAGCATTGGCTTCGAAAAACGGCAGACACTAGGGATACCGTTTTCATACGCCGGCAGCTGCTATCCGAGTTCGGTCGCTTTATTGGCAGATTGCACGCCACCGGTTTCGTCCATGGCGACCTGCGGCCCGGTAACGTCCTTGCCGAACATCGCGGTAGCGGATTTCATTTCACCCTGTTGGACAACGAACGCAATCAGCAGTTGCATCCACCCCCCGGACGGGCGCTGTTAAAGAACCTGATGCAGCTGAACATGCTTCCCACTAGTGTCCTTTCAAAATCCGATAGACTGCGTTTTTTCAAGGCCTGGCATACGCAAATGCGCGAGTTGACCCATGTGGAGGCGGGGGTAATAGCCAGCGAAGCACTGCGCTGGGCGCTTGATAGAATGGTTGATAAGACAAGCTATTGACACCGACTAAAGCAGTGCCTCAGCGTCAGTCCCGTACTGCAAGAAATGCCGCTTGCGGAGCTTTTTCAAGCGTCTCTGTGCTCGCTTCTCGAGACGCTTTCTGGGTAAACCCGTCAGCGCCAGGTAGCGCTGGATGAATCCTTCAAAAAGATCCGGTTCAACTGCTAGCTCTTCTGCATTTAGGGTGAAGCGTGCTATGTCTCGATGCTGTCTGCGCACCCCCCTGCGAGTTGCATCCAGATCCACCAGGAAACAGGTCTGACCGCTCAGTACAATATTGCTGAACTTGCAGTCACCGTGAACGTAGCCTGCGTTGTGCAAGTCGGCAATCAGGTGTGCCGCCATCAGCAGACATTGCTCAGCACGGTCACGAGTCGGATTTTCCTTCCATAACTGCTGCATATCAATTGCATTAGCAAGGCCCTCTGTCATCAGGATATCTCCGTCTGGATACCGGACACAGCACATAGGGCGCGGCACTAGAATGTTTCTCGCAGCCAGGTCCTGGCCAATGCGAAAACAGTGTGCGGCTCGTCCATTTTTTATGGGCAGTGCAGCCCAGAAGCGGCGCCAGTAGGACTTGCGCGCATAGAACTTTACAAATACAGGCTGCCGATGCAGCAAAGCTGTGGAGACCAGCCCATACTCATCGTTCTTTAGAATCCTTGTGTACTGTGACATCCACGGACGCAACCCCTCTGGCCGCCGAATCATGACTTCCACCAGTCGCGTGCCCCACTTTCTGCCGTGCAGAATGCGGGCCTTTCGCTGGCGAAGGCCCATGTGTCCCCGTTTACCGATCAGCATTACGTAAAGACGTTTCCAAGGCGGTTGTCGCTGTCTGCGTCACTTCCGCGCCACCGTGTTTGCGATACAGCTGCAGGCCACGTTGCTCTACCCGCCGCCAGAAGCGTAGACCGTTCAGGGCATTGCATTGATTGCCCCTGACGTAGTGTCGCACAAACAACTTCGAGTCTCGGCCACCGAGTCCGCATTCCAGCGCAGAAAAGTGCAGAGCTGAGAGGTCCTTCACACGCCAGCGCAACGGTATTCGGGGGCGATATCGTGCGCGATGCAGATCGATGATTGAAAGCCGGGGCTCGCGCTCCCGCACGCTATCTTTGTGCAGATGAAAATGGCAGAGGTAGCAATCCCGATGCATCAGGCCGAGATCATGCATACGCCGCACAGTCAGCGCGAGCGCTCGAATAATGGCATGCTTTTCTCTGTTCGTCGGAGGTGCGCGGTACCAATTTCGGCACACATCCTCCAGGCTGACCGTATTCGTCAATGCATCGGTCACCAGAGCAGACTGCCGTCGCGCTGGATTGAAGCCGCTGCTGGCATACGCTACCACCTGCAGGCTCAGCAAATCACTTTTTTGTAGTCGATCCAGCGCGCGATACTCTACGGAAGCCCCCAGCACGGGAGGCCGTAACCTGAGTAGATTCTTGGCAATCTCCCACCAGCCAATACCTCGGTGGAGTTTGAGAAAAAAAGCTCTCCCTGAAGATTCAAAGCGCAGCGTGGTACGCCCTTCCCGGGCGCGATAGATCGCCACCTTCGATGCCGAAAGCGCCTCTCGATGCGCCCAGCGCAGCACAGCCTGAGCACCGCCGTCGGTGGGTATCCCCGCAGTTCTAGCACTCTCACCGATATAGTATTCAGTCATGCAGAGTGTTGGACGCAACGGCATCTTCAATGTGCTTAACCGCCTTGGCAGGCAGGCTGTACAAATCTGTCAATCGCGCATAACGCAGCGCTGACTCGCGTCGCTCAGCGCGAAAAACACCGTCGATGTTGCGCATGATCGCTTTGTTCAGGGCGTCTTGATCAAAAGGTGAAGGCAGTACAATACCACCACGTGCGGCAGACACATGTGGCGCATAACCACACACGTCTGTGGTTACGACCGGCAGACCACAGGCCAGGGCCTCAAGCAGTACCACGCCCCCGGCTTCCGATATTGCCGGGTGCACAAGCACATCCGAGGCCAACATGAGATCTTGCACATCTTCTCGGCCACCCAGAAACTCGATCGACTTGCCAACCCCAAGTCTATTTGCGCGACGGGCGAACTGCCGGTACTTATCAGAACCTGCTACCAGCAGCCTGACACATAGACTCGGCTGCTCATGTCTCAGCGCCGCCAGACCGTCTATGACTCGATTCAGCCCCTTCGTAATGAAGCCGGAGCCGACAAACAATAGAACAAGCTCATCAACGTCCGCCTGAATATCTGATCGAAGCCGTTTTCTGCGTTGTGCACTATCATCGATTTCACAAAAGCTGCGGTCCACACCGGGCGGCAAAACATGCAGGCGTTTCACCGGAGTGTCGTAGTGCCGCAGGTAGGCATCTCGCTGAGCTTCGCATAGAAGTAGAATTTTGGTCGTACCGGAGCGCTCGAACACGGCCGCCTCCCATCGACGAAACAGGCGGTAGCGGCCGCCGCGCCGCGCAACGGGACTGCTGCTGTGGGCGATTTTCTCAACAAAGCAGGGATCCGCCGCAAAGTAAATGTGCAACCCAGGCATCTTATTGAAACCCACAACGACATCGACAGGCTCGCGTATCAATGCTGCCTGAAGCTGCAATTGAAAATACTCGTAGCGGCGGTGATTGCGGATACCGCGACGCCGCAGCAGCCGCACTTCGGCACCGTCAGGCGACGCTCCCTCCCAGTCCATGCAGTAGATAGTACACCGGTGCCCCGCCGCGAGCAGTGCTTCAATTATTCGCAGGCAGTCTCTCTGCATCCCGCCGAAGGGAAAAAACTTGTACAGCACAATCGCGCAGTGCACGTCCTGTAACCTATCCAGCAATGGCCACAGTAGCCGGTGAGGCCCTGAGCATTTGCGACCGCAGAGTAGCCCACACTTTTTCTGCTTCGATGCTCCTCATCGTTTCACCTTTGGCTACGACCAGGTGCGCTTGATGCGCCCCAACGGTTCCAATTCGCTCAGGTAGCGTGGGCCCGTAAAGCGAAACGCTGGGCACGCCCAGGGCAGCGCAAAGGTGGCCAATTCCCGTATCGACCGCCACAGCGGCAAAAACGCCCTGCAACACCGCGCTAAGGTCTGCCAAACCCATCAACGGCAGTATCTCGACTTGCCCGCCACCAGAGCGGCCGCAGGCAGAGCAGATTCTTTCCGCGCGGGCACGTTCGCGTTGACAACCCCATGGGAGTTGCACGGTAAAACCCGCATCTGTCGCCAACCGCGCGAGCTCTATCCAGTGTTCCTCCGGCCATAACTTGTCGCGTCTGGAGCTGCTGTGGATGAGCCACAGCCGCCGGTCAGCGCCACCGGTTACCCGCCACCCAGATTGCCCAATTCCGTAATCCGCCGGACTGGACGGTGTCGCATAGCCCAGCGCCGAGGCAAACAATCGCCGCAGCCGATCAATGGCGTGGACATTGCCTGGCAGCGATATGCGATGCTGGTAGGCTAGGGAGGACATGCGTTCACGGGCCGAACGCCAGTCCATACCAACGCGCAGTCCACGGCAGCGACTCGCCACCCAGGCGCTTTTGAGCAGTCCCTGTGCGTCGATGATCGCGTCGTAGCGGTCTGCTTTCAAGTTTTGTCGCAGCTGCCTCCACTCGGGCCCCAAGAGACTTCGAACCGGCTGTCGTCGCCAGCGCCTCAGTGCGATGGGTATTGAACGACGCACTGCCGGGTGCAACTCCGGCAGGTCAGCGAAAGCCTCTTCGACCACCCAATCAAAACGCACTGTCGGGAGCGCGCTGGCCGAATCAGTCAGCGCTGGCAGACAGTGGACAATATCCCCCAGCGAAGACATCTTTACCACCAAAACGTTCAAGCCTGCCCTCCCGCTACTGACAACAGCTCGTCCAGTTTAGCAGCTGCAATATGCGGCTTAAGTTCATTCATGCAGCGGTGGTGCGCAAGGGGACATTCGCGCTCGAAGCAGGGTGCACAGTCGAGCGGTATCGACAAGATTGCAGCGTGTTCAGCCAGCGGTGGCGTAAAGCCAGGTGACGTTGGGCCGTACAGCGCGAGTAGCGGACGATTGACCGCCGCAGCGATATGCATCAAACCAGAATCGTTGCTGACCACCGCGGTCGTGAGGGACAGTACATCCACCACTTCTTCGAGTGAGGTCAGACCGGCGCTATTGACGCAGCGCCCCTGTCCAAGCTGTTCCGCCAGCGACTTCGCCAGGTCACGATCCGCAGAGCCACCGCACACCACAGCCTGCCAGCCCCGCCGCAAATAGTATTGGGCCAAGTCGGCGAAGTGTTTTACCGGCCAGCGTTTGGCGCCGCCGAACGCGGCTCCCGGGCACAGTGCTAGCAAGGGTCGGCCTGGCTGCAGGCCAAGTCGTTCGGCTAGCCGTCGGGCCATCCGCGTATCGACCTGTAGTCTGGGGGACTGCAAGGACGGCAGGGGGGCACGATGTTCCGTTCCCAGAGCAAGAAAGCGCTGCGCCATCTGCGGCAGCTGCTGAGTACTCAAAGCACGCATGTCGTTCAGTAAACCGTACCGCCACTCCCCCTTCCAACCGGTACGAATGGGCACTCCTGCAAACCACGGCACCAGGGCGGACTTCCAGGAATTCGGCAAAACCAACGCCTGCGCATAACCGGCACTGCGCAGCTTCCGACCCAGCTTGATGCGCTTCAACAGGCTCAGTTCGCCGTGCCTAAACGGCCCCTCTATCACCTTGCGCACCTCCGGCATCCGACGCACCAGCGGAGCAACACCCACGGGCGCCAGCACATCGATCGCGACAGCTGGGCGCTTTTGTCTGAGATGCTTGAGCAATACCTGAGACATGACCAGATCACCCACCCAGGCGGGGGCGACCACCAGCAGAGCGGTTTCACTCACCAGCACGCTGCCGCCTTGCGGTGCCCTGCCGTGACGTTGCCCATGCCAACCTCGCGACGGGACATGGCTGGCTTAACCAACAGGCTCCAGCCAGTGTTCGTTCTCAACGCGCCGCCCGCGCACCGATTCAAAGTACATGGTCTGTAACTTTTCTGTTATTGGCCCGCGGCTGCCAGAACCGATGGTGCGGCCATCCAACTCCCTGATAGGAACCACCTCAGCGGCTGTGCCTGTGAAGAATGCCTCATCCGCCACGTACACCTCGTCGCGCGTTATCCGCTTTTCTTCGATCGCAAGACCCAATTCTGCAGCCAGGGTGAATATTGTGTTGCGGGTAATGCCGTCCAGGCAGGACGTCAGCTCAGGCGTATAGATTTTTCCATCGCGAACAATGAACACGTTCTCGCCGCTACCTTCGGCAACGTAGCCCTCGTTGTCGAGCATCAACGCTTCCTCGGCACCACTGTCCAGTGCCTCGCGCAGTGCCAGCATAGAGTTGATGTAGTTGCCGTTCGCTTTCGCCTTGCACATGGAAATGTTGACGTGGTGCCGAGTATAGGAGGACGTGCGCACACGAATACCGCGATCGCGCGCATCCGGATCCATGTAGGACGGCCATTCCCACGCGGCAACCATGACATGGGTGCGAAGATTGTCCGCCCTCAGCCCCATCCCTTCCGACCCGTAAAAACACATGGGGCGCAAATAGGCTTCCTCCAGCCCATTTTCACGCACCACATCTTTCTGTGCTTGATTCAGCGTGTCCTTGTCGAAAGGTACGGTCATGGTAAGAATGTGCGCTGACCGAAACAGCCGGTCGGTGTGTTCCTTGAGCCTGAAAATACAGGGGCCTTTGCCCTCTGTCTGATAAGCGCGCACCCCTTCGAAGACGCCCAGTCCATAGTGGAAGGTGTGGGTGAGTACATGCACCTTGGCCTCCCGCCAGGGCACCATCTCTCCATCCATCCATATCAGACCATCGCGATCCGCCAGACTCATCTCAACTACTCCCCATCCTGTGACTATCGGTTTCTCATCGCCCAAACAGAGCGTTCCATTTAGCGCAGACCGCTGCCCGGCTGTCCACGAAGTCATCCGCCGAAACCACGGCCGGCTGCTGTTGCAGGGACAGTTGATGGGCCGCGGAGCGGAAGGCGAGATACGCCGACGTCAGTGCGTCGCACTCCTGCTGCTCGAACAAGCCTTCCCGGCCCAAGGCCTCGAGAATGCGAACATTATCGGACCAGCGCGCCAACTCGGGCTCGCGGTGGGACCACGCCAAGACGGCGTATTGCACCATAAATTCGATATCGACGATACCTCCTCCGCCCTGTTTTAGATCAAATTCCCCTGCGCTAAGGCCCGCCTGCGGTAGTAAGTGCTCACGCATCTTTGTGCGCATACCAGCAACGTCCGTCCTCAACGCCGCTTCGTCCCTGGGAAGACACAGCACCCGCCGACGGATTCGGTCAACCTGTGCCGCCACCTCAGGGTCTCCGGCCACAAACCGGGCGCGCACCAGTGCCTGATGCTCCCAGGTCCAGGCCGCCTCCAACTGGTAGGTCTCGAAGCCCTGCACACTGACCACAAGCATGCCAGACTCGCCGGATGGCCGCAGGCGCAAATCCACTTCGTACAACAGCCCCATCACCGTACGCGCCTCCATGATCTGAACCATGCGCTGCCCGAGCCGGGTGAAGAACACGCTGTTGTCGATGCTTCGCTCACCATCCGTCACGCCCCGATGTTCTGCGTCGTGAAGAAACACCAGGTCGAGATCGGAACCGTAGCCGAGCTCGATACCGCCCATCTTGCCGTATGCGAACACTGCAAAACCCAATCCATCGCCCGCTCGGGCCGGCTCGCCGTACTTGCTGGCCAGGTCGGCCCAGGCCACCGCTAACACCTGTTCGAGGATGACTTCCGCTATCAACGTCAGCTTGTCACTCACTGCCATCAGCGGCAGTCGACCGGACACTTCGCTGACGGCCACTCGCAAGACATGAGCCGCCTTGAAGTAGCGCAGCGCATCCATCTGAGCTTCCAGATCGTTCTGTTCAAGACGCGCTGTTCGCTGGCGCAGTTCGTCTCGCAGGGCGCCTCTATCTGGCGCACTGAAGAGACTCACATGATCCAGCAACTCATCCAGGAGTACCGGGTGGCGACTCATCTGTTCGGCGATCCACGGGCTGGCAGCACTCAAACGCACCAGATCCTGCAGGGCGTTCGGGTTTTCCAGCAGCAGAACCAGATAAGCACTGCGCCGCACCACCGCCGAGACCAATGGCAGTAGACGAGTGAGGGCAAGATCTGCGCTCCCCTCTCCGCAGATTTGCATCTCGACGCAGGCCTGCATAACGCGCGGCATGAACCGCTCTAAGCGATCCCGGCCCTCTGCCGCCAGAGACAGGACACGACGGCTGTGCTTCAGGTTCTGCAACGCTTCAAACGTGCTGAGAGCATCGCGAAACCCTCGTCCGGCGAGCAGCTCGGGCGCAAGGTCGTCACCCCACGGCAGCGTCGCCGCGGGCTGAGCGATGGCTTCGTCATCTCGACGCGCTATCAGAGCCCTGAAGTGCTCTGCTACCCGCTCTCGCTGCACGGACAGGGCCGCCGAGTACAGCCCCCAATCGGCAAACCCCAAGGTGACTGCCAGCGATAGTCGGCCAAGGTCGTCCTTTGGCAGGGTTTGAGTCTGCCTGTCCAGATACCCCTGAAGTGCGTGCTCACTATCGCGCAGGAATAGGTAAGCCGAGCGCAGCTCATCGACAGCATGATGAGGCAAGCAACCCAGCCGCGCGCACTCAGCCAACGCCGGGAGAAGCTGAGGTTGCTGCAGGCCGTGGTCACGTCCACCGCGGATCAGCTGAAAACACTGAGCGATGAATTCTACTTCGCGAATGCCGCCAGGGCCCAGTTTGATATTGTCTTCCAGTCCCTTGCGGCGCACCTCTGCGGCGATCATTTCTTTCATGCTCCGCAGGCTCTCGATAACCGAATAATCCACGTACCGGCGATAGACAAACGGGCGCAGAGTCGCCATCAATGCAGCGCTCTGAGCAGGATTTCCGGTCACAGGACGCGCCTTGATCAGTGCATACCGCTCCCAATCACGGCCCTGATCCTGATAATAGGCCTCCAGCGATGCATTGCTATGCACTAGCGCCCCACTATCGCCATAGGGCCGGAGTCGCATGTCCACGCGGAACACGAACCCGTCGGCGGTGGTTTTATCCAGAGATTCGATCAAACGGCGGCCTACCCGTGTGAAGAACTCCTCGTTGCTCAACGGTGTGGCCCCGCCGCGGGTGTCTCCCGACTCAGGGAATGCAAACATCAAATCGATATCTGAGGAGACATTCAGTTCGGCTGCACCGAGTTTGCCCAGTGCAATGACAATGAGCTGTTGTGGCGCACCGCTGTCGCGGCCCAAGGGTACGCCATGGCGCTGTTCGAGTTCTCGCTGCACCTCGTCCAACGCCAGCTGGATGCTGCTGTCGGCCAGCGCGGAGGTATCTCGCACGGTTTCAAGCGTGTCTGCAAGGCGGCAAAAATCCCGCCAAAGAATGCGCAGCATATGCCGCTGCCGATGCTGGCGCAGCACCCTGTGCAGATCTGCTCCCTCGGCCGCAAGACTGGCTTGCAGTTCATTATGTTGCTCACCAGGTTTCAGGGAGCGCTGCAGCAAGCCGCTATCGAGCGCCTCTAACAGCAGTGTCGGGTGGCGTCGCAATAGCTCGGCGACAAAGGGACTAGTGGCGAGAACCCGCGCCAACTGCTCCCCAATAGGAGTTTGCTCTACGCCTGCCTGGAGCCGCTTGGACAGCGCGCGCTCCGTGCGCCCGGCCATCTTGAGAATCTCGTCCCAGGCGGTATCGGCGGCGGCCGCCAGCGAAGACGGCAAATCACCTGTCGCCAATCTCACAGCGCATTCTCATGCGTCGAGCACGGGTGCGACGCGCATAACCTCCTCAATCGTCGTCTCACCCCGCGCAACACGCGCAGCTCCGCTCAGACGCAGGGTGTGCATCCCTTCGCGCATTGCGACTTCTCGAATACGGGTTGTCTCCAGATGCGGTGTAATGAGCGTTTGAACAGCTGGACTGTTGACCAACACCTCGTAAATCCCCTGACGGCCGACGTAGCCGGTATCGCGACACTCCCTGCAACCTACCGGCCGCGCCATTTTGGCGGGTGGCGGGATGTCGAAGGGTTGGGTAAGTTGCTGCCAGGCATCCATATCCACTTCAGTGTACGTTTTACAGTCAGAACAGAGGATGCGCACAAGACGCTGCGACATGATGCCACGAATCGTGGCCTTGATCAGATAAGCGGGGGCGCCGAGTTCAAGCAGGCGGGAAATCGAGCTTGGCGAATCATTGGTGTGCAGTGTCGACAGTACCAGGTGCCCCGTAAGCGCCGCCTGAATCGCCATATTGGCAGTCTCCAGATCTCGAATCTCCCCCACCATAATAATGTCCGGATCCTGGCGCATCAAAGCTCGCACGCCGGACGAAAAATCCAGATTGATCGTGTGGTTGACCTGCATTTGGTTGAAGGCTGGCTCGACCATCTCAATCGGATCTTCGATAGTGCATACGTTGACCTCCGGCTGGGCAAGCTCCCGCAGGGTTGAATAGAGCGTTGTGGTCTTGCCCGAGCCGGTGGGCCCCGTGACCAGTACAATGCCGTTGCCTGTCGCCGTCATGGCGTGCCAGCGCTCAAGATCTGCATCCGCCAGACCGAGCTGCTCGAAGGTGCGCTGCAGGACGTCCGGATCGAAGATTCGCATCACCAGCTTCTCACCGAAAGCGGTGGGCAGAGTTGCCAGCCGCAGCTCCACTTCATTGCCCTGGGGCGTGCGTGTCTTCAGCCTCCCGTCCTGGGGGCGGCGTTTCTCTGCCACGTCCATGCGCCCCAGTACCTTGACGCGGCTGCTGACGGCTGCGCACACCTGGGCGGGCAGTTCGTACACGGTGTGCAATACACCGTCGATGCGAAAGCGCACGTTACCGGCATCCCGACGTGGTTCGATGTGAATATCGCTGGCGCGCTGTTCAAACGCGTACTGCAATAGCCAGTCGACAATGGTAACGATGTGCTGATCGTTGGCATCGGGCTCTTTCATCGAGCCCAGATCCAGCATTTGCTCGAGGTTGCCTAAGGATGCCAAACCGGGAGCATCACCGGTATGGGCACCGCGCACAGACACGGCAACATTGTAGAACTCCGCCGTATGGCGATTAATCTCCCTGGGATCCGCCAACACCCGGCGAATCGGACGCCTCAGTACGTGCTCCAAATTACTTTCCCAGGCGCGAATGTAGGGCTCGCTGCTGGCGATCACAACCTCTTCTTTATTGACCTCCACTGCCAGTATGCGATGCCGTTCGGCAAAGGCGCGTGACATGACCTCAGCCACGGCACCGACGTTGATTTTTAGTGGGTCGATTCTGTAGACCTGCTGATCAACACGGCCACCCAGCCAGGCGAGCAGCGTATCCATATCGAGGTGGTTACCCGGGTTCGCCGCATCCTGCAGACGCTGCTCCGCCAGGTACACCAGTGGGTGTACTTTCAAGGCCGATGCGTGTGCAACTCGCCCCATGTCCCGCTCGGACAGTCGCCCGTCTGCGCGTAAATCTTGCGCAAGCGTAGCCAGGCTCAGGCGATGCTCCATCAATTGCTCACCAAAGGTTGTTGTCATTCTACCGCGCGCCCCGTTAAAACTGCCCTTTCGCATGCTAACACAGCGCACTGCCCTGCAAGTTGTGAATCCTGCCCCCTTTTGTTGCGGCCTCTAGATCAACAAAAAGCCGGTTTGGAGGGGCACACAGATACGCCACCGTGCGCAGGCCTGTGGAATATTGCCATTAGTCTAATTCCCGACCATTCGGTACCCTTGTCCCGCGTGCCGTAGCCGGGAGAACACTGTGACAGGGAATGGGCCGTCCCACATTCGCTGGTTCAGGAATACTGCACCCTACATCAACGCACATCGCGGCAAAACCTTTGTGCTGATGTTGGGGGGAGCCGCTGCGCGCCACGAGAATTTTCCAAACGTTATCCACGATATTGCTCTGCTGCACAGCCTCGGCGTTCGTCTCGTTCTGATACACGGTGCTAGAGAGCAGATTGACGAGCGTCTCGCCCGCGCGGGTCTGACTAGCGAATTCCACAATGGCCTTAGAATCACCGACGAGGATTGCCTCGAGCAAGTGAAAGACGCTGCGGGCTCCTTGCGCGCGCAGTTCGAGGCGCTATTGTCCATGGGGTTGCCCAACTCGCCGATGCAGGGATCAAAGATTCGAGTCGGTTCCGGCAACTTTGTTACCGCGCGGCCTATTGGTGTGGTCGATGGCATCGACCATCTCCATACGGGCGCCGTACGGCGCGTGGATACTGTCGGTATCAAGCAACTGCTCGCCGACGGTTCAATCGTTCTCCAGTCGCCGCTGGGTTACTCGCCTACTGGAGAAATATTTAACCTGTCCCACGAGGATGTCGCCGTGCGTTGCGCCGCCAGCATTGGCGCCGACAAGCTGCTGCTGTTCGGCCACGCCCCAGGCGTACTCGATAACAGTGGCGATCTGATTCGCCAGTGCGCAGTCGGTGACATCGATCAGTTGAGCGTGGAGGATGCAGCCCAACGCTCGCTTCTGGCCACCGCAAAGCGCGCCTGTCTCGCTGGCGTAGCGCGCTGCCAGATCATCAGTTTTCGAGATGATTGCGCGCTGCTTGAAGAGCTGTTCACACACGACGGCAGCGGCACACTGGTTGCCAGTGATGATTACGAACAGCTCCGTGTCGCTGCGATTGATGACGTCGGTGGCATTCTGGAGTTAATCCAGCCACTGGAGCAGGAAGGCATTCTTCTACGCCGCTCGCGCGAGTTACTGGAAACCGAAATTGGGCAGTTCCGTTTGCTTGAACGGGACGGACGCATCATAGCCTGTGCTGCGCTTTATCCTTTTACGCAAGAGAAATGCGGGGAGATAGCATGCATCGTTTCACATCCTGACTACCGGGGCGGACAGCGGGGGCAGCGCCTGCTTGCCGCATTGGAGGCAGAGGCGCTCAGACAGGGGTTGGTGCGTGTGTTTGTATTAACCACACAGACCGCTCACTGGTTTATTGAACAGGGCTTTGCAGAGGCCTCTATGGATGAGCTGCCCGCTGCCAAACAATCGCTGTACAACCTGCAGCGAAACTCCAAGGTATTTTTCAAAGCTCTTTAACCATGACCCACACGCTAATCGTTGGCACGGGCCCGTCTGCAGCTTTACGGCGCCGGTTGTACTCCTAAGTAATGGATGGCCCACTAGCTAAAGCATAGTAAGCTGAACCCGTAAAACTCGCTGGGAACAGATACCGGCTTATGTCAATGAACTCTCTGACCGAGCAACGCATCACCTGCCCTTATTGCGGGGAGATGATCGACGTTCTGATTGATGCACAGGACGAATCATGTGAGTACATCGAAGACTGCCAGGTGTGCTGCAGTCCGATTGTTTTCCATATCTCAATCCTGCCCAACGGCGAGTTCGATGTATCCGTGCGCAGCGAGAATGACACCTTTTGATCGTTCCCACAAAAAAGCACATCTGTGGCACTATGCCCTAAACGCAGGCGCAGGGAGCACGCCGTCTATCGTGGATTCCGCAACCCGGAAGGAGAAACCGTCCGCTCTGCCGCGCGCGGACCAGGGAGCTGAAGAACGCATAAGAGCGCGTAAGTTCGACCTGCTCATCAGCCAATCATGGCCAACACCTTTCATCAGTATTGGCGTCGCCTGTCTGATGACATTCCTTCTCTGGAAAGTTCAGAGCCATCTAATACTGATCACATGGGTACTGCTGGTGGCGATGACCGGCATCGCAAGATTGCTGCTGTTTCGCGAATACACTCAACGACAGCCCAGAGCGAATAGAATACCTCGATGGATACTCATCAATCGCGTGACGGTGCTGCTTTACTTTTCCATCTGGGGCCTGGGCGGGTTATGGATCGTGCCGGCGGATTCACTGGTGCACCAGCTGTTTATGGCTTTTGTTTTGGTCGGGTTGGCCGGCGGCGCTATCTCGGTGTTCCCAGCGGACCGCGTCTCACTGCTCATCGCGATCTGCTGCCTGGTCGGCCCATTGAGTATCTGGATGCTATTGCAGGGCAACACGCATTCTATTGTAGCAGGCATTATGTGCATCCTATTCTTGCTGTCAGCATGGCGCGCATCCCGTGTACTGTCCCACACCTTTACCGAAAACCTCCAGCTGACCGAGCGACTTGCCCGGGCGCGCACCGACGCGGAAGAGGCCTCGGAACAGCTCAGTGTCGCGCTGTCCGACGCCAGAGAAGCAAACGAAGCGAAGTCCCGTTTCTTCGACGCCGCCAATCACGACCTGCGCCAGCCGATTTACGCTGCGCGCATGATGGTGCTCGCACTGGAAAAGACTCGGCTCCAGGGGCAAGATTCAGAGATATTGCATGGTATTCAGGCTTCGCTGGAAACGCTTTCCAACCAACTGGATGGCTTTCTGGAGCTTTCCCGTCTGGCTGCAAGCGCTATGCCAGTGAAAAAAGCGGATTTCCGGCTCGATGACATGCTGCAGGCCCTGCGCTTTGAATTCACACCTCTGGCGGCCGAAAAATCTATCCAAATTCGACTACAGACACCCGACAACGTATGGGTCCACACGGACCGTCTGCTGCTGGAAAGGGTGGTCCGCAACCTGGTAACCAACGCACTGGTGCACAACGCTTCGTGTGATATTCAGATTGACGTACAGCGATCGAGCTCGGACTGCGTTCTTTCCATCGCCGACACGGGCAAGGGCATTCCAAACGATAAGCAGGATCAAGTTTTCGACGAATTCTACCAATTGCAAGCAGAGAATGCCGATCACCGCCAGGGGCTTGGGCTGGGTCTGTCCATCGTTCAGCGCCTGCAGGCACTGCTCGAGTTGGACATGCAAATGGAGTCCACCGAAGGAGAGGGCACTCGTTTCTTGTTGAAGCTATCGCCGGCGACATCGAAGACCAACCACTGACCCAGACAATCCGACCTCACCTGACACCTACCCATAGCGCATGGTTGCGAACCGGTGATTTTGGCCGGGGCCGGGAGGAAAACCATCGTTAACAAACGCAGCAGCAAAATTTCTGTGGTCGCAGGCTAGTCGACGCTTTGCGCTTCCTTGCCCTCGGCAATCAGCACTTCTAAGTCGGTACGCAGTTTCGTCAGTCTTTTCCTCAAATGGGCGTCCTGCTTAGGGGTTCGACTGTTGAGCAAGTCGGCCGTCAGTTGCTGCAGTACCACCGTGTTGTGCGCAAGCACCTCATGGTACTCAGGCGAGGCGTTGCTGTCGCGCTCATCCACAAGCGCTTTAACCTGTTGTTGCCAACCGGGCTGCCTGTCCAGTAACACCTCCAGTCGCGCAAGGAACTTGGCTCGCTCCTGCAACCAAAAATTGTCGGAGCGCATGAGGGATTCGCTGGCCGCCAGGAGTGTATTGCGTTGTTCGCCATCCAGCCGTCCAAGATAATCTGTACCGGTTTCCAGCATGCTCTCATAGCTGTCGCGCCTGAACTCCTCATCAGTGCGAGGAAGATACTCTTCCTCGTACTCGAGCTGCTTTTCATTCAGTTCCTCCACCAGGCCATCCACCTGGTCATCACTGAGCTGAGCGCCCAGCTCAAGCGCCCAATCCAGCATTTCGTTCTCAGTGCGAAACCAGGCCTGTTCGAATTCTCCAAACACAACGGCCACCTCGTCTTCCGTCCATGTCCTGTCCAGCCGCAGCTCTATCTGCTCCAGCAGGATGACGTAGGTAGGCAGTTCTGTAGACCGGTGCCAAACAAGAAAGGGTTCAAGTTGTTCGTCCAGAAACGCTTCCTGCTCGGCATTCAGGTCGGCGTAGTCGTCCACGTACCAGGGCAAGATAAAGTCCAGCCTGTTGTACATGAACCTGGTGCTGCTGCAAGCCGACAGCAGCGAGACAACAAGCAGCACAACCAAACAGCGCAGCGGCGACATAGGGAAGGCCCAGTGGCAACTCAGGGAGCAAAAGCCTATATAAATTGGTGGCTGGACGCCACCCCGTCGCTAGCGCCAGCCGGGTGCAGACTTGTTGATGGTCACGACTGACAGCGGCCTGGCCACTGCCAGTTCAACCCGGTTACGGCCTTTACTCTTGGCCTGATAGAGTGCGCCATCGGCCAGTTTGAACCAGTGCTCCACATCGCGCACTCTGGTGAGATCACAAACGCCCGCACTAATGGTCATCGCACCCTCGGGCAAAATCTGGGATTCGCGCACCGCTTCCACCAAGTCTTCAGCGACTCGCAGGGCCAGTTCGGCATTGGCTTCGTCCAACATCACAGCGAATTCCTCACCGCCGAAGCGGTACAACTCGTCCACTTTACGAATTCGCACTCGAATCAGAGCGACCAGCCGGACCAACGCAGCATCGCCCACCGCGTGCCCATACTTGTCATTGATGCGCTTAAAGTGATCTATGTCGATCAGCAGCAGTGAGCTGCCCCGCTGGTAGCGGTCCCAGCCTTCCAGGGCACGCTGCGCCTGCAGTTCAAGATAGCGTCGGTTATAGGCCCCGGTCAGCGGGTCGGTAATCGCCATCCCATGCAACCGACGAGCCTGCAGGGTCACCGCGTACACCAGCCAAGCGCTGATCAGCCAGTTTAAGCCCAGGGCTACAGCGATCACTGATGACGTCAGCAGGTCAAAGCGCGACAGAACCAGTGGTGTGGTTGCCGCCACGCTGACGATACCCAGCACAGCTGCCCAGCCCGAACGCACTAGTACCGGCAGAGCCGCCATCAACGGAAACATAAGAAACAGAGCAAAAAACTGGCCAAAGTAAAGCGCCAGAGCCACCAACCCGATGGCCACCAGCAGCACCACCGCGGGTGATACAGGCGCCTCGCGCCCGCGAGTCAGTTGCGCAATGTTCACCACCAGCACCAGCATCAAAGCAACCGTGCCCGCGGCGGGAATCCATTCTCTTAAGAGCAGGTTGTGCAGCAACAAGGGCGCGGCGATAAGCGCGATCAAACTCAGATAATAACGATACGCATCACGTCTACGCTTCACCCTGCGTTCATCGATGGAATCATTGCCTGACGAGGACAACAGCTCTCCAGAAAAAGATTCCGTGAAGTGCCCTTTCAGTCGCTCCCAGCTGCTGATACCGGCTGTTATTGTTTTTCCCCTGACCACATTCGCCCCCTTGGACGGCTTCTCTGGGCCATCTCTCGCGTAATGCGCATGGGGATACCTTACCGCGGGGTTTACAATCGCCGCCATCAAACTTTTGCGCTTTCTATCGGTTTGTCGCCGAATTTGCCGACTAGTACCGTTTTTGACAGCCGCCCTACGCCGATCACGAGGGAAGGTGTCGCCGGCAGACGGAAGTCTAGCCTGACAAAGCAGACCGCTGTACTTGTCAGGCTTGATCTAGGCTGCTGCGGTTTCCGCCCTGCCGATAGCGCGGTTGATGGCACCCAGTATACCGTCCAGTGAGGCCTGTACGATGTCGGAACTGCGGCCGACACCACAGTAGCGCTCACCGTCAATATTCAGCTGGATATAACAAACGGCCTCCGCATCAGCACTGTGACTTAAAGCGTGTTCGCTGTATTCCACCAGGACAATCTGTTTACCGGTAAACGACTGCATCGCGCTCACAAACGAAGCGACGACGCCATTGCCGGAACCCGCTAAGGCGTTACGTGTGCTGCCTTCCAACAAGTCGGCCTGCAGCTTGTCGACGCCGTCTTCACGATTGACTTGGTAGTTACCGAGCCGCCATCGCCCATCCGTCTTCAAATAGGTTTCTTCAAACAGCCGAAAGATTTCCTCCGAGCTGACTTCCGTCTCTCGCTCTTCCGCGTAAGCTTGAACGGGTATGCTGAAGTCAATCTGCAGCCAGCGAGGCAGTTCCAGGCCATAATCGCGCTGCAGTACATACGCCATTCCGCCCTTACCAGACTGACTGTTAATGCGAATCACCTCCTGATAGGAGCGCCCAATATCTGCAGGGTCTATCGGCAGATAGGCAACTTCCCATGGCTGGCGCTCGTCGCGTTTTGCCAAACACTTTTTAATCGCGTCCTGGTGGCTCCCTGAAAATGCAGTGAACACCAACTCCCCGGCGTAGGGATGTCGCGGGTGCACAGGCAGTTGCGTGCAGTCTCGGCTGGTTTTAAGAATCTCATCCATATGCGCGAAATCCAGCTTTGGATCGACGCCCTGGCTGTACAGATTCATTGCCATGGTGACAATATCCATGTTGCCGGTGCGCTCGCCATTGCCGAACAGTGTGCCTTCGACCCGGTCGGCCCCGGCCAATACACCCAATTCTCCCGCCGCGACGGCGCAGCCTCTATCGTTGTGCGTGTGCAGAGAAATCAGCAGACTGTCACGCCGTGCGACATGATCGCAAAACCATTCGATCTGATCTGCATAGACGTTGGGCGTCGCCATTTCCACCGTCGCAGGCAGGTTAATGATCACTGGTTTGTCCGGCGTTGGCTGCCACACCTCGTTGACCGCATCGCAAATCTCCACCGCAAAATCCAGCTCTGTTCCTGTGAAGCTCTCCGGTGAATACTCAAACACCCACTCTGTATCCGGATGGCGCTCTGCGCACTCCTGCACCAGTCGCGCGCCTTTCACGGCGATATCAATGATTCCCTGGCGATCAAGATCAAACACCTGCTCACGCTGCACTGTGGAGGTCGAGTTGTATACATGCACAATCACCCGGCGCGCTCCGCGCAGCGCAGCAAAGGTTTTCTCGATCAGATCGGGACGAGCCTGCGTCAGAACCTGGATGGTGACGTCATCGGGAATGCGGTTGTTCTCGATCAGCTCCCTGACAAACGCATAATCATGGCTTGAAGCGGAAGGAAACCCTACTTCGATTTCTTTGAATCCTACGCGTACCAGCTGGTCCCAAAGCTCAGACTTTTGCTGCGCCGTCATCGGCTCGATCAGTGCCTGGTTGCCGTCACGCAAATCCACGCTACACCAACCGGGGGCTTGCTCGATCACTCGATCGGGCCAGCGGCGCGATGGCATGGCAATTGGCGCGAAGGGTTTGTATTTTCTGTAATCGAAGCTGCTCATTGGGATCTCCATCAAATACCTGTGGCTGGTCGCCGCGGCGAACGAGTCGTCACCACCTTGTGAGTGGCTTTTGAACCTTCCGGAGCAGGGTAAGTCCCGAAAAGCTACGCCAGCAACGAGGGGTCAGCCTGGGGTATAGTATAAAGACATACCTATAGTGAATGACTGCAAATATTGCACTGTTTTGCCGCTTATTTAGAATTAATCACTATAATAATGGTCATACATAGCTATAATCACTAGCACGCTATGTTTGGATAGACCCATGAAGCTCGACCGCATAGATCGCAGCATCCTAGACGCCATGCAGACCAACGCGCGCATCAGCAATCTCGAGTTGGCTGAAGCCGTCGGCCTGTCACCGACCCCATGCGCCCGTCGCGTCCGCCGGCTAGAAGAGTCGGGAATCATTCGGCGCCACGTGACCCTCCTGGACCAGGCCAAGACCGGTCTCAAACTTACGGCATTCATCGGTATCAGCATGGACCGACACACACCAGACCGCTTTGAGATGTTTGAGCAAGAGGTAGCGAGCTATGCCGAGGTGATGGAATGCTCCGTCGTTACCGGACAGTCTGCGGACTACCTGCTTAAGGCCGTCGTGCCCGACATGGAGTACTACGAGCGATTTCTGCTGGGCAAGCTGACTCGCATACCAGGCGTTACCGGCGTTCATTCCAGCTTCGAACTGCGCAGAGTGGTACAGCGCACAGAGCTGCCTCTGGCCCACCTTTCTGATCAGACTACGCTCTGAATAGACTGCCTGGCGAGAAAGGGTCAGTTTGCCTGGCCTGTTCGGGTCTTGCCCGCGCGCGCGCGCACCTGCACTATGCCCGCTCAGATTCATTCGCAGACTGGCAGGAGACGCACGATGATCGATATGCAAGGCAAAGTGGCTCTGGTCACGGGTGGGGCCAGCGGCATGGGGCAGATAGCCGCCCGAAGGTTGGCTCGTCAGGGCGCCACCGTTGCCATATTTGACGTCAACGAGGAAGGCCTGCAGAAAACCGCGGCGGAGTTCGACAACATCACCGCGTTGCATTGCGATATCTCGGATCTGAATGATGTCGACACTAAAGTGGCGGAGGTAGAGCGCTCGCTGGGTCCTATAGACCTGCTTTTGCATGCTGCGGCGCTGATGCCAAGCCACGCGCTAGTGGACCACACGCACGAACAAATGGAACGCCTGTTTCGGATCAACTACTTCGGCACGACCTACGTAGTCAGGGCGGTTCTTCCCTCAATGACAACGCGCGGCGCCGGCCGAATCATCGCGTTCGGCTCTATTGCCGGCGTGGCGCTGGTACCCAAGATGGGCGCCTACTGCGCGACCAAGGCTGCGGTCAACGCTTACATGGAAGTGCTGCAAAACGAAATACGCAAAACCGGCGTGCGCGCGCATCTGGTCTGTCCGCCGGCGGTGAACACGCCGTTGGTTGACCAAACCATAGAGACCGATACCCCAGGGTCTATCATCGAAGCTCGCAAGAATGGACGCCTCGCAGATCCGGAAAAAATGATCGACGCTATTGAGAAAGGCGTGCGCAAGGACAAGGACATCATCTATCCCGGCGAGGCACGTCTTCTCTATCTCTGGCGAGCACTGCTACCCAAGCTGTGGTGGAAAACCGTCATGCATTTTGAGGCTTAGAGCAGCATTGCGAGATAGCGGTTAACCGAGTGTCCGGCAGCGCCTTTTAAACTTTTTTTGCGTTGCCACACGCCTTAGGCTAGGGTCCATTTCCCAGCCCGCCCTGCCCGCACCGAGAGACGCTTTTGCCCCGTCGCCCGTTACATCAAGATTCTCCCTGGTTGCTCGTTCTGCTCGCTGCGCTGGTCGCGCTTGGACCGCTCAGTGTCGACATGTACCTGCCAGCCATGCCGATCATGATGCGAGCACTGGATACCAACATCAGTGCCATGCACCTGACCATGAGCAGCTATTTGACGGGCTTTGCGGTATTCCATTTAGTGTGTGGGCCCCTGGGAGATCGCTTTGGCCGCAGACCCATTCTGATCGGCGGCTCGCTGCTGTTTGTGTGCGCCTCCATCGGCTGCACCCTGGCCGAGAACATCCAGGAAATGATGGTGTTTCGTTTTGTGCAGGGTGTTGGAGCCTGTGTCGGGCCCACACTGGCAAGAGCCGTCGCTCGCGATGTGTTTGGGCCAACACGAGCCGCTCGCGCGCTGTCACTTATCGCCATGCTCATGGCGCTTGCGCCAGCGATAGCACCTGCCCTGGGCAGCGTGCTGTTGCTGTGGATGCCCTGGCAGATCATTTTCGCATTCCTCGCTGCCTACGGTGCGCTGATGATCCTGCTGGTCTACCTGTTCCTGGCGGAAAGCCTACCCGTCAAACAGAGCCTGCACCCATTGTCCATCCTGCGCAATTACGGTCAACTTCTGCGCCACGTTGAATTCATGACCGCCGCCATTGCCAGCAGCATGATTTACGCAGGGCTGATGATCTATCTCGCCTCTTCGAGCTTCGTCTACATCGATATGCTGGGTGTGCCACAGGCCCACTTCGGATTGGTGTTCACCACCACGGTCATCGGCTATATCCTCGGTAGTGGGCTAAGCGCCAGACTCGCACATGGGCAGCGGCCTGAGCGACAGGTTGTACAGGGAGCATGCCTAGCATCCGGTGCGACACTGACGATGACCTGCGGACATTTTCTATCGCCCGACAGCATCGCCGCTCTGCTGATTCCAATGGTTTTGTATGCGGCGGGTATGGGACTGACGCTGCCCAACGCCATGGCGGTTGCACTGCGGCCATTTCCGCAGATTGCCGGCACGGCCTCAGCATTGCTGGGCTTCATCCAGATGTCCATTTCGGCCAGCGCAACGGCTCTTGTGGGCCTGTTTCTAAAAGACACTCCGGCACCTATGGCCCTGATGATGGCCGCAGTGACCTCGATCGCGCTGCTGCTGAGTTTTTTACTGCTGGTGCAGCCCAGGCCGGCAACTCAAGCCTGAGCGGAGCTTTTGCCCAGGCCCGTACGCCACCTGACCTGACCCCATGCATGGCCTGTGGCATACTGCCGCTGGATTTCATCGGGGGCACGCGGTGTGCAAAGCGCTTCAGACGTCACGCAATTAATCGGCAACACGCCATTGCTACACCTCAAGGCCGTATCGGAGCGTACGGGATGTACGATTCTTGGCAAGGCCGAATTTCTCAACCCGGGCGGGTCGGTAAAGGATCGCACGGCATTGGGCATCATCCAGGCGGCTGTCGCCGCAGGTGAGCTTGAACCCGGTGGCCGTATTGTCGAAGGCACCGCCGGCAACACCGGCATCGGTCTGACGCTGCTCGCCAGCGCACTCGGTTATACCAGCACAGTGATCATGCCCCTGACGCAAAGTAAGGAGAAAATCGACACGCTTGAGCTGCTCGGAGCCGATCTACACCTCGTTCCGGCAGCGCCCTATTCTGACAGCAATCACTACATCCACATCGCCGAACGCATGGCATCCGACTATGCGCAATCTGAGCAACATGGCGCCATATGGGCAAGGCAGTTCGACAATCTCGCCAACATGGACATCCACTACCGCACGACCGGCGCAGAGATTTACCAACAGACCGACGGCAAGGTTGATGGATTCGTGTGTTCAGTCGGTACGGGCGGCACCATCGCGGGCGTATCGAGCGCGCTGAAAGAGCGTAACAAGGACGTTACGATTGGCCTGGTGGATCCGTCGGGAGCTTCGCTGTACGAGTACTGTACTCACGGTGAGCTGAACGTCAGCGAAGGCAACTCTATCATTGAGGGCGTCGGCATTAATCACCTGACCGAGAACGTTTCTCGTGCTCAGGTCGACGTCGCTTTTTCAGTAGCCGATACAGAAGCACTGCCCTACGTGTTTGAAGTGTTGCAACACGAGGGACTGTGCCTCGGCGGAACCTCCGGCATCAATATTGCGGGTGCGGTCCGCCTGGCGGAACACCTGGGGCCGGGGCATACCATTGTTACCATTCTCTGTGACTACGGTCACCGCTACCAAAGCAAGCTGTTCAATCCCGTGTTCCTGGAGAACAGAGGTCTACCGGTTCCCGACTGGTTGAAAATCTAGCTGCCTTCCTGCGCCGGTTCAGCCGCCTTGGCATCACGCTCCTTTTCAATCAGAAAGTCCGCAACACGCAGCATCCCCGACTGACTGCCGGCCTTTTGGGCACTGATGTTGTATTTGCCATCGACCATCATGGCTGGCGTGCCTGTTACCCGCGCTGACCGCAGCGCGGCTATTGCCTGCTGTACCTGGCTGGTAACACCGAACGAATTGAAGGTATTGTTGAAGTCTTCCTGAGACACGCCATTGGCCTCAAACAGCCGCGCAATATCGCTTTGCGAATCCAGCGGCAGACCATCTACGTTCATCGCCTTGAAAATCGCGGGGTGCATCACATCCAGCACACCAAGCGCCTCGGCAGTGTAGAACGCGCGGGCGTGCAGCTCCATGCTATCGCGCCATACAGCGGGTATCGGCCGGAACGCAACATCTTCCGGCAGGCTGCCTTTCCACGTTTCCAGTAGTGGCTCGAACGTGTAGCAGTGTCCACAGCCGTACCAAAAAAACTCCGCCACTTCAATTTTGTCACGAGGAGCCGTACGGGCAACCTTATTGGTAATGAGGTCGTAGTTCGTGCCAGCGACGTATAACGGCGCCGCCTCGTCTGAAGCGGAGCAGGACCAGGCCGCAATCATGAGTGGAAAGCAAAGCAGCAGGCGTTTCAACATCGTATCGTCCTCTTCGGTAACAGGTATTAAGACCCCAGTTTATGCCGAGGGTTCTCCTATCACACCCTCAATCCATTCCCCTCACGGAGTACTCGCACTACTGCCGAAGCCCCGCTGCGTAACCGGCAACCGCTTCGATTTCCATATCACTCAGCCCAAAGGCCGTCTGCCGCATGATGCGCAGGTCGCCGTCGTTGGTACGCCCTTCCGGGTCCTCGTAACCCTTCCGGTAGGCGCGAAGCTGGTCGGCAATGTACTGTGGGTGTTGACCTGCCAGCGCCGGATAACCGGCGGGTGCGTTGCCTTCGCCAATCGGCGAATGACAGGCGATGCAAGCTGCCACGTTGCGTTCTGCTATGCCAGCGCGATATACCCGGGCACCCAGTTCCAGCTGGTCAACGGCCGTCTGCTCACCCGTGCGGTTCTGTACAGCATAAAACGCCGCCATGTCCGCCAGGTCCTGGTCACTCTTATCGTCCAACAACCCCACCATCGTAGGTATGGGTCGCGCGCCATCGCGGATATCCACGAGTTGCTTGTAGAGATACTTCTCCCCTTGACCCGCCAATTTAGGGAACGGTGCTGCGCTGTTGCCGTCGGGGCCGTGACAGGCCGAGCACACGGCCACCTGAGACTCACCCGCCTCAGGCTGACCGGCGGGCGCAGGACTGGCGGCAAAGGCGATGTTGGCCCAACCCACACACAGGCCGAGAAGAATGACAAATTTATTCATGACTATTCCAGACTAAAAGTGTTTACAGATGCCCGATCAGTTGGCGGGCGTGGCCATGTAATCGATCAGCGCCTTGAGTTCGTCATCGGTGCAGTCCGGGCACAGGCCGCCGGGCGGCATGGCACCTATTCCCGTACGAACCGAGGTGATCAGTTCCGGCATGCCTTTCTCAAGGCGTGGTGCCCAGGCCGCAGCGTCACCCGTCTTGGGCGCTCCCGCCGCGCCGCTTGAGTGGCAGGCAAAGCAGGTTTGATAATTTGCGGGGGCATCCGCGGCAATCGCCGTAGCGCCGCTACACAACACCAATGCGGCCAGGAGTTTTTTCATTGATCACCTCTAAATACGCAACCCTTCACAACGTGTGGTAAACAACACGTCGGAAAGCGACACAAACGCTTGATAACAGACAAAAAAAGCTGTGGCATTATATACGAGTTGAGAACACCACAAAAGGCGATCTGGCCCATGCAGCAGCCGACGGGGAGCGTGAGCCCCAGCGCTCCCGACTACCACCAGGCGCGCTTCATGACCAGCGCCGCAACGCTATCCCAGTGCCCCCCAGACGAGGGCTGGGAGGTGGCCTTTGCGGGCCGCTCAAACGCAGGAAAGTCCAGCGCTATCAATAGCTTAACGCAGAACAAGAAGCTTGCAAAAACGTCCAAGACGCCCGGCCGTACCCAGTTGCTGAACTTCTTTGAGTTGTCGGCACAGCAGCGCCTGGTCGACCTGCCCGGTTACGGCTTTGCCAAGGTACCGCAAGCGGTCAAGCGCGACTGGAACCGCCAGCTGGAGCGCTATCTGCAACGGCGAGAGTCGCTGCGCGGTCTGGTGTTGCTGATGGACGTTCGTCATCCACTGCAGGCATTTGACCAGCAGATGCTCAGCTGGGCAGCAGCGGCGACGATGCCGGTGCACGTACTGCTGACCAAGTCAGATAAGTTGAAGCGCGGGCCGGCCGGGTCCGCGTTGCTGCAGGTCCAGCGCAGTCTGGAGCCTTACGGTGAGTTTGCCAGCGCGCAGCTGTTTTCATCACTGAAACACCAGGGTCACGCCGACCTCGTACAAAAGCTGGACGCCTGGCTGACCGATACCAGCGTACTCGAGGCGGGTTAAATCACACAAAAAAAACCGGCTGAGGCAAGATATGCCGCAGCCGGGACATTAGGGTCTCTGGGAAACGAGACATGCTCTATGTGGCTCACGGAGAATAAGCCACGTGTAGCAAGCGCTACACTCGTTCAGACCAGACAGCCATCGGAAAGTTCAACCGTCCCGGGCACAGGCTATCAGTGCGCCTCATCCCAGTTGGTGCCAGAACCCGCTTCCACCAGCAGCGGCACCGCAAGCTCTGCAGCACCGGACATCAGGTCACAGATCTCCGCGCTGACGGCATCTACCTCCCCCTCAGCAACCTCAAACACCAGCTCGTCATGCACCTGCATGATCATACGCGCGTCTGGCGTTCCATCATGCAGCCAGCGGTCGACGGACAGCATCGCCTTTTTGATGATGTCTGCAGCTGTACCCTGCATCGGCGCATTGATCGCAGTACGTTCCGCGGCCTGGACACGCATTTTGTTACGCGCGCTGATTTCAGGCAGGTACAGCCTGCGGCCAAACAGTGTTTCGACATAACCCTGCTCTTTGGCAAGCGCTCGTGTGCGATCCATGTAGTCCGCGACGCCCGGATAGCGCGCGAAGTACCGATCGATGTAATCCTGCGCCTCGTGCCTGCCCAAATGTAGCTGTTTGGCCAAACCGAAGGCCGACATACCGTAAATCAAACCAAAATTGATTGCTTTTGCCTTGCGGCGCTGCTCGGAAGACACCAACTCCAGGTCGACTTCAAAGACCTCCGACGCCGTAGCCTTGTGCACGTCCAGCCCTTCACTGAAAGCTCGCTTCAGACCGTTGTCTCCTGACAAGTGAGCCATAATGCGCAGTTCGATCTGAGAGTAATCGGCGGCCACGATTCGATACCCCGGGGGCGCGATGAACGCCTGGCGAATCCGGCGCCCTTCCTCCGTCCGGATTGGAATGTTCTGCAAATTGGGATCGGAAGAGGACAGACGGCCGGTTGCCGTCACGGCTTGATGATAGGAGGTATGCACTCTACCGGTTTCTAGGTTGACCATCTCCGGTAGTTTGTCCGTATAAGTAGACTTGAGCTTGCTGAGGCTGCGGTACTCAAGCAACAACTTGGGTAGTGCATAATCGAGCGCCAACTCAACCAGCACGTCCTCCGCGGTTGACGGGGCGCCCTTCGGCGTTTTCTTGACGACCGGGAGCGCCAGCTTCTCAAACAGTATCTCTCCCAGCTGCTTGGGTGAGCCAAGATTGAACTCCTGTCCCGCAAGCTCAAACGCCTGCTGCTGCAATGCTTCCAGACGCTTTCCAAGTTCCGCGCTTTGTACCTGAAGAAGCTCTCGCGATAGCAATGCGCCCTGCCGTTCTATGCGCGACAGCACGGGCACCAGCGGCACCTCGATGTCCGTGAATACGCTGGTCAGACTGCCCTGCCCCTCCAGCTTTGGCCACAAGGCGTCGTGCAAGCGCAGGGTTACATCCGCGTCCTCCGCTGCGTAGGGACCTGCCTGTTGCAGATCGATCTGATTAAAGGTGAGCTGTTTGGCGCCCTTGCCCGCGATATCCTCAAAGTGGATGGTTTTCTTGCCCAGATACTTGAGCGCCAAGCTGTCCATGTCGTGCCGCGTAGCCGTCGAATCCAACACGTACGATTCCAGCATGGTGTCGAAGCGGATGCCTTTCAAGGTGATACCGTGGCTGGCCAGAACACTGGCGTCGTACTTCAGATTCTGCCCTACTTTCGCCCGCGATTCGTCTTCCAGCAGCGGTCGCAACGCCTCCAGCACAGCGTCACGGTCCAATTGCTCTGGCGCGCCGACGTAATCGTGCGCCAAAGGCACATAGGCTGCGCTGCCCGCCTCCACTGCAAATGACACACCGACGACCTGCGCTGCCATATAGTCCAGGCCGGTGGTTTCCGTATCAAAGGCAAACAATTCCGCAGACTTCAGTCGCTCCAACCAAGCATCAAACTCCCCTTGCTCGGTCACTACTGAATACTGAGTGTCTGCGTCAGCAGCGGTGGCTTCAACGGTATCGCCAGCTGCCAGCAAATCCTCCAACCAACCGCGAAACTCAAGCTGGGAAAACCAGTCGATCAGTGCTTCCTGGTCGGGCGCCCCATTTGCCAAACCCTCGACACCTTGATCGAGATCCAGATCCGTCCTGATGGTAGCAAGCGCATAGGACAAATAGGCGTTGTCGCGCTCCTTCTCCAGCTTCGGTGCGAGCGTTTTGGCGCCGCGAAAGGACAGCTCTGCGACCTTGTCCAGTTGCGCGTAGATGGTGTCGAGATTGCCAAGACCCTGCAATAAGCCCAGCGCCGTTTTCTCACCCACTCCCGCGACACCCGGTATGTTGTCCACCTTGTCACCCATCAGAGCCAGATAGTCGATGATCAGCTCGGGCGGGATGCCAAACTTCTCCTCAACACCCGCCGGGCCCATAACGGTTTCCGTCATGGTGTTCACCAGGGTGATATGCTGATCCACCAGCTGCGCCATGTCCTTGTCACCGGTGGAAATCACAACGGCTCTGCCCTGCTCCGATGCCTGCCTTGCCAGCGTGCCGATGACATCGTCCGCCTCTACGCCTTCAACGCAGACAAAGGGTAATCCCATTGCCCGAACAATTGCGTGGATGGGCTCTATTTGCTCTCGCAGCTCATCCGGCATCGGGGGTCGGTTGGCTTTGTAGTCGGTGTATAGGTCGTCGCGAAAGGTCTTGCCTTTGGCATCGAAGACCACCGCTACCGGACTGTTGGGATAGTCTGATACCAGGCGGCGCAACATGGCGATAACACCACGCACGGCTCCGGTGTTGCGACCGTTGGATGTGGTGAGCATAGGCAGCGCGTGGAAAGCCCGATACACATAAGATGAGCCGTCTACCAGAACAATGGGAGGCTTGTTTCCGGGCATGGTAGGCCTTTCCGTTAGCGCACACTATTGGGCGCAAGAGTGTGAGAAGCGGCCGACCTGCTCTGGCCGGCAGCAGGCATTAAAGCCTATTCCTTTTCGAATTGCCATGCTGAGCAACAAGTGTTACTTTAGCGCTCCCCGGCAATATTCACGTTACCGGCTTGCCGCAATGCACGCGACATTGCAAGGAATATCTTGAGATTTCTCTTTATTCTTCTAAATCATTAGTTTAGAACCAAATATTCTTAGCGTTTGGTCACATTTTATGCCTGGCCAGATAGACAAGTGGGCCTTGCCTGTGCCAAAGTGTTACCGTAGTAACGCTTAAGGTAACAAATGCAGGAGGGGGACGCCATGTTACTTCGAACAATTGCCAGCATCGTACTGACGTCACTGGCTCTTTCAGGCCAGGCAGACGACACCGAGACGGCGGGCGTGGCAGCGGCTGTGCCGCAGGTCGCACCTGCGGTTGAGGCCGCAGGCGCCGGTCAGGCAGCGAGTGAAGCTGATTTCGCCGGAGGCCAGCTGCTGATCAGTATCAGTGAGCAGGCCGAGGGCCGCTTGAACCAGCAGCTGGAGAAAAAGCTCAGCGACCAGGCGGCTGGCCTGATCACTGTCGAGCGGCAGTTTGTGAGCGCACACTAACGCCAAATGGCAAGCTAATGGGCGTCATCCCACAAGGCGATGGCACCTGTGTAGGTCAGATTCATCTTTTCCAAATCCAGCGGTGACTTGAAGAAGCCGTGGTAGTCGCCACGCGGGTTGACCAGGACAACGTTTGCACTGTGGTCCACCAAATAGTTGCCGGCCTCTCCGGGCACCTTGCGAAATGGCGTATTCAGCGCCGTCGCAAACCGATGAATGTCGAGGAATTCACCGGTCACGCCCAAAAAATCCTCGTTAAAGAAGGGTACGTAGCTCGCCAGCTGCTCCACACTATCCCGCGCGGGGTCTACCGACACCATGACAACGTGGGTGGCTGCCGCCTGATCCGGCTCTAATCCGCTGACAAACTGATTCAAGAAAGACAGAGCCGCCGGGCAGATATCGGGGCAATAGGTGAAGCCAAAAAAGATCAACGTCCAGTGACCGATCAGTGATTCTCGCTCAAACGGTTGGCCGTGATGGTCTACAAGGTTCAGCTGTTCAAAACGGCGCGGTGTTTCCAGCAGATACAGGCCGTTGACCTTCAGCTCCGCTTCGTTGAGCAGGCGCGGCTGCTGGATACGGTACACAAAGCCGGCCACCAGCACGATCATGAAAATGGTCAGCAGTGAAACCGTTAGTTTGATATTGCTCGACTGACTCACAGCGTTTGCACCGGAAACAGGTAGTGATCGACCAGCATAATGACGAACAGCGCCATCAAGTAGACAATCGAATAGCGAAAAGTTTCCATCGGGGCGTTGGGGTTACGACCCAGGATAAGCACGACGGCCCAGTATAAAAAGCCGATGCCCAGGACGACCGCTCCAAGCAGGTAGAGCGGTCCACTCATGCGCGTAGCGTAGGGCAGCAGAGTAATCAGAAACATAACGATGGTATACAGCAGGATGTGGAGCTTGGTGAACGCCACACCGTGCGTCACGGGCAGCATCGGGATGCCAACCGATGCGTATTCCTCTCGGCGATGGATGGCCAGGGCCCAGAAATGGGGTGGCGTCCAGGCGAAGATGATCAGCACCAGGAGGAGGGCGTGTCCGTGCACCTGACCCGTTACCGCCGTCCACCCAAGCAGAGGCGGAGCGGCGCCCGCCAATCCACCGATAACAATATTCTGTGGCGTCGCTCGCTTGAGAAACATGGTATAGATGAATGCGTATCCCACCAGCGACGCAAGCGTCAGCCAAGCGGTCAGTGGGTTGATCCAAACCAGCAAGATCGTCATACCGCACACGCCCAACAGCAACGCAAAGGCTGCCGCCTGAGCATTGCTCACCCGACCCTGAACAATCGGCCGGTTGTGGGTCCGCGCCATTTTCTCATCGACCCGCTGATCAACCAGGTGGTTTACCGCAGCAGCTGCCCCCGCACATAAAGCGATTCCGAGGTTGCCCAGCAGCAAAGCACGCAAGGGCACCATGCCGGGCACCGCCATGAACATACCGATGACCGAGGTCAGTATCATCAGCAGGACCACCTTGGGCTTGGTCAGCTCAACGTAGTCTCGCCAGGTGGCAACCGCTGTGGACTGAGCGTCATCCATATCGGCACTAACCGCCGGAGTTCTTCAACAGAAATTTCAAGTCGGAGATGATGTCCTTGTAATCGTTCTCGCCGTTGTAGGCCATCATTACCCAGCCGGCCGGATCTACCAGAAACCAGGTGGTTGTGTCTGCATCATACTCGGCAAACAGCTCATCCAAGCCGCCGGGCGCCAACTGTACAGCCTGCAAACCCTCGTGTTCCGCAGCCAGAAACCGTCGAAAATCCGCTGGGGCAGGGCGGCCGTCGCTCAGCTCGGAAAATGCCAGCTGAGTTTCCGCTGCCGGCACTTCACTGACGTACAGGCGCCGGATGCGATTAAAGTACTTGCCAGTCGCCATGTGAATCTGGCGGGTTGTGTACAGCGCATTTTCGCAGACGACGTCACAATCGGCACCGCCGGTGGGTACGACCAGGGTCCACCGCGGTTCGTCCTCTGCGTAGGTAAACACTGCGCCCTGCGGGCCAGCCAGTTCAACCTCGGCGATTTGCCGTGGCGGCTGTATCAACTGGCCACTATTGGCTGTACCCAGAACACCCACCAGATCGAAGTCCCCATGGACCACGTAATACCAAAGCCAGGTCGCAGCAAGGAGCATCGTCACCGGGATGCCCGCGATCAATAGCAGGACCATGCGCCCCTTGTTCGCTTGCTCATTCATTGCATCTGGCCCTCATGGCGCTCAGGCGGATTGGTATCGTGAAAACTGCGCCAGACATACAGCAGCAACAGAACTGCTGCCATGGCGAACCACTGTACAGCATACCCCTGGTGTTTGTCGGGGCTGACATTGACGATAGGCCAACGCGTGACCAGGGCCCCCGGGGTCTCCGGGTCGAGTCGCACTGAATAGGGGAACAACCGTACGTCCCCCAAGGCGTCGCGCAAGGTCTCGATTTGTACCGCCTGGACGCGTTTTGGCCAGCCGGTCGCCATCACTTGGTCGCCCAGTAGGTAAGGCTCTCCCGGTGGCACGTACACGCGCCCTAGCAGCCGAACTTCATCAGCGACGGGCGGCACTTCCGGCAGCTCCAGCCGCGCCGGGTCCGCTGGCACCCAGCCCCTGTTGACCAACACCACCTCGTCACTGCCGGCCAGATCGAAAACGCCAATCACCTCGTTACCGTATCGTCCGTCTTGCGTGCGATTGTCGAGCAAGAAATACTCCTGTGGGCGGAAGCGGCCTCGCATGCGGACAGGCAAATAGGCCAGCGCTTCGGGTGATCGGTCGTCCAGCTCGAGCAGCGATAGCGGTGCCCGGGACTGCTTTAGCTCAAATTCTGCAGCCAGCCTTGCTTTCTCCTCTGCCCTGGTCAACTGCCAGAAGCCAAGCCAAATGAGGCAAGGTAGCAAGAGCACAACCAGCATCGTCGTGCGCCATTCAGGCTGAAAGCGTCTAGTGCCCATGGTCCAAACTCTCGACCCGTCCGTAACTTCCCAGCGCACCGGAGAATGCTGGCATATACTGATCAGCGAATGAGGAGAGGGTCTGCATTGTTAAAAGCAACGATTGTCATGTTCATGATCGCGCTGGTTGCCAGCCTGGGCAGCGGATTCTATTACCTAATGGTGGACCAGGGCGACAAGACCAAGCGGCGGACGTTTCACTCACTCGGTGTCCGCCTCAGTCTGGCCCTGGTCCTGGCGCTATTGATCGTTTACGGAGTCGCTACCGGCCAGCTGGGTCACCGCAACCCATGGGATGGTGGCCCGATCGAGGCTCAACAGCCGGCTGCTGAGTAGGGCAGCCAGCTACAGGATATAAACGAACAAAAAGAGGAATACCCACACCACGTCGACAAAATGCCAGTACCAGCTCGACGCCTCGAAACCAAAGTGATCCTCAGCGCTGAACTGTTTGCCAACCACCGATCGAAGCAGTTGTATCAGCAACATGGTCATTCCCATCAATACATGGAAGCCGTGAAACCCGGTCAACATGAAGAAAGTCGATCCGTAAATACCCGCATTCAGGGTCAGGCCAAAATGCGCATAGGCCTCGTAGTACTCATACACTTGCAGGCACAGGAAAATGATACCCAGCAGTACGGTGATCCCCAGCCATAGATTGAACTTGAAACGGTCGTTGTTAAGTATCCCCAGGTGGGCAATGTGACAGGTGACGCTTGATGACAAAAGGATCAGTGTGTTCCATAGGGGCAACCACTTATACCAGGCAGCGGCGTCGCCAAAGGCCATGCTGGTTTCAGCGCTAGTAAACGCGCCATTATTAGCGATTGGCTGCACATTCGCACCGCCCACCGCTTCTTGCGGAGTCTGCATCAGTGGCCAGGAAAAGCTGAAACCCTCCCACAGCAAGTGGTTCATGCGACCAGACCCCTCACCAGAAAGCCACGGGCCCACGAGCGTTCGGACATAAAACAGAGCGCCGAAAAAGGCGAAGAAAAACATGACCTCTGAGAAGATGAACCAGAACATGCCCAGCACGTAAGACCGCTTTAACTGAGCGCTGTTCATGCCCGCGATATTTTCTCTAATCGCGGTGCGGAACCAGGCAAACAGTGTCGCCATGAAGAAGAACAAACCTACAATGAAGATCGTCCAGGAGCTGGTGGCCTGGTCTGGCTCTCCAAAGGTTAAATCGTTCATGATGCTGGCTGCACCAAAGATGCTCAGTAGTAGACCAATGGTGGCGCAGACGGCCAATTTGCTCTTCTCCGGTACGTAATAGGCTTCGTACTCTGTGGAGGTAGGGCTCGTCATAAAGTTTCTCCGTTTAGGTAGCGTTGCCGATCAGCGCTCGCGCCTCAGCGGGCAGCTACTTTGCCGCCGACTGCCTCGGTGACGTCAAAAATCGTATAGGACAGGGTAATCGTGCCGATGTCTTTGGGCAAATCCTGGTCCACAATGAACTGTATGGGCATTTCCGTATCCGCGTTCGCCGACAGCGGCTGGTGATTGAAACAAAAGCACTCCGTTTTGTGGAAGTACTCTGCCGCCCTGGAGGGTGAAACGCTGGGTATCGCCTGGGCAATCATGTCCTTGGACAGGGGGTTGCGCGCGTAGTAAACAGTGTCGTTGACAGCGCCGGGGTTCACCTTCATAGCAGTGGTTACAGGGCGAAACTCCCAGGGCATGCCCTCGTTGTTGGTTGCGATGAACTGTATGGTGACCACCCGGCTCTCATCCACACGCGCTTCGATCGCCGTATAGGCTTCACTGTTCGTTTTACCATTGATCCCCAGAGCCTCGCACAGCACATCGTACAGCGGCACCATCACCACAAATACGAACGCAAACATCGTCGCTGCGACGCCAACCAGTTTTACCGACGTATCGACAACCGGATTGCTGCTCAAACGGACCAACTTACTACCCTCTACTAGCCCTTATGCGTGCGTGTGTGCTGGATCGACTTTCGGCGGCGTTTCAAAAGTGTGGTAGGGCGCTGGCGTCGGTACAGTCCACTCCAGGCCTTCCGCTCCATCCCAGACTTTTTCGTCGCTGACCGGCTTGCCCGCAACAATCGTGGCAATCACGTTGTACAGGAACAAAATCTGCGAAGCACCGTAGATGAACGCTCCGATGCTGGACATCATGTTGAAATCCGCGAATTGCAACGCGTAGTCAGGTATCCTCCGCGGCATGCCCGCCAACCCGACAAAATGCTGCGGGAAAAAAGTCAGATTAAAGCCGATAAAAGAAATCCAGAAATGAGTCTTGCCCATGGTTTCGTTGTACATACGGCCGCACATTTTCGGCAACCAGAAGTAGATTGCCGCTGTCATGGAGAAAACCGCGCCGGCCACCATGACATAGTGGAAGTGCGCGACAACAAAATAGGAATCGTGATACTGGAAGTCCGCGGGCGCAATGGACAACATCAGGCCAGTGAAGCCTCCAAGGGTGAACAGCACGAGGAACCCTATGCAGAACAACATCGGCGTTTCAAAGGACAAAGCGCCACGCCACATGGTAGTGATCCAGTTAAACACTTTCACCCCGGTCGGCACGGCAATCAACATGGTGGCGTACATGAAGAACAGCTCGCCAGCAAAGGGCATGCCCACCGTATACATGTGGTGAGCCCACACAATGAACGACAGGAAGGCTATTGAGGCCGTCGCGTAAACCATCGAGTCGTAGCCGAACAGCGGCTTGCGTGAGAAGGCTGGGATAATCTGCGACACAACTCCGAAGGCCGGCAGAATGATGATGTACACCTCCGGATGCCCGAAGAACCAGAAGATATGCTGGAACAAGACGGGGTCACCGCCTCCGGCCGCGGAGAAGAAACTCGTGCCGAAGTGAATGTCCATCAACATCATGGTCACTGCACCCGCCAGCACGGGCATTACGGCGACCAGCAGAAATGCCGTAATCAGCCACGTCCAAACAAACAGCGGCATCTTCATGTAGGTCATGCCGGGGGCGCGCATGTTCATGACGGTCGCGATGATGTTTATCGAGCCCATGATGGAAGACAAGCCCAGCACGTGTATGCAGAATATAAAGAACGTAACCGAGGGTGGCGCGTACGTTGTTGACAACGGAGCATAGAACGTCCAGCCAAACGCCGGTGCTCCGCCCTCCATGAACAGCGTGGACGCCAGCAGCAAAAACGTGGGCGGCAGAATCCAGAAGCTCCAGTTATTCAAGCGCGGCAACGCCATGTCAGGCGCGCCAATCATCATGGGTATAAGCCAGTTCGCCAATCCGACGAAGGAGGGCATGATCGCCCCAAATACCATGATCAGCCCGTGCAGAGTCGTCATTTCATTGAAGCGCGCCGGGTCAATCAGCTGCATACCTGGCTGGAACAACTCAGCGCGAATGACCATCGCAAACGCGCCACCCAAAATGAACATCGCAAAGGAGAACCACAGGTACATGGTTCCGATGTCTTTATGGTTGGTGGTGAACAGCCACCGTGAAAGGCCCTTGGCGGGACCGTGATGATGATCTCCCATCGATAAACCCTCTTACTGGCCTTTCTTGAAGTTAAAGATGTCGATGGGCTGGACCAGCTCACCCATGTTGTTGCCAAAGCCATTGCGCTGGTAGGTCACCACCGCGGCCAGGTCGACATCGTTCAGCTGGCCACCGAAGGCCTGCATCGCGCTACCTGGAACGCCGTTGAGCGTGACCTCCAGGTGCCCATCCAAATTGCCCATGACAAGCGCACTCCCTGCTATCGCATTGCCGACGCCACCCTCACCATTGGCGCCGTGACAGGCCAGACACGACCGGTCGTAGACTTCTTTGCCACGCGCCATGAGTTCGTCAAGCGTAAACGTTTGCGCCATCAAATCGCGGATTTCAGCGGCTTCTTCCTGCTTGGTAGCATACCACTCGGCGTACTCATCCTGATTCACTACGTTAACGACGATGGGCATAAACCCGTGGTCTTTACCACACAGTTCAGCACATTGACCTCGGTAAACGCCAGGGACAGTGGCCTTGGTCCAGGTTTCGTTGATAAAACCTGGTATGGCATCCCTTTTTACCGCCAGCTGGGGCACCCACCAGGAGTGGATCACATCGTTCGCGGTCACCAGGAATCGCACTTTTGTATCAACCGGCAGCACCAGCGGCTCATCCACTTCCAGGAGGTAGAACTCTCCTTTCGATTCGGTGTTGTAGATCTCGCTCTGCGGTGTTCTTAAGTTGCTGAAAAACTGAACATTTTCTCCATTTTCGTCAAGGTACTCGTACTTCCACTTCCACTGATAGCCGGTTACCAGGACATCCAGCTCGGCGTCATCCGTGTCGTAGATGTTAAGCAGGGTGATGGTGGCTGGCACGGCCATTCCAACCAGAATGAAGAAGGGAACAACCGTCCACAGGATTTCGATTTTGGTGCTTTCATGAAAGGTGGCTGGAGTGACGCCTCGGGATTTCCGATGATAGATGATGGAATAGAACATCACGCCGAATACGCCGATACCGATGATCACGCAAATCCACAGAATGATCATGTGCAGGTCGAAGATCTCGTGACCAATCTCCGTCACGCCAGGGGACATATTCACCTGACTTATCTCCGAGCCAGCCGCCAGGGCAGCGGTGCCCATCAGTAACAGCACCGGGCTGAGCAACAAGCCACGCAGCCACTTCGCTTCAAAACCCATTATCTGATGTCTCCGTAGTAAAAAAGCTGGTTCTCCCCTCTGTCAGCGTCCCTTTATGGCGCCCACCCGTCAAGTCGCGGGGGGATAGCGCGCCGCGGTTTAGGTACTGAGATCAGACTAGGAACCGGGGCTGGAAGGCAAGCGGGCGCTGCTAAGCGGAAGAGCATACCTCTTAGGTGTGGCTTTTTGCCACACCGCCAAAGCGCGCGAATTATAGCGGACTTACCGCGTGAATCCTACAAGCGTGCTGACACAAAAGATGTCACTTTTCCTGTTCACATTGCGCCCAAATCGAGACAACAGCCCCGTGCATTCAGAAACCTGGCTACGGTCGCCGAGTTGCCCTCGCCTTTCCTGAATTGTGTACTAGCCTTAGAACGGACTAGCATCCCGCTTTCACCGTATCGGATTACCTATGGCGCAATTTGGTATCGGAGAAACCATCGCCGCTGCGCTGCAGCACGAAGCGACATCTCAGCAACTGCGCAGACGCATTGAAGAGCAGCTGCCGAGACTGCGTGACAAACTGGTGCTGCCACAGTGTCAGCCAGTGGAGGCGCTTATGGCATTCATCACCAGTTACGTACAAAGCGTACCCGGCTGCCTTCGTCTGGTACGCGCCATCAGCAAGCGCCTGGGGTTTTTTGACTACGCTGCGCCCTTCCTGCGGATGGCGGAGGATTACTTCATTCAGCCGCCCTCGGAGTTACCCAACTGCGGCGGCCTGGAGTCTCTGCTAGATGAAGCTTTCCTGGCACACCGCCTGCTTGAGGAGGTCAACGACCACCATATCCGACACCTGCAGCGACCACTGCTGCCGGTTGATATGACAGAGGCCAATATCATCGTGCATCACCTTCTAGGCGATGAGTTTGCCTCACAGCTAGAGCAGTTGGTGCAATTCACCGCGTCGCAACTGCTCAGGCAAGAGCATGTCTGGCAGCACGCACAAGCGCTCACCGGCACCGGAAACTGGCCGCTGGTCTCACCACACCGGTTCAGCGAGCGGGCACAGGAAGTACGTTTAAAGCTCGCATCCTAGTCATCGTCGTCAGCGCCGCCATCATGGCCACTGCTCCCGGACGGCAGATCTAATAGCCGCACTGCTTCTGCCTCTGTTTCGACCCTACGTGCCGCAGCGCGGCTTACCCGTGTCGGCAATTCGCGCGCACCCTGCGCTCCTGGTTTGGGGGGTTCTGGCCTTGCCTCACTGAATCCGCAGCTCACGCAAAAACGTGTGTCAGTCTCCAAATCAACGGCAATTTTATCCATGAGACCACATCGGGGACAAACTGCCCCGGCAATGAATCGCCGCCGCTGGTTAGACATGGACAACCCTCACGTGTCGCTGCTGGCCACTGGCCTGTAGGGTGTTATTGTAACAGCCTGCCAACCCCCGGAGTTCAACGCAATGCGACACTACACTGACACCAGCCTGCGAAGTTTCCAAGGCAGTATCCCTCGGCTGGGTGAGAGGGTATTGGTTGATCCCAGCGCCGTCGTCCTGGGCGATGTGGTGCTGGGAGACGATGTTTCGATATGGCCCCAGGTCACCGTGCGCGGGGATATGCATCGCATCCGGGTCGGGGACCGCACCAGCGTCCAAGACGGTTGTGTTCTGCACATCACCCACGCGGGACCCTATAATCCGGAGGGCTGGCCATTAGAGATCGGCTGTGACTGCACCATTGGCCATAATGCGATACTCCACGGCGCTCAGCTTGGTGACCGAATCTTGGTGGGGATGGGTGCGGTGATCATGGACGGCGCTCGCATTGAGAACGATGTCGTCATCGCGGCGGGAGCGATCGTTACACCAGGCAAAAAACTGAGGAGCGGTTACCTGTATGTCGGCAGCCCGGCACGGGAGATGCGCGCTTTGTCGGACAAGGAATTGGATTACTTCGTCTACAGCGCCAACAATTATGTGCGGTTGAAAGATCAACACATCACCGAGCTCGAGCGACCCGACAACTAGGCAGCCTCGATCGACTCGCGCAGGTGGTTGATCACTGAGCGCGTCTCCGGACGGACACCGCGCCAAAGATAAAAAGATTCGGCCGCTTGTTCGACCAGCATACCCAGCCCATCGGCCACCGCCCAAGCAGCGTGGTGAGCTGCCCAACGCATAAAAGCCGTAGGCTCTGAGCCATACACCATGTCATAGCAACAACTGCGCTCTGTCAGCAGACTGCTGGATAGCGCCGGCATCTCGCCCTCCAGACCGGCGCTGGTTGCATTGATGATAAGATCGAAGCTGCGGTCCTCAATCATGTCATAGCCACCTCCTGCCAAGTGACCGAGATCGGCGAATTGAGATGCTAGATCGATGGCTTTCTCCACCGTTCGATTGACGATCACCAGCTCAGAGGGGTGCTCGCGCAGCAGCGGCTCGACAACACCACGAGCAGCGCCACCGGCTCCCAGTATCAGGACGCGTTTTTCGCGCACCGACCAGCCCAAGTTGGCCACCATGTCCCGAAGCAGGCCTATACCGTCGGTGTTATCTCCCTGGATACTGCTGTCATCGCAAAGTCGCAGCGTATTCACCGCCGCCGCTCGAATCGAACGCTCGCTGCAATGATCGGCGAATTCATAGGCGTCCCCCTTGAAGGGCACAGTAACGTTCAAACCTCTACCGCCGCCTTTGAAGAAACGGGCAGCCGCGTCCGCAAAGTCACCCAGTTCGACTTTCACTGCGCGGTACTGCATCGCTTGATCGCATTGCCGCGCAAACAGGGCGTGGATCGACGGCGACTTACTCTGCTTGATCGGGTTGCCGAAGACAGCATACCGGTGCTGCTCACTCATTGCTGCCCTCACTTACTTCGGTCTCTGCCAGCCAGTCTCGATGCTGCAAGAAGTATTCCGTCAACTCCGCTTCTGCGGAACCGGGCTCGGGCTGGTAGTCATACTCCCATCGCACCAGCGGTGGAAGGGACATGAGTATGGCTTCGGTGCGACCGCCAGACTGCAGCCCGAACAGGGTCCCGCGATCAAACACCAGATTAAACTCGACGTAGCGGCCTCGGCGGTACAGTTGAAACTGCCGCTCTCGATCGGTGTAGGGTCGCTCCCGATTTCTCTTTACGATTGGTAAATAGGCGTCAGTGAAAGAGTCTCCGACCGCCTGCATAAACTCAAAGCAGGTCTCAAAATCCCAGCGATTGAGGTCATCGAAAAACAACCCGCCCACACCTCTGGGCTCCTGCCGGTGGCGCAAGAAAAAGTACTCGTCGCACCAGGCTTTGTACTGTGAATAGACCTCTTCACCAAACGGTGAGCAAGTATCTGCTGCAACCCTGTGCCAGTGCTGACAATCTTTCCGGTTGCCGTAGTAGGGCGTTAAATCGTAGCCACCGCCGAACCACCAAACGGGCTCCTTGCCTTCGCAACTGGCAACGAACAGGCGCACATTCATGTGGGTCGTCGGCACATAGGGGTTGCGCGGGTGCACGACCAGGGAAACGCCCATTGCCTCAAAGCCTCGCCCCGCTAACTCGGGGCGGGCGGCCGTTGCCGTGGCAGGCAGCCCGTCGCCACACACACGAGAAAAGTTGACGCCCGCTTTTTCGAACACCGCGCCGTCGCTCAGGGCCCGACTACGGCCCCCTCCACCCAGCGGGCGCTGCCACTCATCGCAGCCGAACTCCGCCGCCCCGTCCTCGCGCTCAAGCGCCGCACAAATGCTGTCTTGCAGTGTGATCAAATACTTCTCTACGTTTTCTATCTGCATGCTGAGGTTTCGCTATCAACGCCGCCGGGCATTATAGCCCCGGGTGGATCAGGCCCGAACAGTTTCTCCACTGGCCAGATGCCGGATGGTCGAGGGTTTACCCCGTTTTCCGACGCGACCCGGTAACACATCGTCCAGTGCGTCCCCAAAGTACCGGTGAACCTGGAAAGCCTCCACCGCGGGCCGGGCCCCACCCGGGTTGGCTGATGTGGATACCAGGGGACCGCCCCAGGCAGTACACAGCGCACTCACGACGGGGTGTCCCGAGACCCGGATTGCAACCGTGTTGTGCTCACCGCACACCCAGTGAGGCACCCTGCCATTATGAGGGACTAGCCAGGTATTCGGGCCCGGCCAGCTTTCATCGAGTGCAGCGAGTTGATCACTACTGAGCCCGTCGAGCAAAAAGTCCAACTGAGCCTGGTGCGAAGCGACCAGAATCAAACCCTTTTCGACTGGCCGCTGCTTGAGTTCGAGCAATCTGGTTACCGCAGCGCGGTCGAAAGGGTCACAGGAGAGCCCCCAAACGGCCTCGGTTGGACACGCTATGACTCCGCCAGACTCAAGAGCACGCAGCGCGCTGTGCAGTCGCAATGACCCCGGATGAAACACGGTATTTTCCCTAACAACCCGCCGGGTTCGCAGGAGAACCCGGAACCGTCGCGACCGTCCGCTTGTGCATTGTGTGTCTCCCGTGCGCTGCGACGCCGTCAGGAAAAGCCGCGAAATTTAACCAATGGCCGGGTGCTTGGCAAGCGGGTTCAACCACTACGAACATAACCACCGGCCACGCGAGCGACCGTTCCCGACAACTCTAGAGCCGATAGCTCCATCGCCACTTCTGGCAGGGACCGTTTGGAGAGCACGGCCAGCTCGTCAAGCCCGATAGCCTCCCAACCTATCCAAGACAGAAGCGATGACGTCGTTGCTGCCGGTGGCTCAACCGGTGGGCGGGGCGGCAGCCGCTGACAATGTGCCTCCAGTAAGGAAGACAGTCCATCGACCACATCGAAAACGTTTTGCACCAGCACGGCGCCCTCTCGCAACATTTGCAAGCAGCCGCGGCCACCGATATGCAGAGGAGACCAGGGTACAGCAAAGACTTCCCGGCCCTGCTCCAGCGCGCACCGCGCGGTAATAAGAGAACCACTGGGCAAACCTGCTTCTATCACCAGTACGCCCACGGAAAGACCACTTACGATCCGATTGCGCCTCGGAAAAAACTCGGCACGCGGCGGTGTGCCGGGCGCTAACTCGGTAATCAGACAGCCGCTGCTTGTGATGCGCTGCGCCAATGACAGGTGGCGCGATGGATAAACCCGATCGATGCCGGTTGCCATCACACCGATGCTGACGCCGCCCGCGTCAAGTGCGCCCTGGTGAGCGGCGCCGTCCACCCCAAGAGCCAGGCCGGAACACACACCAAAGCCCAGCGATGTCAGCTCCGTCGCTATCTCGCGCGCCAACTTGATGGCGGCGGGGCTTGCTTTGCGACTGCCGACGATTGCGAGCTGCGGACGCAGCAATGTTAGCGGGTCGCCACGAATGTAGAGCCTCTCGGGGGGGTCGTGAATTACCTTGAGTAAGGGCGGGTAGAGCGGATCAGAGGGGCGCAGCACCAGGTACGGCGGAGCCGTCTGCGCATCGTCTTCGACAGACATACATCATCCTTGATGTCACGGTTTCGCCGCATCCGTTGCGGCGCATCCTATTAGGGGTTTTTGACCTTGTCCAAAACTTTAAGCGGTCGATTGGCTTTGAGAACAATGGCATAGCTTGCCTTCTCAAAAGCTTCAAACACCATCGCCAACCCTGCCCGGGTATCCGGTAGGCGAACATTTTCCTGCGCCACTTGATCGAACACCAATCCCCCCGATTGGTAAACCGCCAGCACATTGCCAATCTGCAGTCCGTCACGTTTGCCCTTGTTGAGCACCACGATGCTCATCTCACCAATCTGGGTAAGTCCGCCATCGACCGCTATCATGTAGCCATCTTCAATCTCACGATCCGGTGCACGAGGATGAAAAGTTGCATCCAAAACCCGCTCTTCCTGGGGAAGTAATCGATCACCGATGCGCACCTCTTCGGTGATGCGAGTGATTTCAAGTTCAGTGACTTCATCCTTATTACTGCTGAGCAGCCGGGCGTTGCCGATGTCCATCGCCTGATATCCAAGCGTTTCACCGGTCACGGGATCCGAATACTGTTCTCCGGCTCGATAGATGCCGTAAGCACGCTCGTCGTCTGGAAATGGGCCGCGGCCGAATACGCGGTCGCCAGGAGCAGAGATCAGATGGCCTTGATCGCCTGCTACAACATAGGCGGAGTTATTCATACCCGCGACGTCCAACACTCGGTGTCTGAGCAGCCAGGGGCCAATCTGGTCCAGGGGGATCAAAGGAATGGCCAGATCAAGCGGCGATACGCGCATGTTGGGGATCAGCTTGACATCCCTACCGCGCCGCATACGCAGCCGAGGCTTACCGTCGACCCATACCAGATACAGTTCATCGCCTGGGAAGATGAGATGGGGATTGTCGATCTGTGGATTGACGTCCCACAGCTCCGGCCACAACCAGGGCTCTTGTAGATACATGCCAGAGATGCCCCAGAGGGTATCCCCTTCCTGGACAATATAGGTTTCCGGTACGTTTTCGTTGAGCTCGACTTGTGCCTGCAGCCAGCCGCTGAATACCAGCGTTGCCAGCAGTAGACAAACCGTCTTTGACCTAGTTTTCATTGTTCGCGTCCCTGTATGGCCTGTTTGTTATCTGCCTGTTATAAGTCCGGCAGTTGTCGCCCAATCGTGTACAGGCGGCGACCGCGGTGCTGCTTACCCCAGTTGGTACCCTGGCCACACTGTTCTGTCCGTGATGGCCTGTGAATACTGTTGCCTTCCTTTTTTTACCTTCCTACTCTCTGTGCTTCGAGCGGTGCCCCGTTACTCCGCGCTGCGCTTCGGAGGGACCCCTATGCCCTGGCGCCTTCTTTGACTCTATACCTGTGCACACTCTCCATGTCGCTCTTGTGCTGCCTGCCGGCACCTTACGCGTCGGCTGCCCGCTGGTATCTGCCCCTGATAGCAGCTCGATTGACGGCCGTGGTTTGCCCCGATGCCATCGCGCAATAGACCAGCGGCGCGCTACCGCGCCCAAGTTCTGATCCCTGGGGGCAGTGCAGCCAACTCACCAGGCTCGTCGAGTGCTAGGCACCCCGCAACGCCAGGCTGTATAATGACTACAGTTTGCTGCCGCGTTGTATCGCTGGCAAGACCAAATGTGACTAATTCACGCAGCCAAATTAGGCCATTTCAGCCGCTTTTTCGGGCTCATCAGACCATGTCAGTACTGCAAATCCTCGAATTCCCCGACCCCAGGCTACGCACAGAAGCCGCTCCGGTAGAGCAGGTAACAAACGCAACCCGCAAACTCGTCGATGATTTGTTTGAAACGATGTACGCGGCACCAGGGGTCGGCCTGGCTGCAACCCAGGTCAACGTACATCAGCGTGTCCTGGTCATGGACGTCTCTGAAGACCACAATCAACCGCGGGTTTACATCAATCCCGTGGTCCAGATTCTCGACCCCGAATTAGGCGAATACGATGAGGGCTGCCTGTCTGTGCCAGGCTTCTACGAGACGGTGAACCGCCCGATACGAATATCCGTCACCGCGCTGGGCCGCGATGGGGAGCCCTTCACCGAAGAGCTGGACGGGCTGGCGGCCATCTGCCTCCAGCATGAAATTGATCATCTGGATGGCAAGCTGTTTGTCGATTACCTCTCACCGTTAAAACGACAACGCATTCGCAAAAAGCTGGAGAAAGACCAGCGCCGCCGCGCCTAAACCCTATGCCTCAACCTCCCCTGAGTGTTCTGTTTGCCGGAACTCCGGAGTTTGCCGCCCTGCATCTTAGGGCTCTCATCGATAGTAAGCACACACTTATAGGCGTGCTGACTCAGCCTGATCGGCCCGCTGGGCGCGGCAAAAAGCTACTATCCAGCCCCGTCAAGCAGGCAGCGGCAAATGCCGGCCTGCCCATTTTCCAGCCGGCCACCCTAAATGACTCCGGCGTCCAGAGCGAGATCACATCCCTCGACGCAGACCTGCTGGTCGTCGTTGCCTATGGTTTGTTGCTACCCCAGGCGGTGTTGGACCTCCCCCCTTTAGGTTGTCTCAATGTGCATGCCTCCCTGCTGCCGCGCTGGCGAGGCGCAGCGCCCATGCAGCGAGCCATCGAGGCCGGGGACTCTGAGACGGGCGTCACCATCATGCAGATGGACGCGGGGCTGGACACTGGAGACATGCTCGCCACTGGCACCTGTTCGTTGGGACCCAACACCACCACGGCTCTTTTGCACGATCAGCTGGCGGAGATTGGCGCACCCTTGCTGATTGAAGTCCTCGATGACCTACACCATTTTCGTGCCCGGGCCACGATCCAGAATGACGCCCTGGCTACCTATGCCAGCAAGGTCAGCAAGCAGGAGGCTGTGATCAGCTGGCAGGAGCCCGTATTGACCTTGGATCGGCGCATTCGCGCATTCAATCCTTTCCCTGGTTGCTTTACCTATCTGAATGGAGAGCGGATAAAAATCTGGCGCGGCGCGAGCCTCGCCAGCGCGGCGACCGCGGCGGGGGCGGGCGTTATCGCCAATACGGATCACCAGGGCATCGTTGTAAATTGTCTGGATGGCCAGCTGGCCATCCACGAATTGCAGCTTCCCGGCGGCAAACGACTGGGCGCACAGCAGGTTCTTAACGCAAGGCGAGACCAGTTTGCGCCGGGAAATCGCTTCTCTGCGAGCGCCGACGGGTGAACCAGGACCCCAGGCTGGCGGCGGCCAAGGTGATCGCGGCCGTCTTGGACGGCCGCTCATTAAACAGCTGCCTTCCCGCGGCATTGGCCGCGGTCCAGCCCGAGGAAAAAGGCCTCCTGCAGCAGCTCTGCTACGGCACGCTGCGGCACATTCCCCGCTTGCAGGCGCTGCTATCGCTGCTACTCAATAAACCGCTCAAGCGCAAGGACGCCGACCTGCAGGGGCTGCTGTTAAGCGCTTTGTACCAGCTGGACAGCACACGGATTCCCGATCACGCTGCGGTTGATACCGCGGTGAGCGCCTGTCGTTCCCTGAATAAAGCCTGGGCGACCGGCATGGTGAATGCCGTGCTACGCCGTTATCTCAGAGAGCGGGAAGCGCTGACGGCAACCCTCAACGAGGCGTCTCGACGGTGCCACCCCCGCTGGCTACATGAGCGCATCGTCGCCGCATGGCCGCAGTATGCTGAGGCTGTTCTCCACGCCAATAACGAGCGGCCACCCATGACTCTGCGCTGCCACAAGGGGCGCGTCGCGCGGGAGGACTACCTTGCACGGCTTGCTCAGGAAGGTGTGGAAGCAACACCGGGACAATGGTCTGAGCAGGCACTGACACTCAGCAGGGCGCGTGACGTTGACGCGCTGCCTGGATTTGCAGACGGAGACGTCAGCGTCCAGGACGAGGCTGCTCAACTGGCTGCCGTGCTACTCGACGCAGGCGCTGGCGAGCGCGTCTTCGATGTGTGCGCTGCCCCGGGAGGTAAAAGCGGCCACATCCTTGAACGAGCGCCAGACCTCCGCGAACTGGTAGCCATGGACAGTGACCCCGACCGACTCAGCATGGTCGAGGGCAATCTACAGCGGCTGGGCCTGCAGGCAACGCTGATAAACGGCGACGGGCGTGAACCGCCCGCGATACTGGCAAAACACAGCTTCGATCGTATTCTGGTGGACGCGCCTTGCTCAGCCAGCGGCGTCATTCGCCGCCATCCTGACATTAAGGTACTGCGCACGCCCTCCGACATTTTGGGTTTCGCCCGCTTGCAACTGGACATCCTGCAGGGCGTATGGCCCTTGCTGAAACCGGGCGGCCGGCTACTGTACGTGACCTGTTCGATATTCCCCGATGAGAATACCGAGCTCGTACAACGCTTTTTGGAACTGACGCCCGGGGCCGCCATGCTGCCCATCGCCGCAGCCTGGGGGCTGGAGCAGCCATGCGGACGGCAGCTGCTCCCGTCCGCGGAGGGGCCGGACGGCCTTTACTTCGCTGCACTGCAACGGACAAGCTGAGAGTTGTGCACAATTTCGCCTCCGCGAGCCTTACAATCCCCACGCTATTTAATTATCGTGCATGGTCAAGACCGCGACTTCTGACAACAAGACCTGAGCTCCACGGGCCATGAAAATCATCATTCTCGGTGCCGGCCAGGTTGGCGGTGCACTCGCCGAGCATCTCGCAAACGAGCAGAACGATATCACCGTTGTCGACATTGATAACGACAAGCTGCGAGCCCTTCAGGATCGCCTTGATCTCAGCACCGTGGCCGGTGGCGCCTCTCACCCTAACACGCTCTTCAAAGCGGGCGCAGAAGATGCGGAACTGTTGATCGCCGTCACCAACAGTGACGAGATCAATATGATGGCCTGTCAGGTCGCGCACACCATGTTCAAAACGCCGACCAAAATATCCCGCGTCCGCTCACCAAACTACCTTACTCATCAGGCGCAACTGTTCAATCCCGATCACATCCCGGTAGACGTCATCATCGGGCCGGAGCAGCTCGTCACCCAAAGCATTCAGCGCCTGATTGCAAATCCGGGAGCCCTGCAGGTACTGGATTTCGCAGAGGGCCGGGTCCAGCTCGCCGCCGTGCGTGCCTACTACGGCGGCCCAATCGTCGGCCACGAACTCAAAGACCTGCGCAAGCACATGCCCAAAGTCGACACGCGGGTGGCGGCAATCTTTCGCCAGGACAGGCCCATAATTCCGGAAGGCGATACGGTCATAGAGGTCGATGACGAGGTGTTCTTCATAGCAGCCAAGGAGAACATTCGCGCGGTCATGGCCGAGATGCGCAAAGTCGATAAACCCTACCGGCGCGTAATGATTGCAGGCGGCGGAAACATTGGCGCGACACTGGCACTGAATCTGGAAGAGGGTTATCGGGTTAAGGTCATTGAGCAATCTTATCACCGGTGCAGGCTGCTATCAGAACGCTTGAAACACAGTTTGGTACTCAACGGCAGCGCCGCGGAACCGGAACTGCTGGCGGCCGAAAACATCGAGTCCACTGACGTATTCTGCGCGCTGACCAACAATGATGAATCGAACATCATGATGTCGATGCTCGCCAAGCGTATGGGCGCAAAAAAAGTCATCACACTGGTAGCCAACTCAGCCTATGCTGATCTTGTCGGCGATGAGATCGACATCGCCATATCACCCCAGCAGATCACCATTGGCAGCCTGCTGACGCACGTTCGCAAGGGTGATATTAGCAACGTACACTCCCTGCGCAGAGGCGCCGCGGAGTCCATTGAAGTGACGGCCCACGGTGACGCGCATTCTTCGAAAGTGGTGGGGCGCCGGCTGAGTGAGATCACGTTACCGGAGGGCGTTACTATCGGCGCCATCGTACGCGGAGAACAGGTACTGATCGCACACAGCCACGTGGTCGTGGAATCTGACGACCACGTGATTCTCTTCCTGGTCGATCGAAGTAAGATTCGCGCCGTCGAAAAACTGTTCGCCGTGGGCTTCGGATTTTTCTCTTGAACACAGGCAAAGCCCTGCCGTTCCATTCGGCCACCCGCACCCGAGAGGCCCACTGATGCACATCAGTGTGTCCATGAGGGTCATCGGGTTGCTGCTTATGATGTTCAGCACGGCGATGCTCATCCCGCTGATCTTCGCTTTGATCACCAGGGAGAGCACGGTCACTGGTTTCCTGACGGCATTCGCAATCACGCTGTTCAGCGGCCTTGTGTTGTGGTTCCCCGCTCGCAATGTTCGCCATGAATTGCGGATCAGAGACGGGTTCTTAATCACCTCGCTATTCTGGACGGTCCTGGGCCTGTTCGGCGCGCTGCCGTTTGCCCTTGAGCCATCGATGAACCTTCGCACGATCGACGCAATCTTCGAGTCCATATCGGGCTTGACGACCACCGGCGCCACGGTCATCGTCGGCCTCGATGAACTGCCCAGATCCATCCTTTTCTACCGCCAGCTGCTGCAGTGGTTGGGCGGTATTGGGATCATCGTCGTCGCCGTTGCCGTACTGCCCATGCTTGGCATTGGTGGCATGCAGCTGTACAAAGCGGAAACACCCGGGCCCTCCAAAGACCACAAGCTCACACCGCGTATCACCGAAACTGCCAAGGCATTGGCTTCCATCTATGTTGCACTGACACTCGCCTGCGCCGGTGCGTATTATCTAGCGGGTATGTCGGCATTCGACGCGATTGGTCACGCGTTTTCGACGGTCGCCATCGGCGGTTTTTCGACGCATGACGAAAGCATGGGATACTTCCAAAGCGATACGATCCTGCTGGTCTGCAGTTTGTTTATGGTGATATCGGCCATTAACTTTGGCCTGCATTTCATGGCGTGGCGACGTCGAACACCGGGCGTGTACGTCAAGGACTCGGAAACTCGATTTTTTGCCGGCGTGTTACTGATCGGTGTGAGCATCACCTGTGCAGTACTGTTGGGCTACGCAACCTTGGCTCCATCGGAGAGCATTGTTCACGGCGTATTCCAGGCCATTTCCATCACCACAACGACAGGCTTTACGACCCAGGACTTCGCCAGTTGGCCAATCTTTTTGCCTGTGATGCTGCTGATTTTCTCCTGCATGGGCGGCTGCGTCGGCTCCACCGGTGGCGGCATGAAAGCCATGCGCGTCATGTTGATTTACAAACAGGGTGTCCGCGAACTCAAACAGCTTGTCCATCCGTCCGCCGTTATTCCGCTGAAAGTCGGGCGTACTCGTGTGGAAGCCTCGGTAGTGAGCGCTGTCTGGAGTTTCTTCGCGGTCTACAGCACATGCTTCATCATCCTCATGCTGTTGCTGATGTCGACAGGGTTGGACTTCACCAGCGCCTTTTCAGCGACGGCTGCAGGGCTGAACAACCTGGGTCCCGGTTTGGGTGAGGTCGCGGCCAACTACGGCGGCATCAGCGATGCGGCCAAGGGCATTCTGTGTTTCAGCATGCTGCTGGGGCGGCTGGAAGTGTTTACTTTACTGGTGCTGTTCACTCCTGCTTTCTGGCGGCTCTAGCAAGCGCCGACTATCGCCTGATCCCTCTGTCTTTACGAATCAGCTCGTAAGCCGCCTGAATATCTTGCGAGCGCTGGGTAGCCAGCTCTATCATTTCCTGAGGGACACCCTTGGCTATGAGCTTGTCGGGATGGTTTTCACTCATGCGCTTCCGGTACGCTCGCTTGAGATCCCGGTCAGAGTCGCTGGCAGAGGCACCCAGTAACGAGTAGGCCGCCGCAAGGCTGTCAGGGTCAGGCGTTGACCCCGAAGCTGAGCCGCCCTGAAACCGGCCCTGAGCGCGCACCATTTCCAACAGCGCCTCAAGGTCTTCTCGGGACAGCCCGGTCAAGCCAGCAATGCGGACCAGCGCCGCATGCTCGGTTGGCTCCAGCTCTCCATCCGCGTGCGCCAGCGAGATTAGAAATAGAAACAGCGTTTGCAGCACCTGTCGCTGCCCGCCACAAACGGACAGAAAGTCGCGCACCGCGGGCTCTGGCTGGAAACCTTCAGAGGTGCCCTCGCGAAACAAGGCAATTGCACGCTGGCGTTGTACAGCGCTTAAGCCAAGTTGGGAGAACAGCTGCTCGGTGTGGGCGATCTCCTGCTCAGACACACGGCCGTCGGCTTTGGCGAGAAAGCCCGACAGCTGAAACGTCACGGTGAAGAAGCTCTCCTGAATGCGCCGCAGGTTTTCAGGGGACGCCAGGCCCAGTGTTTTACCCAGCGCGCGATCAAAGACATGCCCGAGCAGTGCGCCGATGACAAGCCCCGGCCAGCCACCCGCCATCAGACCCAGAGCGCCGGCAATGAGTTTTCCAGCAATCATACGTTCCCCTGCTATGCCGCCTGCTCGGAGGCCTGAGAACCGCTGAGTCTGCGTTAATGCCGCATTGACCCACCGGACCGGCGACACCGCTTTCGGGCAAAGCGCGTATTATGCCGCTACAGGAGCTTGTATAATACCCGCCCTTTGACGATCAGCTTGCGGATAAACAGTGGCTTCTTCGGACAACGTTCTCACCTTTCAGGCGCTGATTTTGCGCCTGCAACAGTTTTGGGCTGATCACGGTTGCGTGGTTATGCAGCCGCTGGATATGGAAGTCGGCGCCGGCACCTTCCATCCCGCCACTTTTCTGCACGCCATCGGGCCAGAAAGCTGGAGCGCTGCGTATGTGCAGCCTTCGCGCCGACCCACTGACGGCCGCTATGGAGAAAACCCCAACCGCCTGCAGCACTACTACCAGTTTCAGGTCGTCATGAAGCCCTCGCCCGATAACTTCCAAGAGCTCTACCTAGAGTCTCTTGCAGCGCTGGGCATTGACTCATCCATACACGATATACGCTTTGTTGAAGACAACTGGGAGTCACCGACTCTGGGTGCCTGGGGGCTAGGCTGGGAGGTTTGGCTGAACGGTATGGAGGTCACACAGTTCACTTACTTCCAACAAACGGGGGGACTGGAGTGCTACCCCGTTACTGGAGAAATTACCTACGGCATCGAGCGTATCGCCATGTATTTGCAGGGCGTCGACAGCATTTATGATTTGCTGTGGGCCCATGGGCCAGCCGGGCCGGTGACCTATGGTGACGTCTATCACCAAAATGAGGTGGAGATGTCACGCTACAATTTTGAAGAAGCCGACGTGGCGCAGTTGTTTACCTTCTTTGACCACTGCGAAGGAGAGGCGCTGCGGTTAGTGGAAAAAAGCCTGCCTCTGCCAGCCTACGAGATGGTGATGAAAGCCTCCCACGCCTTCAATCTGCTTGACGCCCGCCACGCGATATCAGTGACAGAGCGACAGCGTTTTATACTTCGGGTCCGCACGCTGGCCAGAGCAGTCGCTCAGGCTTATTACCAGGCGCGTGCCGCGCTCGGCTTCCCCCTGGCAACAGAGCAACTACGAGAAGAGGCCTTGGCCAAACTGCCAGAAGGTGCCGACGCGTGACGACCGAAACACTGCTAGTGGAGCTGGGTACCGAAGAACTGCCACCCAAGGCATTGAGGTCTCTGGCGGAAGCGTTTCGCGATGGCATTTGCAGCGGACTGGAGGAGCGCAAGCTGGCTATGGGTGACGTGGCATGGTACGCCACACCTCGCCGCCTAGCCGTCCTGATAGAAGACGTTGCTCTGAGTGCGGCCGATCACCAGGTTGAAACGCTGGGCCCGCCGCTGGATCGCGCCCGAGACGAGGACGGTGAATGGACACCAGCGGCCATCGGGTTCGCTAAAAAGCAGGGCATCGATGTCGAGGCACTGGAAACCATTGACACCCCAAAAGGTGCACGGCTGGGTGTCCGCCGTACTGAGCGCGGCGCCAGCACTGCTGCAAGCCTCAACACCATTATCAATAGCGCTATCGCCTCCTTGCCCATCCCCAAGCGCATGCGCTGGGGTGCCAGTCGCGCAGAGTTCGTGCGACCGGTGCACTGGGTCGTCGCCATGCTGGGTAAAGACTGCGACTTCGGGACGGTTCTGGGTCTTCAAACGGGCAGACACACGCGTGGCCACCGCTTTCACAGTCACGGTGACATAGCGCTGGGGTCACCCGAATCCTATCCCCAAGTACTGGCTGATCACAAAGTCGTCGCGAACTTCAAGGAACGACGCGCTATCATTCACGAGCAGGTCTTGACCGCAGCCAGCGAGCTGGGCGCAAACGCCATCATCGACGAGGCTTTATTGGAGGAAGTGACGGGTCTGGTGGAATGGCCCGTCGCACTCACGGGCTCCTTCGAACAACGCTTTCTGGAAGTGCCTGCTGAGGCGCTGGTGTCGTCCATGAAGGAGCACCAAAAGTACTTCCACGTGGTCGATGACAACGGCGACTTGCTGCCCCATTTCATCACGATCGCCAATATAGAAAGCACGGATCCGGCGCAGGTGATCGCTGGCAACGAGCGCGTCATCAGGCCGCGTCTGGCAGACGCAGCATTCTTTTTTGAGTCAGACAAGAAAATTCCTCTGGCGCAACGCGTGCCCGCACTGGCCGATATTGTCTTTCAGCAACAGCTCGGCACGCTCGAGGACAAGAGCCATCGCCTCGTTGCGCTGAGCCAGTTACTGGCAGCGCAGCTTGGCGCGAACTCGGCACTTGCCGGCCGGGCAGCTCTGCTGGCCAAGACCGACCTTGTCACCGACATGGTGCTGGAATTTGCGGACATGCAAGGGATTGCCGGCTCCTACTACGCGACCCATGACGGTGAGAATCCGCAGGTCTCTGCGGCGCTCGCTCAGCAATACTGGCCCAAGTTCGCTGGCGATAAACTGCCAGAAGGCCCCGTCGCCTGTACCCTTGCCCTGGCGGACCGGCTCGACACACTGGTCGGTATCTTTGGGATCGGTCAACCGCCGACGGGCTCGAAAGACCCTTTCGCGCTGCGCCGCGCTTCCCTGGCCGTGCTGCGCATTCTGGTCGAGAAGCAATTTGATCTGGATCTACGCGACGGCTTGCAGCAAGCGGCGCAACAGTATCCAGCCGGCACACTGGCGGACGGAACAGCGGAGCAGGTACTTACTTACATGCTTGACCGATTCCGCGCCTGGTACGAGGAAGATCGAATTCCGGCAGAGGTGTTCCTTGCGGTCAGTGCTCGAAACGTCAGCCGGCCACTGGATATGCACCGACGGGTACTGGCTGTAAACGGCTTTGCCGGTCTGTCGGAGGCGCAGTCCCTGGCTGCCGCCAACAAGCGGGTCGCTAATATTCTCAGCAAGCTGCCGCCGGAACATCGGTTCGGTGAGGTGAACAAAAATCGTCTTGAAGAGCCTGCAGAGCAGGCGCTCTATGCCAGCCTTGTCGAACTGGGGCAGCAATGCCATCGGTTACTGGAGGGGGGTGACTACCAACAGGCGCTGGCTCTGCTCGCCACGTTGCGAGAGCCCATTGACAACTTCTTTGATGGAGTAATGGTCAACGTAGAGGATGAACCGTTACGCGACAATCGTCTGAACCTGTTGCGCCAGCTGCGCAGTCTGTTCCTGGAAGTTGCTGATGTTTCCCTGCTTGCCGTCAGCAATCGTTGACGCCTACTTTGCGGGCCATGTGTGCGCCTAAGCGACAGGTGCCGGTAGGCGGCGCCATTTTACCCACCTATCGCGGCCGTCTTTGTTTTACACTATTCACACTGGGGCAGTGAAGCCGTAGCGCACGGGCAGCAGGCTAATCCATGGATTTGACCGAAGACAACCTGATGATCATCGGCGCAGCGCTTACCGCCACCTTCATCACCGTTTTCATTCTCACTATCATCGCCGCCGTCGCCAATCGTCGCAGACTCACTGCCGCTCTCGAGGCGAAGGCCTCGAGTGAGGCCAGCCTGGCAAATACGCGAGCGGAGTTGTCCGGCCAGGAGGCGATTTTAGACCAGGTGCAAAGTCAGCTGCAGCAGCGCCTCACGGAAATCAACAGCCTGCAGGAGGAGCGCCGTGGATTGATGACCGAGTTGAGCGAGTCGCGACAGCAGGAGGCAAGGCTTCGCACCGAACAACGGGAGCGAGAGCATCGACACAGCGAACAGCTCGCGCTTCTGACGGAGACGCGAAACAACCTGAAAAGAGAATTTGAAAACCTTGCCAACCGCATCTTCGAGGATAAGGGAAGAAGCTTCACCACCACCAGTCAGGCGTCACTCGAGGCACTGCTAAAGCCTTTTCGAGAGCAGATCAGCGGCTTCCAAACGCGTATTAATGAAGTGCATACAGAATCTCTAAAAGGCACGACCGCCCTGGAAAAGGAGATTCAGAAGGTCCTCGATATCGGCCTGGAAATGAACAGCCAGGCAAGCAACCTGACCCTCGCATTGAAAGGCGACAACAAAGCCGCGGGCAACTGGGGTGAAGCCCAATTAGAACGCACACTTGAACTGGCGGGCTTGCAGCCAGGCGACCATTATGAGGCCCAGACCGCATTTCGAGACGAGGAGGGCGGCCGTAAGCAACCGGATTTTGTTATTCGACTGCCCGATAACAAAAGCATGGTGATCGACAGCAAGGTATCACTGGTGGACTACGACCGGGCCGTGGCCGCAGAGACAGAGCAGCAGCGCAGCGACGCACTGGCCGCCCACACCAAAGCCGTCAGAAGGCACATCGACGACCTCGCCAGCAAGGACTACGCCAACCTGCCCGGACTGGTCAGCCCCAACTTCGTCCTCATGTTCATGGCGGTTGAGCCGGCCTATGTGGAAGCCATGAAGCAAAACCGGGATCTGTTCGACTACGGCTACCAGAAGGGTGTGATCATGGTCTCGCACACCACCTTGATGCCGATTTTGCGCACCGTGGCCAACCTCTGGATGATCGACAGGAGCAACAAGGAAGCGAGGGAAATCAGCACTCGAGCAGGGGACATTTACAACCAACTGGTGCGAGTGACCGAACGCCTCGACAAACTCGGCAATACGTTGCGTACGGCCCAGAACCACTACAACGATACGGTCACCAGCGTGGCGGGCAAACAGGGCCTGCACAGCAAGATTGAACGCTTCGCCCAGATTTCCGCCAAAGCCAGCAAGGAGCTGCCGCCACTCGAGCCTGTGGCGGATGACATTGATAACCAGCGCCTGCGATCCGTTGTGGGGGAAGAGGGCGGTGGCGGGCCGTCGCCTGCGGCCGAGCCCGTCGCGAGTCCCAAGGTTAAGCCTTTACGCGGCCCCGTGGAACAATCCGCAGTGGATGGCGCTAAGGGAGAAACCTAGACGCGGCTCTTCAGCCGTCTAAAAGCAAGCCGAACAACCACATTGCAAACACCGACAGCGTGCTCGGTGCAGCAACCTCATTGGGCAGGTCAACATAGGTGCCCCTAGGATACTCAGCTAACGCCGGTTCTGTGATCGTTATCACACGTCCAGGTTGGCAACCGACAGCGCATTTTCCTCGATGAAGTCTCGCCGGGGCTCCACCTGATCTCCCATCAGGGTGGTAAAAATCTGGTCCGCGGCGATCGCGTCCTCAATGGTGACCTTGAGCATGCGACGAACCTCGGGATCCATCGTCGTTTCCCAGAGCTGGTCAGGATTCATCTCCCCCAGCCCTTTGTAGCGCTGAATACTGTACCCCTTGCGAGCCTCGGTCATGAGCCAATCGAGTCCTTGAGCGAAACTGGTCGTCATAAGCTGCTTCTCGCCGCGCTGGAAGTATCCACCGTCTTCAATCAGATGGTTCAGCGTTTCCCCAAGACTGACCAGACTTCGGTACTCACCCGAGGCAAAGAAATCGTGATGATACTCCGTCTCGGTCTCCACGCCATGCGCCACCAGCTTTACAACCGGGAAGAACAGCTGTCGCTCAGTATCCTTGCGCACAGCGACAGAATAAAGACTGCCCTTGGCCCCCCCTGATTGTAAGCGCTCACTCAGGCGCTCGCTGAAAGTCGCTACCGCCGCTTCATCCTGCATTTGCTCCACGGTCAGCGGATCACCGTACACCATCTGCCAGAGCACCTCTTCGGAGTACAGCCGGCTTAGGCGATCGATGGTTTGTGCAACTTGGCGGTACTGTGAAACAAGGCTTTCTATCTGGCTGCCCGAAATTGGTGGCGCGTCAGGATTGACGTAAATCGCGGCATTGTCTAGAGCGCCCTGGGTAAGATATTGCTCCAGCGCGTCATCGTCCTTGAGGTATTGGTGCTGCTTACCCTTGGCGACTTTGTACAAGGGCGGCTGAGCGATAAACACGTGCCCACGCTCGATCAGCTCCGGCATTTGGCGAAAGAAAAACGTCAGTAACAGGGTGCGGATATGGGAGCCGTCTACATCCGCGTCTGTCATGATGATAATGCTGTGATAACGCAGCTTGTCCGGATCGAACTCCTCCTTGCCGATCCCGCAACCCAAAGCCGTGACAATGGTGCCAACTTCGGCAGAGCCCAGCATCTTATCGAAGCGAGCCTTTTCAACGTTGAGGATCTTTCCTTTTAAAGGCAGTATCGCCTGATACTTTCGATTGCGGCCCTGCTTGGCCGAGCCCCCTGCGGAGTCTCCCTCCACAAGGTACAGCTCCGATAGGGCAGGGTCCTTCTCCTGGCAGTCTGCCAACTTGCCCGGCAAGCCTGCGATATCAAGAGCCCCCTTACGGCGCGTCATCTCTCTAGCTTTTCGGGCAGCCTCTCTAGCTCGGGCGGCATCGAGCATTTTGCCGACGACGGATTTGGCTTCACCGGGGTTTTCCAAAAGATAGTCATTCAGCTGGGCATTCATGGCCTGCTCAACCGCAGACTTGACCTCAGACGACACCAGCTTGTCCTTGGTTTGCGATGAGAACTTTGGATCGGGGACCTTGACTGAGATGATCGCGGTCAGGCCTTCACGAGCATCATCCCCCGTCGTGTTGACTTTGGCCTTTTTGGCAAGACCTTCTTTATCGATGTAACTGTTCAGGCAGCGCGTCAGCGCAGCCCGGAAACCCGCCAGATGGGTGCCACCGTCACGCTGCGGTATGTTATTGGTATAGCAGAAGATGCTTTCTTGGAACCCATCGTTCCACTGAAGCGCCACCTCTACACCGATCCCGTCGTCGCCGTCAGTTTGGAAATGGAACGCTCTGTTGATCGGCGTCTTGTTTTGGTTGAGAAAATCAACGAATGCCGCCAGGCCGCCCTCGTATTCGTATGCCTCTTCCTTACCACTGCGTTCGTCTTTCAAAACAATCCGCACACCGGAATTCAAAAATGCCAGTTCCCGCAAGCGCTTGGCAAGCTGCTCGAAATGAAACTCAATGTTCGTGAACGTTTCCGCTGAGGGTTTAAACCTCACCTTGGTGCCAGAGCTCTCTGTGGTGCCAATTTCAGCGAGCGGCGCGTCAGGAACGCCGTGTCGATAGGTTTGCTCGTACATCTTGCCTTCACGGCGAATGGTCAAAACCAGCTCCTCGGACAAAGCATTGACCACAGAAACGCCTACGCCGTGCAGGCCGCCTGAGACTTTGTAGGTGTTGTCGTCGAACTTGCCGCCCGCATGCAGTACGGTCATGATCACCTCCGCGGCCGAGACCCCTTCTTCGTGCATCTCGGTTGGTATGCCGCGGCCGTCATCACCGACCGTCACCGATTCGTCAGGGTGGATAACGATCTGTATCTCCTTACAGTGGCCTGCCAGCGCTTCGTCGATAGAATTGTCCACCAGTTCAAACACCATATGATGCAAGCCCGTCCCATCGTCTGTGTCACCGATGTACATGCCGGGTCGCTTCCTCACGGCATCCAGGCCTTTCAATACCTTGATGCTGGAAGAATCGTAATTGGTGTGAGATTCGCTCATGCCGGTTTATCCTCGATCTAATCCGTTGATTGTTTGCCGTCGCCTGTTGCCGCTTCACCTGGCGTCACGGGCGTAACCTGCCCTTGTTCCACGTGGAACATTGCCAGGCCGGCAGGTTCTGGCCAAACAGACTGTATCTCCTCTCTGGCGACGCAGGTAATAAAGACTTGCGCTTCCATTCCCGCCAGTAGTTCACACACCCGCCTGCTGTGCTCGTTATCCAATTCCGACGGCAGGTCATCTATCAGATAGGTGCAGGAAAGGCCCCTAAGTTCGGCGAGCAACCGTCCTTGCGCCAGCTTCATACCACACACCACCAGCTTTTGTTGTCCCCTCGACAGCGTGTCTGCCGCAAGATGCCCCTCGCTCAGAACGCGGACATCGGCTCTCTGAGGGCCTACGTGTGTATACCCTTGCTCGCGATCCGCTGTAACCCCTTGCGCTAGGGCTTCCGCATACTCCAGCTGAGCGTCCCAGCCCTGCCGAAACTGTAGCTCTATGCCTTTGAGAGAAGGCGCAAGTTGCCCCATTAGAGAAACGAAGCGCGGCGCTAATTTATCAAAATAGGCTTTTCTGAGGGCGCTGACTGCAGCACCGGAGGCTGCAAGATCCTTGGTCCACACTGACAATTCAAGATCGTCTATATTACCACGACGCAGCAGATTATTGCGCTGCTTTATACTGCGACGAAAACGCTGCCATTGACGAAAAAAACCGTGTTCCACGTGGAACACTCCCCAGTCCAGAAAGCGACGCCTGTCCGCGGGGGCGCCTGTGAGCAAGCTAAACGTATCCGCTGACACAATCAGCAATGGCAAATGCTCAGCAAGCGGCGCCAGTGATCTGACAGGCTCGCCGCCGATTCTGATCTCAGTGTCTCCGCTGGCGCTTCTTGCCACACCAAGATGAACCCTGGATTGCGCAGGGGCGGGCAGGCTGGCGACTCCGAACACCACACAGCGCTCCTGCCCGTGGGTAATAACGGGTTTTACGCCGGTGCCCCGAAATGACCTGGCCATACCAAGAAGATGCACCGCTTCTAAGACGCTGGTCTTGCCGCTGCCATTAAGGCCGAAAAACACATTGTGCTGCTGCAGGCCGTCAAGACGCACTCGCTGAAGATTGCGCACGTGATCAATGCTGAGTTGATGCAGAGCCATACAGAGTCCGCGGCCAACGGCGGGGCAGACACTCTGCCGCCGAAGCTGGCGCAGTCGGTCTAGAGCCGCATGGGCATAACAACGTAAAGCGAATCGCCTTCTTCGGATTCTTCCAGAAGTGCGCTGCTGTTGGAGTCCGCCAACGAGAGCTTAATCTGCTCGCCGCTGAGAACACCCAACACGTCCAGCAGATAGCTCACGTTGAAGCCTATTTCAAGGGTATCGCCACTGTAATCAACGGTCACGGTTTCTTCCGCTTCTTCTTGTTCCGGGTTGTTTGCGACAATATCTAGGGAATCGTTCGCCAACTTAAGCCTTACCCCGCGGTACTTCTCATTCGACAAGATCGCCGTACGAGTGAACGCCTGCCGCAGATCAAGCCTTGAGCCCAACAAGATCTTGTCTGGGGAGCGCGGTAGCACTCTTTGGTAGTCTGGGAACTTCCCGTCCACCAGTTTGGAGGTAAAAGTGAATGCGTCCGTCACGGCGCGAATATGGTTGCTGCCAATCACTATTGCGATATCCGCACCCTCATCCATCAGCAGCCGTGCCAGCTCCAACACGCCCTTACGGGGCAAGATCACCTGCGTGCCACCCTCACCCTTAACCTTTACGGGCTGCGGTAATGTGCACATCGCCAGCCGGTGCCCGTCTGTCGCGACCACTCTCAACTGATTCCCATCAAGCTCCCATAGCATACCGTTGAGGTAGTAGCGCACGTCCTGCTGTGCCATAGCGAATCCGGTTCTATCAATCAGGCGTTTTAACTGACCCTGCTTCAGCGTTAAGCGGTGCGTACCCATACTGTCCTCTACACTTGGAAACTCCCTGGCAGGTAGTGTGGACAGGGTAAATCGACTGCGGCCGGATTTGACCGTCATCTTCCCGTCAGCAACATTGAAATCGATGTCGCATCCATCGGGTAGCGACTTGCAAATATCAACCAGCTTGCGGGCGGGTACAGTCACCTCGCCTGGCTCACTGTCGGCGGGTATAGCCAGCCTGCCCACCAGCTCGACTTCCAGGTCCGTTCCTGTCAATGACAGGTGGTCGTCACCCAGAACCATGAGCACATTGGACAAGATCGGCAGGGTCTGTCTGCGCTCCACCACTCCAGCTACAAGATTTAAAGACTTCAGCAGTGTGTCCCGGGCAATACTAAACTTCATGTGTGCACTATTTCCTTTGTCAGCGACTCGAAGACGGATCAGCGATATCGACTGGGTATTTTAAGAAACTAAGCTTTTTAGTTTGGTCACGTTGTGAGGGATCGGAGCAGGTTTTTGTAATCTTCTCGAATGTCGGCGTTAGTTTCCCGAAGTTCTTTGATTTTTCTGCAGGCATGTAGAACCGTTGTATGATCACGCCCACCGAAACTGTCGCCAATTTCAGGCAAGCTGTGGTTTGTCAGCTCCTTGGACAGCGCCATTGCCATTTGCCTGGGGCGAGCCACCGAGCGGCTCCTGCGCCGGGACATCATATCCGATACCTTGATCTTGTAGTACTCGGCTGCTGTTCGTTGGATGTTCTCCATGCTCACTTGTTTGTCCTGCAGCGCCAGCAGATCTTTTAGACTTTCCTTAATCAGGTCGATATCAATGGACCGCCCAACAAATCGGGCACTGGCTATGACGCGCTTCAACGCCCCTTCCAACTCGCGAACATTAGACCGTATCCGCTGCGCGATAAAAAACGCCGCATCAGGCGGAAGATCGACCTCTGCCTCCGCTGCTTTTTTCATCAATATCGCCACACGGGTTTCCAACTCAGGAGGCTCAACCGCCACAGTAAGGCCCCATCCAAATCGGGATTTGAGACGCTCTTCCAGACCATCAATTTCTTTCGGATAACGATCGCAAGTCAGGATCATTTGTTGGCCACCTTCAAGAAGTGCGTTGAAGGTGTGGAAGAACTCTTCCTGCGAGCGGTCTTTGCGTGCGAAAAACTGAATATCGTCAATCAATAAGGCATCCACCGAGCGGTAGTAGCGTTTAAAATCGGTGATGGCGTTGAGCTGCAGCGCTTTTACCATATCCGCGACAAAACGCTCGGAATGCAGATAGACGACCTTGGCTTCCGGATTAACCGCTTTGAACGCGTGGCCGACCGCATGCATGAGGTGTGTTTTGCCCAGGCCGACACCACCGTAGAGAAACAGCGGGTTATAGGAATCGCCTGGATTTTCTGCCACCTGTCGGGCTGCCGCCAAGGCCAACTGATTGGACTTGCCTTCCACAAAGCTCTCAAACGTGTAGTTTTGATCGAGCTGTTGCTGATGCTGGAGGGACCCTTCCACCTGGACTCTGCGCGGTGACGCTGTTCTTGAGCCTGGCAGCGCGACGGTGCCGTTTCGCGGTGCCTTTGGTGACGGTTTCAGGGCAGCGCCATTCAGTGGCTGACGCAGAGCATGTTGAACTGCGCCTCGGCCGCCCGGCTCCGCTATTGCACCACCAATCTCCAGGCCAACCGCCGTGTCCGGCTCGCTCTCCCTCACCAATTCTTCAATCCGCTCTAGATACTTTTCAGCGACGAAGTCGCGAATGAATCGGTTGGGTGCGAACAGCGTCAAGCGCTGCCCTTCCCTATCCACCTGAAGTGGTCTAATCCAAGTATTAAACTGCTGCGACGGCAGCTCATCGCGCAAACAATCAATACTTTGTTGCCAAATTGCGTCAGACAAAGACACCCCCTAAACCTGAGAGAACGCACAGGCTCATCCATGTGAAATAAAGATACAGATACAAACTTATTTTTTGACTGGCCCGATGGCGGGCAGTCGACAGATAATACTCTGGAAGCAGTGACTTATCCACACCCCGAGACAAAAATTTAAAAATTTTTAATCCTTTAAATATCAATGATTTGAGCAATAGCTGGTGAATAAACAAGCAATTGTTCAAGAATCAACCAATTCCCGAAGGCCTGTGGATAAGTTGTTGATATCTACTGTGTAATGTGTGGGTGAACGGAGCGCTTCCCAGTGGCCGAGGCGACCTTTTGCGTTTTGCACCGCGACATCGACTCAGGCTGAGCCATGCTGCGCAGAACCGATGTAGCGCCGCACAGCGGCGGGGAATTATGCCACTCCCGATTGAATTAGATACTCCATTTACATAGAATACCCCACCTTTTTTGCCCGCCTGCGCCCAAGTCAGCCCAGGCCTCTGTCGTTTGGACTCAAGCCATGAAAAGAACCTTTCAGCCCAGTGTCATAAAACGCAAGCGCACCCACGGCTTTCGTGCAAGGATGTCCACCAAGGGTGGGCGCCAGGTATTGAATCGCCGCAGGGCGAAGGGTCGCAAGCGTCTGTCCGCCTGATCGTTCCGCTGTGTGTGCGAGCGCATTGCTGTCAACGGATTCGATAAGGGTAAGCGCTTACTTAAAGCGAGTGATTACCAGCGTGTCTTCGCGGCTCCCGATCGACGAGCCTCTCACCGATGCGTGCTACTGCTCGCCAGACCGAATCAACAGCCCTACCATCGCCTCGGGCTGGTCATTGCCAAGAGGCACGTGAAGCATGCGGTTCAGCGGAATCGAGTTAAGCGACAGGCTCGAGAGTTTTTTAGACGTCTTCCATCGGCGCCCGTTTGTCTGGATGTCGTGTTGCTAGCCCGCTCGGGACTCGATCAGTTGGATAATCAGGAGCTATCCTCCATACTGCGCCAGCAGTGGCAGAAACTACAGAACCAGGCATGAAACACTCCGACGCGCCAGAATCCCCTATGCGACGCTTGCTGATCTTTCTGATCGCCTGCTACAAAGCGTGCGTCAGTCCTTTTCTTGGGAACCATTGCCGGTTTCATCCAAGCTGTTCAAGCTATGCTCAGCAAGCTATCAAGACTCACGGTGTTGTAAAAGGTGGCTGGCTTGCACTTTGCCGCCTGGCTAAGTGTCATCCCTGGCATGAAGGGGGGGTCGACCCCGTTCCTCCTCGCGAACCTTCACCCTCTCGTACACGCTAATCACCGAACAGGGATTCCCATGGATTTGCAACGCACCCTGCTGATCGGCGCCATCGCCCTGCTGTCCTTCATGCTGCTGACCGAATGGACTGCGTTCAGTAACGAGCAACAGGCCAAAGCCACCCAAGACGGCTCTCGCCTGATCAGCGGCAATGGCACCAGCAATGGCAGCTATCTCCCTGCACCTGAGCCCACAAACTCCGAAGCAATGACGCCTTCAGTCGATGAGGACTTACCCAGTGTCCCGGATACTCCGGAAGAGACGCCTCCTGCTTCTGCCGGTACAGCTGAAGAAAGTTCTGTTGCCCGCAATCATCGACACATTTTTGTGACCACCGATGTGCTGCACATGGTCATCGATCTGCAGGGCGGTGACATCATCGAGCTTTCGCTGCTAGGACACCTGGAGAAGCAAAACGGCGATGAGCCTTTTGTTCTACTGGAGCAGAACAACAACATTACCTACGTTGCTCAGAGCGGCTTGATTGGCCGGGAAGGCATCGATAGCGACGGTCGCGCGCAGTACACCAGCGCCTCAGATAACTTTCAGCTTGCTGAAGGGGAGGGAACGCTGGTCGTGGACTTAGCCTGGCAGGGCAACGAGGAGGTTTCAGTCATCAAGCGCTTCACCTTTACCAGAGGTGAATACTTGATGGACGTACAGTTTCTGGTCGAAAACAACAGCGATAAACGCTGGCAGGCTAACCTGTTCGGACAAATCAAGCGCAACAGCGTGCCACCGCCATCGGCCGATGGCGGGATGATGGGTATGCAGCCGTTTTTGGGTGTCGCCCTGACACAACCCGATGACCGATTCACAAAGTTCACCTTTGCCGGCCTGAGAGAGGAGTCCTACAAAGCCCAATTGCCAGGAGGCTGGATCGCTATGATCCAGCACTACTTTCTTAGCGCCTGGATTCCCAACCCAGAGCAAACACAGACCTACAGCGCTCGCGTAACCAACAGCGGCTTCAACATAGCGGGCTTCACAGGCCCGCCCATCGTGCTGGACCCCGGGAATGCCGGCAGCATCGGCGCACAGTTCTACGCCGGTCCCAAAGACCAGTACCGCCTCAAGGAGATTTCTCCCTACCTTGATCTGAGCGTCGACTACGGATTTCTCTGGTGGATCGCTCAACCACTCTTTTGGCTACTCACACAGTTTTACGCATTGACGGGCAACTGGGGTGTGGCGATCATTTTGCTGACGGTGCTCGTTAAAGCGCTGTTCTACAAGTTATCCGCCACAAGCTACCGATCCATGGCCAACATGCGCCGAGTGCAACCGAAAATGGTGGCCATCCGCGAACAGTTTCCGGACGATAAGCAGAAACAGTCCCAGGCGATGATGGATCTCTACAAAAAAGAGAAAATCAATCCGATGGGGGGCTGCCTGCCAATTCTGGTTCAGATGCCCGTATTCATCGGTCTTTACTGGATGCTCATGGAAAGTGTCGAGTTACGCCACGCACCTTTTGTGTTATGGATTAAAGATCTTTCCGTCATGGATCCCTACTTTGTTCTGCCCCTTCTGATGGGAGCAAGCATGTGGTTCATGCAGAAACTGAACCCTCCGCCACCGGATCCTATGCAGGCAAAAATCATGCAATGGATGCCTGTCGTGTTCACGTTCTTTTTCCTTTGGTTTCCAGCCGGCTTGGTGCTGTACTGGCTGGTCAACAACCTGCTGTCGATTGCCCAACAGTGGTACATCACTCGACAGATCGAAAAGGCAGGGGCCCCGGCCTAACCCCAACCTAGGTTGCTATGATGACGAACGACACCATCGCCGCCGTCGCCACTGCGCCCGGTCGGGGTGGAATCGGCATCATCAGACTATCCGGCCCAATGGCGCTGCAGATAGCCGGTCACGTCCTAGAAACGGACTTACAACCTCGTTACGCACACTACTGCACGCTTCGGGACAGCAAGGGCGAGGTCCTGGATACCGGCCTGGCGATCTACTTTCCCGCGCCCAATTCCTTTACCGGTGAGGACGTGATCGAACTGCAAATGCACGGCAGTCCAGTCGTCCTTGACCTGATCATGTCAGAACTATTGCGAGGAGGCGCTCGTTCAGCAAACCCGGGGGAGTTTTCTGAGCGAGCCTTCCTCAACAGCCGTCTGGATCTGGCGCAGGCGGAAGCGATCGCAGATCTCATCAACAGCACCACTGAAAAGGCTGCTCGCAGCGCGTCACGATCTCTCCAGGGAGAGTTTTCCAGGGAGATAGATGCCATAGTTGGAGCGGTCACGGCACTCAGAGTCTACGTCGAGGCCTCTATCGATTTCGCTGAGGAAGAAATCGATTTTCTGGGAGACGGAGCAGTAGACCAACGTTTGTCCGACATCGCAGATCAGTTCTGCTCGCTACAGCAAGCAGCAAAACAAGGCAGCCTGCTGCAGGAAGGTATGAAACTGGTGATCGCCGGCCGGCCGAACGCGGGGAAGTCGAGCCTGATGAATGTCATCGCCGGACGCGACGCGGCCATCGTCACACCTCTCGCAGGCACCACCCGTGACGTGCTTCGCGAGCACGTTCAGATCGACGGCCTTCCGCTGCACCTGGTGGACACCGCAGGGTTGCACGACAGCGTAGATCCTATCGAACAGGAAGGTATTCGAAGAGCCCGGCTGGAATTGAACAGCGCCGATCGGGTGCTGCTGGTCATCGACAGCAGCCTGGTCAACAACGAGATCGATTTGACCGCACTTACCAAAGAGGTGGGCATTGAGATGGCTGACGTCCCGCCTATCACCCTGTTGCACAACAAGATCGATCTCTCCGGTGAAAGCCCTCGCATTCTAGAGCTGGATAACGTCACACACATCTACCTCTCTGCCAAGACCGGCGACGGCTTTGATCTTCTGCGCGCGCATCTCAAACAGTGCTGTGGCTATGAAAGCGAAGCCGCTGGCAACTTCAGCGCCAGGCGTCGGCACCTAGACGCGCTGGCACGCGCAAACCAATGTATCGATTCTGCGCGCCATCAGTTGGGAAATCGGGCAGGTGAACTGATGGCAGAGGATTTAAAGCAGTGTCAACAGTCTCTGGGGGAGATCACAGGGGTTATCAGCAACGATGAGTTACTGGGCAAGATATTCTCCAGCTTCTGCATCGGCAAATAACGACACCAAGTCCACAGTTCATTCACAACAGGTACACCGCCTGTTCACACCTTACTCCGGGTTGGCAGCCTAAGATTTTTGCCAGCAAGGTTAATCCACCGACTGATCACAGCCTGCACACACTAGAACACGACTTTAGGTGAGCGTGTGCAGAAAAGTAAACAACCTTTGGATAAGCTGCGCAGCAATCATTCACTTCTGTGAAATAACCGATCAAAAACTGCGGCATGCTGCCTTAACTGGGAATTAAACCCAACGATCACTCACCGTAAGGCAACAACAACTTCAGGTTTTTTCCGCCCACTTATACATCCGCTAGATCATTGATATGTGAACGAAAAGACGAGTTATGAACAGTTATAGTCAACCCTAATAACAACAACAATAACTCTTTATATACTTAGACTAATACATGTATATATATTGGATTATTCGCTACCGATGCAATCGATGTGTCGGTTGCACATGTTCATTCGTCACGTGTTCACCTGAGAAATTTCAAGACAGGTAAGGTTGTACCTTATCTTCAAACAAACGCAGGCTATCCCACGCCATCGATAAGGGAACGCCGCCCGTGAGTGGTGCAAGATGCAGTGCTCCGGTTGATTCGATAACAGACAGCGCTTGCTCCGGTGTGAGGACTCGGTATTTGCCTTCGTCCTGCAACTCCTGAAGGTTGGTGGCAAACGACTCGGCATAGGCGCGCCGATTGGGATGCTTCCAGGCGCCATAGGCCTTTGCGTCGTACAGTAGGTAATCCCCCAGTTGCTGCCAACCCTGCAGAGGATCTTCGGCAAGGAAAGTAGTGGCTGGCTGTCGAGGAAAGATTGTAAACCCGAATGCGTTGCCGTATTCCTCGCACGCTGACCGGTAGACAATATCCAGTTCGGGGTCATCGATAGCGGGTGAAAACAACAGCCCATACCGTGCAGCTCGACGAGCAGCGGCTTTGCTGTTGCCTCCAATCAGTAGCAAACTGATGATTGGGGAATCCGGAGCGGGATTGAGTTGCGTGGACGAGCCGTTGTATTGGAAGGCTTCCCCCTTCAAAGCCGGTACCAGTACCGACAGCTTGTCATCAAAGATTTTGCCCCGTTGAGACCAGTCGATACCAAATCGGCAATATTCCTCCTCTCGGTATCCCAGACCACAGGTGGCTGAAAATCGGCCACCGCCGGCAAGATCCAGAAGCGTGATATCCTCTGCCAGTCGCAATGGGTCGTGCAATGGGACGAGCAGCGCGCTGACGACGACGCGTACCCTGCTTGTGTTGCTCAGCATCATGCCAGCCAAAGTCAGAGGGGCGCTGAGAAACCCGTCCTCGGTGTCGTGGTGTTCGGACAAACCGACCACGTCGATGCTGTTCTGATCTGCCCACCGCGCCATATCGACGGCTGCTTTGTAGCGATCTTTAACGGTGTCCGGGCAATGTGGCGCGCTGCGCATGTCAAAGCGCAGCACAAGATTGCGATCCTGGATCGCGGACACGGTGTCAGCCCTGTTCTTCTTCTTGCGCGGCTTCCAGAGCTTTCTTGGATTGAATCCAGGCTGAGATCATCACCCCCATATTATGGGGATTGTAAGCATCCTCCTCGTACTTGAACAGGCCGTTACCCCCGTAATGAAGGATGGTTATATTGGGTTCCTGATGAATTTTTCCGTCACCGAGATCCCGCATACGGTTCATCACTTCGCAAAAGATCCAGCCCCTGTCTTCATCGATGGAGTACCAGGAGATAGGGAAAGCGGTCATTTCGCTGGCCGGCCATTCCTTCATGGTCTTGGTAATCCAGTTGAGAATGTTGTCTCGTCCCCAAAAGCGACCGTAGTGATGTTCAAAGTACGTCGCGTCCTGTGTGAAGCAGTTGGCCCAATCGGTCCAGTCTTGAGTTTGAGCGCCCTTCAGGGCGGCGGATTGGAATTTATCAAACGCCTGTTCAAGTTCTTTGCGCTTCCAGCGAGCCATAGTGTTACTCCTGTTCAGATTCTGCGATGAGAAAATGTGCTCTGGCAGTCGCGTTGGGTGCCGACTCGTCCTCCTGCCAGACGGTGATGCTGACGTTGGCAATGTGTCGCCCCTGGCGCGTTACACTGCAGCGTGCGTAGGTCTCCTGCAGTCGGGACGGACGCAGATAATCGATTGAAAAATTGATGATCTTTGGCAGTACCGGTTTTTCCATTTTGGCGACCAGATGTACAGCGCCAGACATCTCCATAAACGCACCTACGATGCCACCGTGCAGTGCCGGTAGTGATGCATTGCCAATGAGTTTGTCTTCGGGCGGCAGTCTGAATACGATTTCCGTGCCCTGCAGTTCGGCGTCCATGCCAAGATAAGCCGCATAGGGAATTTTCTTCAGCCAGACCTTGAGAGTCTCAGCATCAGGATTGCGTTCAATGAGGTCTACTAGGCTCATGGGTCGCGCACTCCCAGTTGCTTCACCCAGTCAGGATTGATGTCTTTAATCCGAACCCAGGTCCCCGTCGCTCGGGCGATGGGTTTATCTGGCGATTCACACCAGGCAAAGCCCTCCACGAACAAGACCTTTCGCGTGGCGCGGTACACCTCACCCGTCGCAAAAATGTCCTGTCCGGGTGGAGCCACGCCGAGGTGATCAATCCTCAGATCGAGCGTGGGTGTCACGGAAAGAGCGATATCATCACTGCAGACGGCGGAAAGCCCCAGGGTTTGATCCAGCAGTACGGTGACGGCTCCGCCGTGCAGAATGCCGGTTGTCGGGTCGCCCACCAAATCTCTCCGGTAGGGAAGTCGCAGGGTAAGCGCGTTGCCCGCAATGCTGTGCAGAGACACCCCGAGACTTTGTGTGTGTGGGATAAGGTTGCCCATCACATCAATAAAGCGTTTTTTTTCTTCCAGGCTGAGTGGAGTCACAAATACTCCCGGCAACGGCGGATGGCTAAATATGTACCAATCAAACGCAAACTGCCATTCCCTCGGGGGGAAATGGCAGTTTGGTATGAATCGATGCCCGCCGAAGCGGGCGCAAGAACTACAGCAGTGGGGCGATCACCAGGCTGACGATTGCCATGACGTTGATGAGGATATTCATGGATGGGCCGGAAGTGTCCTTAAACGGATCACCGACGGTATCGCCAACAACGGCGGCTGCATGGGTCTCGGAGCCTTTACCGCCAAGATTGCCTTTCTCGATGTACTTCTTGGCGTTGTCCCAGGCACCGCCGGCATTCGCCATCATGAGCGCCATCAGCACGCAGCCCAGTAAGGCGCCCCCCAACATGCCACCGAGGGCTGCTGCGCCCAGCGCAAAGCCAACGATCGCCGGTGTTGCCACGGCGATCGCGCCGGGCAGGATCATGCGACGCAGCGCGGCGGTGGTGGCAATGTCCACACACTTGGCTGTGTCGGGTTCTCCAGTACCTTCCAGCAATCCAGGAATTTCACGGAATTGCCGGCGGATCTCATTGATCATATCGAAGGCGGCATCGCCGACCGCGGTCATGGTAATGGATGCGATCAGAAACGGTACGGTGCCGCCGATGAACATACCTACCAACACGGTTGGATTGGATAGCTCCAGTGAGAAGTTGGGGTTATTCGCCTGCACGGTCTCCACAAAGGCTGCGATGATCGCCAGCGCTGCCAGGGCAGCGGCACCGATGGCAAACCCCTTGCCGATCGCGGCCGTTGTATTACCGACCTCATCGAGGCCATCAGTAATTTTGCGAGTGTCTTCTCCCATGCCGGCCATTTCAGCAATGCCGCCGGCGTTGTCCGCAACCGGTCCATAGGCATCGATGGCCATGGTGATACCGACCGTAGCGAGCATGCCGACGGCGGCGATGCCAACCCCGTACAGCCCAGACAGGCTGGTGGAGATGAAAATGATGGCAGCGAGAAACAGAATGGGTAAGACGACCGACTGCATGCCGACGGCCAGGCCGGTGATCATGACCGTTGCCGGGCCGGTCTCACCGGACTTAGCGATTTTTCTCACGGGGGAAGAGCCGGTGTAGTACTCGGTGATCAGGCCGATCAATACGCCGCCGACGGCGCCGCAGACGACCGACCACCAAATGCTGCTGTCCAAACCAAGCGCTCCGACCAGAAACCAGGCAGCAACGACAAAAATAACCGGGGCCAACATGGTCCCAGCCCTTAGAGCCGCTTCGGGGGCGGAATTGGATCTAGCCCGCACGATCAGTATGCCGCAAACGGATGCCAACAGGCCGACGCTGGCCAGCGCCAGGGGTAAAAACATCAGGGAACCCTGGACCTGCGCATCAATAGCCATAGTGGATGCAATGGCGATACAGGCGATCATAGAGCCGCAGTAGGACTCAAAAATGTCCGAGCCCATGCCTGCGATATCGCCGACGTTATCGCCGACGTTATCGGCTATAACCCCAGGGTTGCGGGGGTCGTCCTCAGGTATTCCCGCCTCGACCTTGCCTACCAGGTCGGCACCGACGTCAGCGCTCTTGGTAAAAATACCTCCGCCGACCCTGGAGAACAGGGCGACGACGGATGCACCCATCCCGAAACCGTGAATGGCATGCGCGGTATGTGGATCGCCGCCAAAGTACCAATACAGGCTGCCGAGGCCGACCAGACCCAGCGAGGCCACGCAGAGACCCATTACAGACCCGCCGTAAAACGAAATGGCCAGTGCTGAGCCTTGACCGCTTTCGTGGGCAGCGGTCGCCGTCCGTACATTGGCTTTGGTTGCCGCAAACATACCCAGATAACCGGCAGTGGCAGACGACAAGGCGCCAACGACAAATGAGATGGCGGTATTGGCACCCAGCGGAGAGATAAAGATCAGCACAAGCAGTACCAGCGCAAACATGCCGAGCATTTTGTACTCTCGATGCATGAACACCATGGCACCCAGGTGAATCTGGTCGCCGATTTTCTTGACGGCGCCGTCGCCCTGATTGTAGCGGGTCATGACGTTGTAAATCACAAAGGCGATCACTAGCCCCGCCAGCCCCAGAATCGGGGGTAACGAAAAATATCCAGACATAGGTTGACTCCAACCACTTATAGTTATGAAGAGTCAGCATGCTACCTAAACACCCGTCGGGGTGACAAGCGCAAAGGGGTTCGCCTGGCTGGACCAGAGAGGTGAGGTCATTGACTTGTCGTGGGTGCCCGGGATCTGTTACACCTAAGCGCCATGCGAAAAGAGAGGTGAGGTTATGTGGATCATTACCCTGACAGGGGCGCTGTTAGTGATTACTTACTTTTATCTCAGAGGCACCGATCTGGAGGCTTATGATGAGCCGCGAGGGCAAAGCTTCGACGCCGGCTCCGGGCCCAGTGAGGCGCACAGGGCGGTAGTGGATAGCCTGCGAGCCGGCTCTTCGATGATGCGTCAGGGTTCGGGGCCGGAGCGGTTGGCGAGGTTGCGTGACTACATGGATGGGGTTTCTGAATCTCAGGCGTACAGTGCCAAAATCACGCCGACGAACGCGAATGGTGTGCCAGCGGAGTGGGTACTTGCTCAGAGTGCAGACCCGGCGCGGAGAGCCCTTTATCTGCACGGAGGGGCTTTTATAGCCGGCAGCCCGAAAAGTCACCGCAACATTACCAGCCGCTTTTCAGAGGTGACCGGCGCTGCCGTCCTCGCGATTGATTACCGTCTCATGCCCGAGCACCGCCGGCTAGAGGGTATGGACGATTGCCGTACTGCCTATCGGTGGCTGCTCGACAACGGCCCAAATGGCGCCGGCGACGCGGACAGGCTGTATGTGGGCGGGGATTCAGCAGGGGGCAATCTGACACTGGCGCTGCTGGCCTGGATTAGAGATCAGGGCTTGCGTCAGGTAGACGCAGCGGTGGCACTTTCCCCGCTGACGGATTCAACCTTCGGCAGTGACAGTTTGAGGCGTAACCTGGAGACCGATGTCATGCTCGCGCCAATGCTGAGGCCGCTGTTAAAGATCCCACGCCCCCTTTTATGGTGGGCTAATTGGCTGCGTAATCGGGTCCCCCCATCGGATGCCCGGGTGTCGCCAGTGTTTGGCAATCTGGCAAATCTGCCGCCCACCCTGGTGCAGGTCAGTGAGGCAGAGGTGCTGGAGGATGATGGGCGCCGCTATGTGAATCGGGCGGTTGCCGCGGGGTCGCCGGCGCAGTTGCAGAGCTGGGGTCATGTGGTTCACGTATGGCAAATGTTTTACCCAGAGCTGCCCGAGGCCTGTCAGGCCTGGGATGAAATAGAAGCGTTTATTCGCTCCACAGACGACCAAAAGATCACCGAGCAAGCCGCATGAAACACAGAGAGGAACGTTTTGTCAGCGTTGGGGGTCGCGACCTCTACTACCAGGTCTGGGAGCCCGATGCTCCTATGAGGGCCCTGATTCTGCTGGCGCATGGGCTGGGAGAGCACGGTGGTCGGTATGCCGAGCTGGCGCAGGTTGTCACTGCCAAAGGTTACGTACTGGCGGCCATAGACCACTACGGTCACGGTCGTTCGGGCGGTGAGATGGGCGATATCGAGCGCTTCGTGTTTTTTCTGGATGACTTTGGCGATTTTAGTCGACGCTTGCGCGAAGCGTACGTGGGCGTGCCGGTCGTTGTGATTGGCCATTCTATGGGTGGACTGATCGCTGCGCGCTATCTGGTTCAACATCAGAACGAGTTTGTGGCCGCGGTGCTGTCCGGCCCAGCCGTTGAACTGGAGCCTGAGCCGGGTGTACTACAACGAGCGTTGATAGGGCTGTTGGCCACCATTGCTCCTCGCCTCGGTCTGCGCACGATCGATCCGGTGCACGTCAGCCGGGACCCGGAGGTGGTGCGTCGATATGCTGAGGATCCGCTGGTCTATCATGGGCCCGTGCGAGCGCGACAGCTGCGCGAGTTTCTCAAGGCGATGGCGGTACTGCGTGAGGAAATGCATACCATCCGGCTGCCACTTTTGGTGTTGCACGGGGAGGCGGATGCACTGACTGCGCCTGCAGGCTCCAGACTGTTGCACGAGCGCGCCCAGTCCGACGATAAACGTCTGCAGCTGTACCCCGCGCTGTACCATGAAATTTTCAACGAACCGGAGCGGGAACAGGTTTTTGAGGACATGCTTAGCTGGTGCGAAATCAGGCTGCCGCGCTAGAAGCGTCGCGCGTGCCCGGCGAGCACATTTTGATCAGCTCTGAAGGCGCACGTATAATTGCGCGTTTTTCCAAGATTGCGGTGGATCGATCGCCGCGGCGGACGGAAGAGGCGTACGGAAGAGGCGGATGGAATATCCCGAACAGTTTGACGTCATCGTAGTGGGCGGTGGACACGCCGGCACCGAGGCTTGCCTGGCGGCGGCCCGCATGGGCTGTCGCACACTGCTATTGACGCACAGCGTCGATACGCTGGGACAGATGTCCTGCAACCCCGCCATTGGCGGCATCGGCAAAAGCCACCTGGTGCGGGAAGTGGACGCCCTGGGCGGCGCGATGGCCCTGGCGACAGACCGTGCGGGCATTCAGTTTCGGGTGCTCAATCGACGCAAGGGTCCAGCGGTGCGTGCCACTCGAGCGCAAGCGGACCGCGTGTTGTACAAAAACGCGATTCGCGAGCTGTTGGAGTCTCAACCAAACCTGTTTATTTTCCAGCAGGCTGTGGACGATCTTGTGATCGAGGACGACCGTATCGTTGGCGCTGTCACGCAGATGGGTCTCGTGTTTCGAGCGCCGAGCGTTGTCTTAACGACCGGTACCTTCCTGGGAGGAAGGCTGCACATTGGCCTGGAGAATTCCAGTGGCGGTAGAGCGGGAGACCCGCCTTCCATTGCCTTGGCGGAGCGACTGCGGGAGTTGCCGTTTCGTGTTGAGCGACTCAAAACAGGGACACCCCCGCGTATTGATGCGCGCAGCGTTGACTTCAGTGGCCTGGAAGAGCAGTGGGGTGATCAGCCCGAGCCGGTCATGTCATTCCTGGGACACCAGGATCAGCACCCGGAGCAGCGTTGCTGCTGGGTGACGTACACCAACGAGCAGACCCACGACATCATACGCGGAGGCCTGAATCGATCGCCGATGTTTTCCGGCGTGATAGAGGGCGTGGGTCCGCGGTATTGCCCCAGCATTGAAGATAAGATTCATCGATTTGCCGACAATACCTCTCATCAGGTGTTCATCGAGCCCGAAGGCTTGGCGACGAATGAGCTTTATCCCAATGGCATTTCCACCAGCCTGCCATTCGACGTTCAGGCTGCCCTGGTGCGCTCTATCGCGGGTTTTGAGAACGCACACATCACGCGTCCTGGATACGCGATCGAATACGACTTTTTTGATCCGCGGGATTTGCAGGCGTCACTGGAAACCAAGGCTGTGGGCGGACTTTATTTCGCCGGGCAGATAAACGGCACCACCGGCTACGAGGAGGCAGCAGCGCAGGGGCTGCTGGCGGGTCTCAATGCAGCGCTGGCCGTACGGGGCGAAGCGCCCTGGTGCCCGCGTCGTGATGAAGCCTATATCGGTGTGCTAGTGGATGACCTGATTACCATGGGCACGCAGGAGCCCTACCGCATGTTCACGTCCCGCGCAGAGTATCGCCTGCTGTTGCGTGAGGACAATGCAGATCTGCGCCTAACCGAACGCGGCCGTGAGCTGGGTCTGGTCGATGACGAGCGCTGGCAGCGATTCAGTCGCAAAGTGGACGCTATTGAATCCGAAACGACGCGGCTGCGAGGCGAATTCATACATCCTGGCACACCGGCCGCAGAAGCGTTGGCGCAGGTACTCAGCAGCCCGCTGACACGGGAGTACTCGCTGGCAGACCTTTTGAAGCGGCCCGAAATTGAGTACGCCGATCTGGCGGCCGCTACCGGCGAAGCCTGCGACGACGTCCAGGCGTCTGAACAGGTCGCTATTCAGGCCAAGTACGCGGGCTATATTGATCGGCAGGAAGAGGATATACAGCGATTGCGCCGTTACGAGCAGACACCGCTGCCGAGAGACCTCGACTACGCGGCGGTAGACGGCCTTTCCAATGAAGTGTGCCAAAAGCTGAGCGACGCACGCCCTGACACGTTGGCGAGGGCTGGCCGCGTGCCCGGCGTCACACCTGCGGCGGTCTCGCTGCTGCTGATCTACCTGAAGAAAAACGGTGGTCTGGCGACATCGGAGTCCCCCTCTTTACGGACGGCCGACAATCAGTTCGCCTGAGTTGTCCTCTTCGACACTTGCCCGGCTGCAGGAAGGTTGCCATGCACTCGGCCTGTCACTGTCGGGAGAGGCACAGCGGCAGTTGCTTCGCTACCTTGAATTGCTCCAGCGCTGGAACCGGGCCTACAATTTAACGGCGGTGCGGGAGTCGGACCAGATGCTGACCCGGCACTTGCTCGATAGCCTGGCAGTGGCGCCCCACGTACAGGGTCTGCGATGCCTGGACGTCGGTACAGGCGCAGGCTTACCGGGTGTGCCACTGGCTGTTGCAATGCCGCAGCGGGTGTTTGCGCTGCTGGACAGCAACGGCAAGAAGACGCGCTTTCTTTTTCAGGTGAAAACTGCACTGGCCTTGGCTAATATGGAAGTCCATCAGGCGCGGGTTGAGTCGTTTAACGACGCTGGGGGCTTTGATGTCATTCTCTCGCGGGCATTTTCATCTCTGGATGACATGGTGCGGAGTTCTCGCCACCTGCTGGCCGACGGTGGGCGCTTGCTCGCCATGAAAGGCGTCTATCCGGCAGGAGAGCTGGCAGAAGTCAGCGAGCAGGCAACCGTACTAGGCGTGCACACTCTGTCGGTGCCGGGACTCTCAGAGCAACGCCATCTGGTCGAGATGTCGCTGCCCGAAGCGGTGGCTTAATGCGGGACAGACGGCAATAGGATCAGGGGCAGGCCAGTGGCGAAAATTTTTGCAATTGCCAACCAAAAAGGCGGCGTCGGTAAGACCACGACCTGCGTTAATCTCGCCGCCTCCCTGGCCGCAATGCAACAGCGAGTGCTGCTGGTCGATCTGGATCCGCAGGGCAATGCCACCATGGGGAGCGGCATCGATAAATACGATGTCGAACGCAGCGTTTACGACGTCCTTGTGCACAGAATACCGGTCCGACAGGTGGCGCAATCGATAGTAGAGGGTGGCTATCTGGTCGTTCCCGCCAACGGCGACCTGACGGCCGCAGAGGTGGAGTTATTGGAGGTCGAGCAACGCGAGCAGCGGCTGCGCACAGCCTTGAACGAAGTCCTTGGCGATTACGACTTTATTCTGGTGGATTGTCCGCCCTCACTGAACATGCTGACGCTCAATGGCCTCATCGCTGCGGACGGCGTCATCATCGCTATGCAGTGCGAATATTATGCGCTGGAGGGCTTGACCGCATTGCTGGACACCATCAACGGCGTCGCGAGCTCTGCCAACCCGGGTTTGCAGGTGGAGGGTATTCTGCGAACGATGTACGACCCCCGCAATAGTCTTACCAGCGACGTTTCGTCGCAGCTGCACGAGCACTTTGCCGGGAAGGTCTATCGGACGGTCATACCCCGCAATATACGCCTTGCAGAAGCACCCAGCCACGGTGTCCCTGCGATGTTCTACGATCGGTACTCTAAAGGCGCGAAAGCCTACATGGCGCTCGCAGGAGAAATCATACGGCGACAGGAAAAGGCGCTCGCCCCAGCTGCTATCGGCGGTAGTCAGGACTCACTAACGGAGAGAACGGATGTCGGCTAAGAAACGCGGTTTGGGTCGCGGTCTGGATGCACTGCTCAGTGCCAGCCAAACTGGCCCAGCAGAAATGACTTCCATCACGCCAGCGCAGGCCTCCAGCGCGACAGAACAAGCCCGCGAGCTGCCGGTGGACCTGATCCAGCGCGGCAAGTACCAACCGCGCAAGGACATCGAGTTGGAATCTCTTCAGGAGCTGGCGGACAGTATCAGGGCACAGGGTGTTATGCAGCCGATCGTGGTACGACCCATCTCAGACAGTCGCTATGAAATCATTGCCGGCGAACGCCGCTGGCGAGCCACTCAGCTCGCGGGTCTGGACGCTATTCCCGTTGTCGTTCGAGATGTCACGGATGAAGCGGCCATAGCGATGGCGCTCATTGAGAACATACAGCGGGAGGATTTAAATCCCATCGAGGAAGCTATCGCTTTGCAGCGACTGCAGCAGGAGTTTGAGCTAACCCAACAGGAGGTGGCGGAGGCCGTTGGCAAATCCCGCTCTACCGTGGCCAATCTGCTTAGACTGATGACGCTGCAGGAGGAGGTGCGCCGACTGCTGGAACATGGCGACCTTGAGATGGGCCATGCCCGGGCCTTGCTTGCGTTGGAGGGGTCAGACCAATCGGCCGCAGCGCGCACGGTGGTTGCCAAGGAGTTGTCGGTGCGCCAGACCGAGTCCCTGGTCCGCAGCTTACTGAGCGGCAAGCCCTCCGCCGGAAGCCAGTCTGTAGATCCCAACATTCGCCAGCTCCAGGACGACCTGGCCCAGCGACTGGGCACCCGGGTCCTTATTCAGCACAGCGCTAAAGGCAAGGGTAAGTTGGTGCTGGCCTACAGCAGCCTGGATGAGCTGGACGGGATTCTAAGCCACATCAAGTAAGGCGGTGCTGCCGATGGGTCGATAGCCGGTCCAGCAGACTGTAGACACACTATATAGGGTGCACCCAGTTCTACACACTAGATAGAGTGGCTGCTGCCTCGGTTGTGGTTACCCTACTATCCGCACATCTTCCTTGACCCGATAACCCCATTTTTTACAGTGACTTGGGACGCGCCAGCTCCCTTGAACACAGCTGGCAAACCCCCTTATAATGCGCGCGCCCGATTCGAGGATGACGCCCGTGTGGCATATGGAACGTCGAGCAGTGCGGGGCACCGATGCCTGGTGCTGAGATCGCTCGCCCGCCCGTTCACCGCATCAGCCTCGCTCAATTGGCACTGCTCGTACCGCTGTGCTTGGCTCTGGCGACGCTTAACAAGGTGTGGGCCTACTCGGCGGCATGCGGTGCACTACTCGCGATCGTTCCGCAGGCCTGGTTTGCAGCCAGGGCCTTTCGCCGGCGGGGCGCGCAGTCTGCGCAGGCCATTGCGCGCAGCGGTTATACCGGAGAAGTGGGCAAGTTTTTACTCAGCGCCGTTGGCTTCGCTCTGGTCTTTGCTCTGGTGCGGCCGGTCAGCGGCCCGGCAGTATTCGCGGGTTACATCGTGATGCTGGTGGTACACATAGTAGGGAGCTGGATGCTGTTGCGCAGGCCAGCCAAACCCTGAACACAGATCTGATCCGAAGATCAGGCCCCTGAAACAGAACAGACGCAAGAGTTCTTTTACATGGCAGCTGCAGGCGAAACTCAGACAGTTTCCGAATACATCGTCCACCACTTGACCAATCTCACCTATGGCAAATTGCCGGGCGGTTTTGAGCGATACGACGGTTCAATCGTACCCGAGGGCGGCACCTGGACCATGGCCCACGGCGGAGCCGAGGCCTCGGCGATGGGTTTTAACGCTATTCATATCGACTCAATGTTGTGGTCGATTGGTCTCGGTATCGTGTTTTGCTGGCTGTTTCGGTCGGTAGCAAAAAAGGCTGAGACCGGGACCCCGTCCGGATTCCTGAACTTTGCCGAGATGATCGTTGAGTTTGTCGACTCCACCGTCAAGGACACTTTTCACGGCCGCAACCCGCTTATTGCACCCCTTGCCCTGACGATCTTTGTGTGGGTCTTTTTGATGAACCTGATGGACCTGATCCCCGTTGATTTGGTGCCCTGGACGCTTATGCAGCTGGGCGTGGAGTACCAGAAGATCGTGCCGTCCACAGACCCCAACATTACCATGGGCATGGCCGTGGGCGTGTTTATTCTGATGTTGTTCTACTCAATCAAGGTAAAGGGCTTCGGCTTTGTCAAAGAGCTGACAATGAACCCGTTCAATCACTGGGTGTTTATTCCAGTGAACCTCTTCATGGAAGTGGTTGGCCTGCTCGCCAAACCTTTTTCCCTGGGTCTGCGGCTGTTCGGCAACATGTATGCGGGAGAGATGATCTTCATTCTTATTGCGGCCCTTTACAGTGCAGGTGTTCTTTGGATGGCGCCTGCCGGACTGATGCAGATAGGCTGGGCGATCTTCCACATCCTGGTGATCACCCTGCAAGCATTCATATTCATGGTACTGACCATCGTGTACCTCAGCATGGCCCATGAAGACCATTAACTCACACACAACCTTAAGTTCTTAACTTACTTTTAGGAGAAACGCATGGAACTCGTAATTATTGCTGCCGCCATCATGATGGGCCTGGGCGGACTTGGTGCCGCTATTGGTGTAGGCCTGCTGGGTGGAAAGCTGATTGAGGGCTCCGCCCGCCAGCCAGAGCTGGCCCCCAAGCTGCAAACTACATTCTTCCTGGGCGCTGGCCTGGTTGACGCGATCCCCATTATCGGCGTCGGTATCGCGATGTACCTGATTTTCGTAGTCGCGCCTGGTGTCGGTGCATAGGGCGCACGCCAAGTACGGGCCGTTCGGCCCCCACAACCGGTGAGGAAAGTAGCGTGAACATTAATCTTACGCTGATCGGCCAGATGTTCGCTTTCGTCGGCTTCGTATGGTTCTGTATGAAGTTTGTATGGCCGCCGATCTTGGCCGCCATGCAGGAGCGCGAGCAAAAGATAGCGGATGGATTGGCTGCCGCCGATCGCGCCAGCCATGATCTAGAGCTGGCTCAGGAGAAGGCGGTTGAGCGCATGAAGGAAGCCAAAGAGGAAGCCGCGGGTATCGTGGATGCCGCCAAGCAGCGTGCCAATCAAATGATTGACGAAGCCAAGGAGGCAGCCCAGGTTGAAGCTGATCGGGTGAAAGCTGCGGCACAGGCGGAGATCGAGCAAGAAACAAACCGCGCGCGAGAAGCACTGCGCGGCCAGGTTGCAACGCTTTCGCTGGCGGGTGCTGAAAAGGTGCTCGGTGCGGAAATCGATCAGACGGCGCATCAGGCCCTGGTCGACCAGCTAACCTCGGAATTGTAGGCGTATACGATGGCTGAACTGAGCACACTGGCAAGGCCGTACGCGCGAGCGGTGTTTGAACACGCGCGAGAGAAGAACACGCTCGACCAATGGTCCCGTCAACTGAACACGGTAGCGAGCATTACGCTCAACGACAACGTGGCAAAGGTGCTGGACAACCCTTCGCTGACCAGCGCACAACAGGCACAAACCCTGAAAGAGCTGTGCGGCGAAAGTGCCAGCGACGAAATGAAGAACTTCGTTTCGATTCTTGCAGAGAACAAGCGCCTTGGGCTGTTGTCCGAAATCCGCGCCCAGTTCGAGCTGTTTAAGGCCAATCTGGAAAAGTCTGTGGACGTTGAGGTGATCTCCGCCTTCGACCTGGACGAGAACACCACCGGACGACTGGCTCAGGCCTTGGGCAACAAGCTGGAGCGCGAGGTGAAAGTCAGCACATCGACGGACCGCGACCTTCTGGGCGGTGTCTTAATTCGCGCGGGCGATCTGGTGATCGACGGCTCCGTGCGCGGCCGGCTGAACAAGCTTGCCGAAGCAATGAATTCCTAGACTTAGGATTGAGGAACAGAGCATGCAGCAACTGAATCCATCTGAGATCAGCGAGATCATCAAGTCGCGCATCGACCAGCTCGATGTCAGCAGTGAGGCTCGGAACGAAGGCACCGTCGTATCGGTAACTGACGGTATCATTCGCATCCACGGCCTCGCCGAAGTGATGTATGGCGAGATGATCGAGTTCGAGGGAGGTATCTATGGTATGGCCCTCAACTTAGAGCGCGACTCCGTCGGTGCGGTTATTTTGGGAGACTATAAAGGGCTTGCAGAAGGGCAGAGTTGCCGCTGCACGGGCCGCATTCTGGAAGTGCCCGTTGGCCCGGAGCTGCAGGGGCGCGTTGTCGACGCGCTCGGCACGCCTATTGACGGTAAGGGCCCGATTAGCACAAATGAAACGGATGCACTGGAAAAAGTCGCACCTGGCGTTATCGCGCGTCAGTCAGTAGACCAGCCGGTTCAGATCGGGCTCAAGGCCATCGACGCCATGGTGCCGATCGGACGCGGACAGCGCGAGCTGATTATCGGAGACCGGCAGATCGGGAAGACCGCCATCGCAGTGGATGCCATTATTAATCAGAAAGGTACCGGTATTAAATGTGTGTACGTAGCCGTGGGGCAGAAGGCGTCCTCGGTTGCCGCCGTTGTGCGCAAGCTGGAAGAGCACGGCGCTATGGAGCACACCATCATTGTCGCTGCCAACGCCTCAGACCCTGCCGCCATGCAGTACCTTGCGCCTTTCGCGGGCTGTACCATGGGCGAGTACTATCGGGACCGTGGTGAAGACGCGCTGATTATCTACGACGATCTTACGAAGCAGGCCTGGGCGTACCGCCAAATCTCCCTGCTGCTGCGCCGTCCGCCGGGACGTGAAGCCTATCCAGGTGACGTATTTTATCTCCACTCTCGTCTGCTGGAACGCGCCGCGCGTGTGAATGCCGACTATGTCGAGAAGTTGACCGACGGAGCGGTTAAGGGTCAGACAGGGTCTTTGACGGCACTGCCCATCATTGAAACGCAGGCGGGCGACGTCTCTGCGTTTGTACCGACTAACGTCATTTCAATCACCGACGGACAGATTTTCCTCGAATCGGGCATGTTCAACGCGGGCATACGCCCCGCCATGGACGCCGGTATCTCGGTGTCACGAGTGGGCGGTGCAGCCCAGACTAAATTGATGAGTAAGCTGTCTGGCGGTGTTCGTACCGCACTGGCGCAGTATCGCGAGCTGGCTGCTTTCTCTCAGTTTGCGTCGGACCTTGACGATGCGACCAAAGCGCAGCTCGATCATGGTGAGCGCGTCACCGAATTGATGAAGCAAAAGCAGTATGCACCCCAATCCATTGCGGAAATGGGGGTCATGTTGTACGCGGCTAACGAGGGTCATCTGAGTGACATCGAGGTCAATAAGGTCGGCGACTTTGAAGCCGCGCTGTTGTCTTACATGCATGCAGAGCACGGTGAGTTCATGAGTCAACTGGTTGAAACAGGCACCTACAGCGATGAGGTACTGGAGACAATCAAGTCGGCCATCGAGAGCTTCAAGTCGACCCAGACCTGGTAAACAACTATGGCAGCTGGAAAAGAAATTCGCACCAAGATTGCGAGCATTCAAAGCACTCAAAAAATCACCAGTGCCATGGAGATGGTTGCGGCCAGCAAGATGCGCAAGGCGCAGGATCGGATGCAGCTGGGCAAACCCTACGCACGACGCATTCGTTCAGTCGTCGGGCATCTGGCCAATTCGCAGGCAGAGTATCGTCACAACTTTATGGAGGAGCGACCGGTCAAGCGGGTTGGCTACATTGTTGTATCGACTGATCGAGGACTCTGTGGCGGTTTAAACATCAACCTGTTCAAAGCCACTGTTCGATCCATGAAAGAGTGGGCTGACCAGAATATAGAAATTGACCTGTGTTTGGTGGGTGGCAAGGCAGCTGCGTTCTTTGGCAGCTATGGAGGCAACGTAACCGCCGCCGTGCGTGACCTTGGTGAAGAGCCCGCCGTTGCGGACCTCATCGGCAGCGTGAAAACCATGCTGGACGCCTATGAAGACGGCAACATCGATCGGCTATTTCTGGTCAGTAACGAATTCGTGAACACCATGACCCAAAACCCCGTCGTCGAGCAACTGTTACCGCTGGTGGCAGAAGAGTCAGAAGATATGCAGCACCACTGGGATTACATCTACGAGCCTGATGCCCAAGAATTGCTCGAGGGGCTGCTGACACGTTACATAGAATCCCAGGTGTATCAGGCGGTGGTTGAGAACGGCGCCTGTGAGCAGGCGGCCCGCATGCTGGCGATGAAGAACGCCACCGAAAACGCAGGCGAGCTGATTGACGATCTGCAGTTGATTTACAACAAGGCTCGTCAGGCAGCAATCACCCAGGAGCTGTCAGAAATTGTCGGCGGAGCCGCTGCAATCAGCTAGACAGAAAACACTTGCGCAGAAGGTGGAAGCTGCGCGGTAAGTATTGAACATTGAGACAGAGGATCCGGACATGAGTAGCGGACGAATCGTACAGATCATCGGCGCAGTCATCGACGTGGAGTTTTCCCGCGAAGGCGTGCCGCAGGTATACGATGCACTGAAGGTCACCGAGAAAGGTCTGACTTTGGAAGTACAACAGCAGCTAGGTGATGGTGTCGTTCGGTCGATTGCGCTGGGATCGTCAGAAGGTCTGTCTCGCGGCTTGGCTGTTGAAAACACCGGCGCACCCATCGCTGTCCCTGTTGGCCTGGAAACACTTGGGCGAATCATGGATGTGCTGGGCAACCCCATCGACGAATGTGGCCCCATTGGCGAGCAGGAGCGAGCGGCAATTCACCGACCGGCGCCCACCTATGAGGAGCTGGCTGCTGCGGAAGAGCTGCTGGAAACCGGCATTAAAGTGATCGATCTGGTTTGTCCGTTTGCCAAGGGCGGCAAGATCGGGTTGTTCGGTGGTGCCGGTGTGGGCAAGACCGTGAACATGATGGAGCTTATTAATAACATTGCGACCGAGCACTCCGGTCTCTCTGTTTTTGCGGGCGTCGGTGAGCGAACTCGTGAGGGCAACGACTTCTACTACGAAATGCAGGAGTCGAAGGTTGTTGACGTGGAAAACTTCTCCAACTCGAAGGTGGCGATGGTCTACGGTCAGATGAACGAGCCGCCTGGAAACCGCCTTCGTGTCGCACTAACCGGCCTGACCATGGCCGAAAAATTCCGCGACGAAGGCCGAGACGTACTGCTGTTTATCGACAATATTTATCGTTACACCCTGGCGGGTACCGAGGTCTCGGCGCTGCTGGGACGTATGCCATCCGCGGTAGGCTATCAGCCAACGCTGGCGGAAGAGATGGGTGTTCTGCAAGAAAGGATTACATCGACCAAGGTTGGCTCGATCACATCCATTCAGGCGGTCTACGTACCGGCTGACGACTTGACGGACCCATCACCCGCGACGACCTTTGCCCACCTCGACGCGACAGTGGTGCTGTCTCGTGACATCGCTGCCAAGGGCATTTACCCCGCGGTTGATCCGCTGGACTCAACCTCTCGTCAGCTGGACCCTCTGCTGATTGGTAACGAGCACTACGAAACGGCCCGCGGCGTTCAATCTGTGCTGCAGCGCTACAAGGAGCTCAAGGACATCATCGCCATTCTCGGTATGGATGAACTTTCCGAAGAGGACAAGCAAACAGTCGACCGGGCGCGTAAAATCGAACGCTTTCTGTCCCAACCTTTCCACGTGGCGGAAGTCTTCACCGGTTCGCCGGGCAAGTACGTATCGCTGAAGGACACGATCGCCGGATTTAAAGGAATCCTGGCCGGTGAGTATGACGAATTGCCCGAACAGGCATTCTATATGGTCGGCGGTATTGAAGAAGCTTTAGAGAAAGCGAAGAGTCTGTAAGACAAGAGGCCTACACTATGGCTATGACAATTCACTGTGACATCGTCAGCGCTGAAGAGGAGATTTTTTCCGGCTTGGTCGAAATGCTGGTGGCCACAGGCGACGTAGGAGAACTCGGCGTCGGCTACGGTCATGCTCCGCTGCTGACGTCTCTGGTTCCTGGCCCGGTGCGTGTGGTCACACAGTCTGGTGACGAGGAGGTCTACTATGTCTCCGGCGGCTACCTTGAGGTGCAACCGGGCGTGGTTTCGGTGCTTGCGGATACCGCTATCCGTGCGCATGACGTGGACGAGGCCTCCGCCGAAGAGGCTCGCAAAGAAGCAGAGCATGCGCTCGCCAATCAAACGGGCGAATTCGACTACGGCCGGGCATCGGCTCAGCTGGCAGAGGCCGCCGCGCAACTTGCGACTTTGCGTAAGATGAAGAATCGCGCCGGTCGCGGATAGGCATTATTTGAATGACTCTAGCCCCGGTAATCCGGGGCTTTTTTTGCCTGCTGATTAGAAGCGGTGACCCGACGCGCGTTTTGTTTCATCATAGGGTCTGACATAACGATAAGAATGAAGGTCGATGCACGACACCGATCGCGCACAGGAGATTTCTCCAGGCTATGCCAACTACGTGTTGGGCGTGCTGTTTGTTGTGTACGTGTTTAATTTCATTGATCGGCAGGTGCTGTCCGTCTTTATCGGGCCCATCAAGGAAGAGTTCGGCGCGACCGATACACAGATGGGCTTGCTGGCGGGTTTTGCCTTTGCGCTGTTGTACACTTTTGCGGGCATTCCGATTGCCCGTTGGGCAGATCGTGGCAACCGGCGCAATATTATAGCGATCGGCTTAACGGTATGGAGCGCGATGACCGTTGCCTGTGGTATGGCGCGCAGCTTTGCTCAGCTGGCCATCGCGCGAGTGTTCGTTGGTATTGGCGAAGCGGCCGGCTCTCCGCCTTCCCATTCGCTGATTGCGGACTACTTTCCAATGGACCGTCGCGCTACGGCCCTGGCGATCTATACCACAGGCGCGTTTGTGGGATCCGCGATCGCCTATTTGGGTGGAGGCTATCTGCGTGAGTACTTCGACTGGCGAACCGCTTTCATTGTAGTGGGCGCGCCCGGGATTCTGGTGGCAATTGTGCTGCGATTCACTGTACGGGAGCCGCCCAGGGGAGCCTCTGAACAGGTGCGCGTCAGGGAGGAGTCATCGACGCTCGGCGAGACCATAAGCTACCTTGTGCGCAGCCGTGCCTGGGTCCTGATGATGATGGGCTTTTCGCTGGTGTCCATCACTAGCTACGCGGTTCTTATCTGGGGCTATGAGTTCTACGGGCGCATTCACGAGCTGGGGCCGATCACGATCGGTAACTGGATGGGGGTGATCGTTGGCATTGGCGGCAGCGTGGGCACTGTCCTGGGCGGGCGCCTGGTTGATCGGATAGGCAAAACCAGCCCCGCCAGGGGTCTGCGCGTCTGCGTCCTGGTGACCATGAGCGGTTTTCCCATCGGTGTCTTTGCATTGCTCTGCGAGTCTGCGCAGCTCTCTCTGTGGCTTCTTGGGCCTTTCTATCTGTTGCTGAATGTCTATCTGGCGGCCATGTACAGCAACAATCAAAACCTGGCTCGTCTGCGAATGCGTGCGACGGCGGCGGCCATCATGCTGTTTATCGTCAACATCGTTGGCGCCGGAGCGGGGCCGTTGATTGTTGGCGCGCTGAGCGATCTTTTTGCCCCGGGTTACGGAGTCGATTCTATCCGCTATGCGTTGGTGTGCAGCCTGTTGCTGGGCGCTGTGGGCAGTGCACTGATTTACGGGTCAGCCACAACGCTGGAAGCTGATCTGGAGCGCGCACGTGCCTGATCCATTCCGGCCGGTCGATGGGTTCAGGTGTGCGCCTCCTAGCTGATTCAGGTATCCGAGCCGCGGCGCGCGTCTCTGGTCAACAGATACTGGGCACAGTAGTAGGTTGTCATAATCCAATAGCTCGAACCCGGCAGCGGCTGCGCAAAACGAGTGATGGCGATCAACGCGTCTGACACCAAAAACAGCACTGCGCCCAAACCGACCAGAGCGTGGTTGTGTCCACCACACAGTGCGGCGACTGCCATAGCGACGATGACGGCAATGTAGCCGTACACGGGCCACCTCATGTCACCGAGGTGAGGAGACAGGTAAAGCAACATAAGTAGTACACATACCGACAGAGCCGCCAACGCGGACAGGGTTTTGGTATTCCAGCGAAAATCACCCCAGAACGCAGCGGTATAGCACAGGTGGCCCAGCAGAAACGCGCCAAGGCCCGGTAAAAAGTAATCCAGCTCCAGGCTGACGTCGCCTGTGGCGGAGAATACCAGTGCCAGAGCGATGAGCCGGTACTGTCTTCCAGAGCCGTGCAAGACGGTCAGCAACAAACAGGCGATTGGGACGATTTTAAGAATGTAGCTTCCCGGGTAAGGACTCAAGGGCAGTAGCAGAAGAAAGCCCAGCGCGGAAAGCGCGAACAACCATTCCAATGACGCGGTACCTTGGGCTCCGCGGTCTGTCGAAGGTGCCATTATCGCCGACCCTCGGCAATGGCGAGCAGCCGTTGTAGCTCGGATTCTGCCAGCGGTTCATCTGAATCCAGGAGCTTGAAAAGTGTTTGCAGGTCCGCCCGCTGTAGATAATCCGGGTGGTGGATTTCGAGGACGGTTGCGACCGGGTACTCAAGGTCGGTAGTCTGTACCGAAAGCTCGTAAACGTGAGCAGCCGCCTGAGGCGGTGCCTCAGGCGGCAAGCCTGCCAGAGCCCGAAATCTCGCGCCTACGGGCACGTCGCCGATGAAGCGCGTCCGTTTAGACAAAGCCCACCCACTGTTTTTGAGCGTTGCGCCCAGTGACGCGCCGTTGAGTATTGCGGTCAGCGGTGGCTCTAGCGCCGCGACAATGTCCTGCTGGAATACGACCACCGCCAGGGTGCGTGTGATGCGTGCATCGCCCTCCAGGCTGTACAGGCTGGATACCCGCGTGGGTGTACTCTGAAGCAGTTCGACACCGTAGCTGCCAAAGGTGTTTTGAATGCGCTCGCTGTTGAGCAGACCGGGCTTTCCCGGGCCAGAGTCTGGGCTCGCACTGGCCGCGGCACAAAGGTAAACACCAAAGAGCAACCAGATAACACATCGAATGATCCTCGCTCGCGCGTGAGTTGTTGTGCACTCGGTGCGCGCGGTGTTGCTCACAAGAGGTCCCACAGCGTGTCGAACAGCAGTTGTTGGGTGGATGCGATGGCCGCTGAGTCAATGATTACAATTACCGGATAGTTTCGATCCGCCAAAGTAATCATAGCGACCTTGGGGGGATAAATAGCGATGTAGGACGCGTCGGTACCGGCGCCGGCAGGCAACCACTTCCGCTCGGCCAGCTCGGCATCATCACCACCCTCACCAACAGCGATTACGCGCACCTCTATACCTTTTTCAACCCGCGTGCGGGTAAAGTTGGGAAAAGGGCGATACAGGTGTTCTCGGAGTGTTTTGGTAGAAATGACGGCATAGGCCCTATTGGCCTGTCGAGCAGTGCTGTCAAGAATATCCCTCAACACCAGCTCTACGCCGTCGTCGCCTTCGTAGAAGCGGACGTTGCCGGGGCTGAATTCGGTTCTGGACTGCTTCAGCGCCGGGATGATGTTTTTGCGCAAGTCTTCCATTGCCTGGGCCAGAGCCTGCTGTTTGCTCTCGCCCAGCGACAGAAGGCGCTCCGGATCTTCGGCCTGAAACACCCGCCTGCGCCCCTTGGGTAGATAGCTCACCAGGCCCTGCGTTACGAGCTGCTTCAGCGTCTCGTAGGTCGTCCCGCGATTGACGCCAGCCTCTGCAGCCACATCGCGGATCGAAGCCGGGCCGAGTTTATGCAGCGCCCGATAAATCCTGACCTGGCGCTTGTCCAGCCCCAGGTGAGACAGTGAATCCAGCTTTCTTGTTGTCATATTTTTTGTGACAAAAGGCGTTGCGCTTGGAAAGTGTAGGTTTAATATGCACCTGACGGCAGTATTCTGTCAAAAAATAACTGATGGTTGAACAAACAACCGCTCGATAATGGAATTTGCATGAAGCTTGAAGTGGTCATTCTCGCGGCCGGCCAGGGTACGCGAATGAAATCGGAGCTCCCCAAGGTGCTGCATCCTTTGGCAGGTCGCCCTCTCTTACAGCACGTGGTCGACTGTGCCCTGACGCTCAACCCGAATGCGGTACATGTCGTTGTCGGTCACGGCGCCGGACAAGTTCGCTCGGCGTTTGGGCAGTACGACCTCAACTGGATAGAGCAACGGGAACAGCTCGGTACCGGTCATGCGGTTCTGCAGGCGTTGCCCGCCATTGCCGGTGACGCGACGGTGCTGGTGTTGTACGGCGACGTTCCGCTGGTGCAGTCTGACACTTTGCAAGCGCTGGCTGCTGCGGCCAAAGAAGGGCCGGCATTGCTGACAGCCGTAGTGGCCGAGCCCGCCGGATACGGGAGAATCCTGCGCGACGATGAGGGGGCTTTCAAAGCGGTAGTAGAGCATAAGGATGCCACTCCGGAGCAGCGAGCTGTTAGCGAAATTAATACGGGCTTGTTGGCAGTGCCCCAGTCCGACCTTGCCCACTATCTTCCCAGGGTGCGCAATGACAACCAGCAGGGTGAGTACTACTTGCCAGACGTCTTGTCTCTGGCCGTTATCGAAGGCCGCAACGTTGATACCTGCCAAGCGACGTCGGAACTGGAGATTCTTGGGGTGAACGATCGAGTACAGCTCAATCAGCTGGAAAGAGAGTACCAGCGTCGTCAGGCTGAGACACTGTTGCGCGCAGGTGTGAGTATCGCCGACGCCAAGCGAATTGATGTGCGCGGACGTCTACAGTGCCACAACGATGTATCCATCGACGTCAATGTCGTGTTCGAAGGTGACGTGACTCTGGGCGCGGGTGTGACTGTCGGAGCCAACTGCGTACTGCGCGATGTCGATGTCGCATCCGGGACAGTGATCCATCCCATGAGCCACCTGCAGGAGGCGGTGATAGGGCGTGATTGCAATGTGGGTCCGTTCGCGAGACTGCGCCCGGGCACCATACTGGCCGACGGTGCCCGCGTCGGCAATTTTGTCGAAACCAAGAAAGCCATTATCGGCCTTGGCAGTAAAGTCAATCATCTGAGTTACATAGGTGATTGTGAGATGGGCGAAGGGGTCAACATTGGCGCCGGTACAATTACTTGCAACTATGACGGTGTGAATAAACATCGAACAGAGATTGGTGATGGTGTGTTCGTCGGTTCAAACAGCACCCTTGTTGCCCCCCTGACGATCGATAGGCAGGGTTTCGTTGGTGCGGGATCTACGGTCACCAAGACGGTCGCTGACGGAGAGCTCGCCGTTGGCCGTGCCAGGCAGCGCAATATTCAGGGCTGGGAGCGACCCGGCAAAAGCAACGATAAGGATTAAACATGTGTGGCATTGTAGGCGCCGCCGCGCGGCGGGAGGTTTCAGAGATCTTGTTGGAAGGCCTGCGAAGGCTTGAGTACCGCGGCTATGACTCAGCGGGCATGGCATTGATCAGCGCCGACGGAGCCCTGTGCTTGCATAAGCGCCAGGGTAAAGTCAGTGAGCTTGAGAAGGCTCAGGAGCAAGAACCTTATCACGGCATGACGGGAATAGCGCATACGCGATGGGCCACCCACGGGGAGCCATCGGGCGCCAATGCCCACCCACATCTATCGCGGGATCGGGTGGCCCTGGTACACAATGGCATTATTGAAAACCACGCAGAGCTTCGTGAAGAGTTGGTGGCCGCCGGATACGAAATGCAATCCGCTACCGACACGGAGGTCATCGTTCATCTGCTGCATCAGTGCCTGAGCAATGGCGATGCGCTGATCGAGGCAATGCGCAACACCACCCAGCGCCTCGAGGGAGCCTACGCGCTGGCGGCTGTGGACAGAGAGCACCCCAGTGTCGTTGTAGGCGCTCGCAAAGGCAGCCCGTTGGTTATAGGCATCGGGATTGGAGAAAACTTTGTCGCATCCGATCAGATGGCTCTGCGACAGGTGACCGATCGCTTTGTTTATATGGAAGAAGGCGATTTGGTACAGATCACACCGTCGAGTCGGCAGGTTTATGACGAGGGTGGAAACCCCGTTGAGCGATCGGTTACGCGGATTGCGGAAGCGCTGGAGGCTGCCGATAAGGGCGACTTTGATCATTACATGCTGAAGGAGATTTACGAACAGCCCAGGGCGTTGGAAGCAACCTTTGGCGGAGTCAGTATTCCGACGCAAATTGAACGGCAGTTCGGTAACAACGCGGAGACGCTCTTTGACCAAGTGGAAAACATTCAGATTGTAGCCTGCGGTACGAGTTACCATGCGGGAATGGTGGCGCGCTACTGGCTAGAGGAATTGGCGGGCGTCGCCTGTGAGGTCGAAGTGGCGTCGGAGTTTCGCTACCGTAAGCGGGTGCAGCACAAAGGCACACTGATGTTGGTGATTTCGCAGTCCGGGGAGACGGCAGATACGCTAGCGGCGCTGCGCAATGCCAAGCAAGGCGAGTTTGTCGGCAGCCTCGTTATTGCTAATGTAGACAATAGCTCTTTGGTGCGCGAGTGCGACCTTGTTTTTCTGACTCGCGCGGGAGCTGAAATCGGAGTCGCCTCTACAAAAGCCTTCACCACCCAGCTTGTGGCACTTCTGTTATTGACGGTCGCCCTGGGCAGGCGTCGCGGCATGGACGAAAACCGGCAGCGAGAGATTCTTGAATCATTGCGCAAGCTGCCCGGCGATGTTGAGCAAACACTCGAGCTCGACAGTGCCATACAGGAGCTTTCCGAGGCATTTATACCCAAACGCCACGCGCTATTCTTGGGCCGAGGTATCCAGTACCCGGTTGCTCTGGAAGGTGCTCTTAAGCTGAAGGAAATTTCTTACATTCATGCAGAGGCCTATCCTGCAGGAGAGCTGAAGCACGGTCCTCTCGCGCTGGTAGATAATGATATGCCTGTGGTAGCGGTTGCGCCTTCGGACGAACTGTTGGAAAAGCTAAAGTCCAACCTCGAGGAAGTGCGGTCCCGCGGAGGAGAACTGTTTGTCTTCGCGGACCGCAAAGCCGGGTTTGAGAACGAGCATCGTGTCAGAGTCTTGCCTGTTCCACATTGTGACGAGGTGCTCAAGCCAATTGTCTATACCGTCGCACTGCAGCTTTTGTCGTATCATGTAGCGGTGCAGAAGGGGACCGATGTGGACAAGCCTCGAAATCTCGCAAAATCTGTCACCGTCGAATGAGTTTGCGCGGAGCCTGCAGCTGTAAAAACTTTGAAGTACGCTGGCATACAGTGGACTTCAGCATCAGTCCCAGAGCATGCCAATGCGACTACTGTATCAGTAAAGGCTTGGCCTACGTCTCGAAGTCCGGTACATCGGTAGAGGTTATTGTCCACGACCAAAGGGGGCACGCCTTGGTACGACACGGCAGCGGTCGGGCAACGTTTCATGAGTGCGATTACTGTGGTGATACTGTCCTTGTCACCGTTAACATAGACGATGATCTGTACGGCGCCCTGAATGCCAACTGCCTGGTCAATCCACACGGGTTCGCTGCAGCGCGACCCATGCAGTTCGAATATCAAACCCTTGAGCAAAAGCTGAGCCGGTGGCAGCAAAATTGGTGCTGCCCCGTGAAGTTCTCGTCTACACTCAAATAGCACCGCCATGGCAGGCAGGGTAAAAACCGATAGTCGGGAAGGGCGATATGACAGGGACGGCGCATTGGAAGGCAAAATCGCACAGAGCTGAGTACGATCGCATGCGGCAGCGTCTCACCTCGGCCGCATGGGAGTTTGCCTGCGAGCACGGTTGGCAGCGTCTTACGCTGAATGCCATCGCAGAGTCAGCGCAGTGCGCCCGGTCCTCGATCTATCGCTATTTTGATAACAAGGAACAGCTCTTAGGCGCTGTTCTGCAAGAGCGCGTGCTATCACTGGGTGAGGAACTGACGGCCGTGTTTGAACAGTGGGACGATCCCAGGGAGAAGCTGCTGCGGGGCTTGTACGAGTTTATAAAGATTGTTCGCGTGGGGCCTTCGCTGGAGCTGATGCGCACCTTGTTTGTGGATGAGGAACGACAGATGGCGGACATCGCCATGGAGTACATTCCTGAAATGACGTCGGAACTGCTTTCGATTGATCCCTTTTACAAGAGTGCAAGGGAAGCCGGTCTGTTTCGCGACGATGTGAGTGACGAAGATGTTTTGCGCTGGATGGTGACCGTCGCCAGCGCAATGGTGCAGCAGCATACGAGCGATGAGTCCGCTGAGCTTGAGTTTTTGCGCAAGATGCTGCTGCCTTCCATATTCAAGAACGCTTTGTGACGGTGAAATGGCTGATCTGTGACATCCGCCGAGGCGTTCCGTCTTGATGAAGAGGCCAGCATGAGTGTAAAGGACGCGTACAATTTTAAGGCTATCAACGAACGTCTGACCACGTCCGGCCTGTTGAGTGAGGAACAGCTAGTGGCCTTGCCGGACGAAGGTTATCAGAGCTGTATCAACTTGCTGCCACATGGAGACGAATTCGCATTACCCGGTGAGGCAGAGATGGTTCGCGAACTGGACATCGCTTACGAGTACATACCGGTGGACTTCGCCGCACCCACATCAGAGGATTACGAACAGTTCGCCAGGGCAGTCGCAGCCAATGGTTCGCGCAAACTGCACATTCACTGCGCTGCCAACTATCGCGTATCAGCGTTTTACGCAATCTATGGGGTGAGAGAACTGGGTTGGTCCAGGGCCGCGGCGCTTGAGTTTATCCGCAGCTTATGGGAAATCGACGAGTTTCCGCAATGGCGCACGTTGTTTGACACGCTGACGGCTGATTGAGAATCGGTGTTAGCGTTGCGTATCGAAGAGCCAGGTTGTCGGGTACTAGAGCGGGTTATCTCCAGGCGCAGCCTACCGTGGCCACCGTAAATCCAGCGGGCACCCTTCGTTCTACTGACGTTTTCTTGGTTCGGTTTCCTAATGCAGCTCCCGGATATGAGAAAAAGCGAGCCTCGGCTACCTGCGGCTTGACCGCCTTTGGTGTTTCTTTGGCTTGGAACTGAAAGCTGGTCGCCCGGCTGGCCTTACCCCAGAGAAAGCCACAACTCCACTGCGTCTTCTCTCCTGCGGCGAAACAGGAGGCCGATCCGGTAAGCAGTGCTAGCGCGATGATCAGGGGCTTCATTATTTTTATCCTGTTGTACCGAGAGCGCCTGGCCTCTGGCGCCCCGCCTGTATTGGCATGTCGGACTCATAGTCAGACGACAGTTTTGATTAATGTAAGTCAAATCGATGAGAACATAAACAAAAAGAATGTTATTTATTACACATTATAATTTAAAGTTATTTTATTAGGCGCAAGAGGGTTATATCTCACCTCTGTCTGCGTCGTTGCAGGCGACTGTACAATTGGGTGGACGGGTGTTGAAGTAGCACCGTAAGCCCGTTGAAAAGGGAACTTGATGGCGAATTTTGTGCTCGTTCACGGCGGCTGCCACGGTGCATGGTGCTGGGAGTCCTGCATCGACCAGTTACGTCAGCGCGGCCACCGCGCGGCCGCTCTGGATCTACCCGGCTCCGGCGCTGACTCCACGCCCCGACAAAATGTGGCGATTGCCGATTACACGCGAGCGATCTGCGCGCTGGTGGAGTCTCAGTCGGAGCGGGTTGTGCTGGTGGGTCATTCGATAGCGGGCGCGACTCTGGCCTCGGTCGCCAGTATGTTGTCCGACGAGGTCGCAGCGCTGATCTATGTCGCTGCTTTCGTGCCTAAGCCAGGGGAGCGTCTGTTCGATTTGATTCCTGCGGATCGCCGCGAGGTTTACCTCGAGCAGGCGTCTAAGAGTGCGGACAACACCCTGCGTGTTGGCTTCGAGGTGGCGAGAGCGAGGTTCTTCAACGACCTTAGCCGAGAACAGGCGCGGACTTATTACAATCGCTTGACGCCGCAGGCGCTATCGGTCTACTTCGATCGCGCCGAAGTCGACCCGACGTCACTTGCCTGCCAGCGATCGTACATAATCTGTCTGCAGGATAAAACCATCGAGCTTCCATTGAGTCGCGAGCACGCTTTGCGATCCGGGGGTCGGGTTTTTGAGATTGATGCAGCCCATGACGTGATGTTGTCGTGTCCCGAATTGCTCGTTCGCTGTCTGGAAAATTCACTCGGTGAGTGCTGAGCGCATCACGAGCCTTCCGCTGGACACTAGGCGGGCACGCGGCTACTTTTGGCTAGCGGGTGCTGCTTGCAGCGTGTGCTTCGCTCGAGCCTATTCTGTATAGGGGAGAAGATTGGATCAGAGAAACTCATTGGCTGTTCGACGAACCCAGCTTGCGAATGAGCGTACCTTCCTGGCCTACGTGCGAACGGCCTTATCACTGTTGGCAGCGGGGGCAGCCCTGTTGCATTTTTTTGCCCAGCTTAGCTGGGCCGTAATACTCGCTTGGGTGCTGATGGTGGCAGGTTTGTTGACGCTGCTGGCCGGGCTGTTTCGATTCGTCACTGTGCGTGGTGAACTCACCAGGCCTGCAGAGCGCGTGCCGGAAGAATCGGAGTAGCGCAGTCGCTGCTTAACCACCACGCTGCTGTCCATCGGCTCTGAACGTTAGCCCGGATTGACAGACTTAAAGGTCCGGATCTGAGTGTTGAACTCTTCCGCCAAAGCCTCTTCGGACGAGACGGAGGTGTTGTACTGCTGCTCCAGGGCGCGTAGTGCTGCGATATCAGCATCAGTGGCCTCGTCCGCGGTCGCGGCATCCGTCGCCTCCGCGATCTTAACATCCAAACACTCGCGGTACTTGGTGGCTGCTTCCTGGAAGGCTTTCACGGTCTTCTGCCCTTCCAGCATTTGCTCCATCGTCGAGGAACCGCCGTCGGGCAGGTCGGGCGTGTCAGGTATCGCACAGTCTTGCGCCACGGCGGTGGCGCTGGCCAGAGTTAGGCTCAGCAGGGCGGATGAGAGGAATTTCATGGTATGTCCCTTTCAGGTTTTGGGAAATCGACATTAGCAGGCGCAGGAGCGCCTGCCAAGTCGGCCGCAAGGGGCCAGAGCGCTATTGCTTGCCTACCCAGAGCTTGGGAACACCGAAATCGTTTTGCAGTTGTCCCGCGACCTGCTCCGCAGAGTTGCGGTTGGGGAGGTTCACCACCCGCACACGGTAAAATGTGCTGCCGTCCTTACTGCCGGTTGTCACCACGACCTCGCCGGCTTCCGGCTTCAAACGGGCCGCCCAACTGTTGGCCATATCTCGCTGCCCGTAGGACCCGAAGTTAACAAACCAGGCGTTGCTCGACACCGAGCCTTGCGCGGGCGCCGCTACTTTGGCGGACTCCGCTTTGGCTTGCGCAGCGTCGGCGCGGGCCGCCTGGGTCGCTTTCTGTTCGGCGACCAGTTGCGCCTCAAGGCCTGTAACCATATCCGCGAGCCGGCGGTTTTCAGCACTTAGCTCATCGAGATTGGACGTTAAGCTGGCGTTTCTTTCCTGTGCGAGTTGCAAAGCTTCCTGGCTTGCGCTGACGTCATCGGCACTGGCGGCCGTTGCCAACGCGGCGCGCAGTTCGCGAATCTCTGCCTGAGTTTCGGCGCGTTGTTGAATAACGCCGTAGCCGCCCGCCCCTAGTAGCAGCAATGCAACCACAGCAACCGCAATCAGGCCGAGCGGGAGCCCCTGGTTGGTGTGGGACTCTTCGTAGAAGGGTTCGTCTTCGTACCAGGTGTCGTCTTCCTCGCCGTCAAGTTCGTCCAGATCCTGGTCACGGCGGTCGGTCGCGTGCACAGGTGAATCTTCTTCCTCCCAGTCTATGCTGCGCTCCTGGCTTGGAGAGTCCTCTGCGGCGGAGTCCAGGTAGACAACGGTATCCTCCTCACTGCGGAAGTAGGAGTCACTGTCGCTTGAATAGCCCAGAGTATCGTCCTCCTCAAGGCTTTCATCGTGGTAGCTTGATGCGTAGTCGGTATCCCGATCCGGCTCTTCGTATTCGTCGTCGGTATCGAAACCGGATAGGGTGGGTTCTTCGCGTTGTTTTGGTGGAGAATCTTGGCTGTCTGCGCCGTGAAGTGGTCGTACGTTGCTGCCCGTAAGATCGTCTCGGTCCTGACTCATCGCACCACGCCCCCGTGTGCACTAAGTTCGGAAGATCATATCAAACCGCGCGGTTAAATGCTCCCCCGGAGATTGGCCCGAATCCGGCTTTAGGAAAATGTACTTTCCTGGGTGTGGGTTGGTTAGAATGCCGCGATGGATGTATCGGATATTCTCTCTTCGCTGAATGACGCTCAGCGCGACGCTGTGGCTGCAGATTCGGGTAATATGCTGGTCCTGGCAGGCGCTGGTAGCGGGAAAACCCGGGTGCTGGTGCACCGGATTGCCTGGTGTATTCGCGCCTTGGATTACTCCCCCTGGTCAATTCTGGCGGTTACTTTTACCAACAAAGCCGCTCGTGAAATGCGCAGTAGGATCGAAGACATGCTGCAATTGTCCAGCCACGGCATGTGGGTGGGCACGTTTCACGGGCTTGCCCATCGGCTTCTGAAAGCACACTGGCGGGAGGCTGGCCTGCCGCAGAATTTTCAGATTTTGGACAGTGACGACCAGATACGCCTGGTCAAGAGGGTCTGTCGAGATCTCGAACTGGACGAAGCTCGCTGGCCCCCAAAACAGGCGGTATGGTACATCAATGGACAGAAAGATGAGGGCTTGCGCAGCGACCATATCGAGGTGCAACAGGGCGATGTTTTTGAGCAGACAATGCTGCAAATCTACCGAGCGTACGAGGTCGCCTGTGAGCGGGGTGGCCTGGTGGACTTTGCAGAACTTCTGCTGCGGGCGCATGAGCTGTGGCTGCAAAATCCGGACGTGCTGGGCCACTACCAGCAGCGCTTTCGACAAATTTTAGTCGATGAGTTCCAGGATACTAACGCGATTCAATATGCCTGGCTGCGGGTGTTGGCGGGCGATCGTATCCCCGTAGTGGCGGTGGGTGATGACGATCAGTCGATTTATGGGTGGCGCGGCGCAAAGATCGAGAATATCCAGCGCTTCAGTGAGGACTTCACGGGTACTCGGACGGTGCGATTGGAGCAGAACTATCGTTCGACCCAGACGATTTTGCAGGCGGCAAACGGTGTCATAGGGCACAACTTCGGACGACTCGGCAAACAGCTTTGGACGTCCGGCGACGCTGGTGAGCCCATCAGCCTATACGCGGGGTATAACGAGCACGATGAAGCTCGTTACATCGTGGAGCAAGCTGAGCACTGGCTAAACGAAGGCAACCAGCGCTCGTCTGTGGCCATTTTGTATCGTTCTAATGCGCAGTCCAGGGTGCTAGAGGAGGCGCTGATTCGCAGCGGAACGCCCTATCGCATTTACGGCGGACAGCGCTTCTATGAACGCATGGAGATACGCAACGCATTGGCTTATCTGCGGCTGCTATTGAATCGCGGGGACGATGCTGCCGTCGAGCGAGTCATCAACACGCCGCCACGAGGTATCGGTAGCAAGACGCTGGACACTGTGCGTGAAGTCGCTCGTGAAAAAGAGCTGCCGTTGTGGCAGGCGATCGGTATCGCGATTGATGAAAAGCGGCTACCAGCGCGTGCGCTGGGTGCGCTCGACGGCTTCAGCGTGCTGATCAATGAGCTCGACTCCGGTACGGATGAGTTGTCGCTTGAAGAACTGGTCGAACACGTCGTTCATCAGAGCGGCCTGCTCATCTATCACCAGAAGGAAAAGGGCGAAAAGGGCCAGGCACGGGTTGAGAACCTGGAGGAACTGGTAAGCGCTGCGAAACAATATGTGGCGGAAGAAGCGGATTTATCGCCGCTGCAGCAGTTCCTTGACAATGCCGCACTAGATGCCGGTGATGCTCAGGCGGATGAGCATGAGGACAGTGTTCAGCTGATGACGCTGCATTCAGCGAAGGGCTTGGAATTTCCACTGGTGTTTCTAGCCGGCATGGAAGAGAACCTGTTTCCACACCGTATGTCGTTGGAAGAACCGGGGCGCCTCGAGGAGGAGCGCAGGCTCTGTTACGTCGGCATAACCCGGGCCATGGAAAAGCTGGTGATCACTTACGCCGAGTGTCGTCGGCTGCACGGGAGCGAATCCTACAATACGGCGTCGCGCTTTATCCGGGAGATTCCCGCGGAGGTTTTGCAGGAAGTTCGGCTACACGGCACAGTCAGTCAGGCTGTCAGCGCGTTGACCCAGGCGGCCGTGCCTGAAACAGAGCTCTCACTTGGTCAGCGCGTCTATCATCAGGTGTTTGGCGAAGGCGTCGTGTTAAACTTTGAAGGGCGGGGAGCCAGTGCACGGGTCGAAGTCAATTTCGACGAGGAAGGCGGCAAGTGGCTGGTGCTTCAGTACGCCAACCTGCAGTCGATATAACAACACCGCGGTATTCCCGATAAAAAACATAGAGCAGTTACCTTGAATAGTTTGAATCTGTCATGAGTGAATCCGTCGGCGAACGCCGTTACGCGCCAGCCATAATTCTACTACTGGTCGCCGCATTGGTACTGACCCTGGGCCTGTGGGCCGGTGACCGGGCATCCGAAACTTCACCGGTTGCGTCTCTCGGTTCTGCACCTTTGGGCGCAGAACGCTTTGAGTGGAAGTTAATCACCACCTGGCCGAAAAACTTTCCAGGTCTTGGCTTTGCTCCGGAAAATTTCGCCAAGGCGGTAGAAGCGATGAGCGCTGGTCGCCTGAAAATCCGCGTGTACGGAGCCGGTGAAATCGTACCGGCGCTGGAGGTGTTCGATGCGGTCTCGCAAGGTGCCGCGGATGTCGGCCACGGGGCTGCTTACTACTGGAAGGGCAAGGTGCCTTCATCGGTGTTTTTTACATCGGTACCGTTTGGTATGAATGCACAGGAGATGAACGGTTGGTTGCACTACGGGGGCGGACTACAGCTCTGGAGGGAAGCTTACGCGCCCTATAACCTGGTGCCTTTCGCCGGGGGCAGCACCGGGGTCCAAATGGCCGGATGGTTCGATCGCGAGATCAATTCCGTAGATGATCTGAAGGGTTTGAAAATGCGCATACCCGGCCTGGCGGGGGAGGTTTTTGCATCAGCGGGTGGAACCGCGGTCCGTATCGCCGGTGGTGAGCTTTATACGTCCATGCAGACCGGCGTCATCGACGCGCTGGAATGGGTCGGGCCCTACAACGACCGGGCACTGGGCTTTCAAGACGTAGCCAGATATTACTACTTCCCCGGCTGGCATGAGCCCGGAGCGATGCTGGAGTTTATCGTCAACAAGCGCTCGCTTGAGGCGCTCCCCGACGATCTGCAGGCCATTGTTCAGTATGCGGCCAGGGCGGTGAATCAGGATATGCTGGATGAGTACACCGCGCGCAACAATGCTGCACTGCAGGGGCTGATCAATGAGCATGGAGTGCAGCTGAGGCGTCTACCGGATGACGTCCTCTTGGCGCTTTGGGAAGGGACTCAGGGTGCACTCGCGACGTTAACTGAAAGCGATCCGCTGGCGGCTCGGGTGTACGAATCCTATCGTGAGTTTTACAAGGGAGCGCGAAGTTACCACCACATCTCCGAACAGGCTTACATCAACGTCCGCGACCGTGTTCTGGGTGAAGAAGACTACTGAGCCTCAGGGAGGTTCAAATCATCGTTGAATAGAGCAGGACTAGAGTAGGACGGCTAAGGTGGCATACGCCGCGCGCGTCGTTCGACACGCACATGGAAACCGAAAGACACCAAGATCAACGTTTGATGGCGCGCGTACGGCCATTTTCGTCGATAGCGACGAAAACAAACTCCCCCTCCGTGACCTTGATGGGCTCGCCGTCCTGTTGCGCATTGATCCAGACTTCAACGATGATTCGTATGGAGCTCCGTCCGATTTCGAGAACGTCGCAATAACAGGACACGACTGCTCCCACGTGTACAGGCGTCAGAAACGCCATGCCGTCAATTGCCACCGTTGCGACACGCCCATCTGCCACCTCTTGCGCCGTGATCATGCCGGCGATATCCATTTGTGACAGCAGCCAGCCACCAAATATATCGCCACTGGCGTTGGTGTCCTTGGGCATGGCAACAGTCTGCAGAGAGAGTTGTCCGTGTGGTTTAGGAGCGGTATCAATATCGTTCATGTTCCTGTCCTTAGGTCGAGCGTGGGCTCCGCTAATCTAAAACCGACGGTAGCCAGGTAGCCATGCCAGGGTAAAACCAAAGTGAAAGCATCAGCAACAACTGGAGAAGTATAAAGGGAATAACCCCGCGGTAAATAGCGCGTGTGGGAACTTGCGAGGGAGCGACTCCGCGCAGATAGAACAGAGCAAAACCAAACGGCGGCGTCAGAAACGAAGTCTGCAAGTTGAGCGCTATCATGACACCGAGCCAGATGGGGTCCAGGCCCATAGCCAGCAGAATGGGGGCGACGATCGGAACGACGACGTAGGTGATCTCAATAAAATCCAATATGAAGCCGAGCAAGAAAATAGCCAGCATGACAACGAGGGTAGCGCCCATCACACCACCAGGAAGGTCGGTGAAGAAGCCCTGAATCAGCTCCTCTCCACCGAAGCCCCTGAACACCAGTGAGAAAACAGCAGCGCCGATGAGAATCATGAACACCATGCAGGTGACCTCCAGCGTGTCTCTCATGGCGTCGCGCAAACGGGATAAGCTCAGTTGTTGCTTGGCGGCGCCCAACACGAGGGCTCCCACTGCGCCTATTCCTGCGGCTTCCGTAGGTGTTGCCGCCCCGGCGAGTATCGATCCGAGCACGATAACGATCAGAGCCAGCGGCGGCAGGAGGCCGCGGGCCAGATCCGCGAGGTGGAGTGCGTCTGTATCGGTCGCTGGGGCCGCTGCGGGCCGCAGTCGCGTGTAGATCAGCAGATAGGCAATGTACAGGCCCACCAGCACCAAACCAGGGATCAGGGCACCGACAAACAGCTCCCCGACCGAGACGGTCTTCGGATTGAAGATATTCATGCGCAATTGCGCCTGCTGGTAGGCATTGGAGAGTATGTCTCCGAGCAGAACCAGGGCGATGGATGGCGGGATAATCTGCCCCAGCGTGCCCGTTGCACAAATGGTGCCGGAGGCAAGCGCGGGGTTATAGCCCGCTCTCAGCATGCTGGGCAGCGAGAGTAGGCCCATAGTGACAACGGTCGCTCCGACGATCCCTGTGCTGGCGGCCAAAAACATGCCGACGACCACTACCGAAATGCCCAGTCCGCCCCGTACCCCGCCGAACAGTCGCGCCATGCTGTCCAACAACTCCTCCGCCACCCGAGATTTCTCCAACAGGGTGCCCATAAGGATGAACAAGGGCACGGCGATCAGCGTGGTGTTGTTGACCGTGCCGAATACTCTCCCTGGAAGAGCGTGCAGAAAACCAGCGTCAAAAACGCCAAATAGGATACCTCCCGCGGCGAAGGTCAGTGAGGTTCCTGCCAGCGTAAAGGCGACCGGATAGCCCAACAGCAGTAGCAGGCACACGGCGATGAATAAGAAGATGGAGAGGTACTCCATCAGTCAGGCCGGCCCTCGACCAGCAGCAGGGCATTGCGCAGTATCTCCGCGACTCCCTGGATGGCCAGCAGAATGGCACCCACAGGAATCAGGGTTTTCAGCAGGAACACCGCGGGAATGCCGCCGGGCTCTGGTGACGTTTCGCGCATGGACCAGGATTCAGTCACATAGCCCCAGCTGGATAAAACAATGAACACACAGAGTGGTAGCAGGAAGACGATACCCCCGAGGCTATCGATCCATGCCCGGGTGCGTGGTTGAAAGCTCCGATAAAAAATGTCGACCCGCACGTGAGCGCCCATTTTGAGCGCGTAGGCCGCGCCCAGCAGGAACAAGCTTCCGTGTAGATAGGTCACCGCTTCCTGGGCGAGAATGGAACCGCTGTTGAATCCGTATCGTATGATCACTACGTAAGCGGTGACGATCGCCATGGCCAAACTCAGCCAGATGAGAATCTGGCCGCAACGGTCTGTAAATGCGTCGATCATTTGCACGCAGGCGCTTAGCACAGACATGGCGAACGGGACTTTTTGATTATTGGCGCGCAGAGTATCATAGCCCGTTCCTTGAGGTGAAAGCTTATTCGTGCTCCGCACACAACTGGATAACTGACATGCTGACCGTTATTTCTCCGGCGAAAACACTGGACTTCGATACCCCGCCGGTTACCAAAAAGACCACGCAGCCAGAATTTCTGGCTCGTTCAAAATCTCTCGTCAATGATGCGAGAAAGCTCAGTCCGGATGAAATTGGCAAGCTAATGGGTGTCAGTGAATCCATTGCTGAGCTCAACCATGCCCGCTTCATGAACTGGGGTACTCCCTTTACGCTCAAGAACGCCAAGCAATCGCTGCTTGCGTTCAAGGGGGACGTCTATACGGGTCTGGAAGCGGATACGCTGAGCACTACGGAGCTCAATTACGCACAGAAGCATCTTCGCATACTGTCCGGGCTGTATGGGCTTCTTCGACCACTCGATCTTATGCAGCCATACCGCCTTGAAATGGGGCTAAAGTTCAAGAACAGCGGCGGAAACAACCTTTACGAATTCTGGGGAGATGATATTTGCGATGCGCTGAATGCGCAGTTCAAAGCCTCTGGCTCGCGTGTGCTTGTCAACCTCGCATCCAATGAGTACTTCAAGTCGGTCAAGCCTCGCCAGCTGGACGCAGAGGTAATCACTCCGGTGTTCAAGGATCTGAGGGGCGGCAAGTATCGCGTTATTAGCTTTTTTGCCAAGAAAGCGAGGGGCCAGATGGCCCGCTTTATAATCGACCGGCGATTGAACGAGCCCGACGAGCTGAAGAAATTTCGCAAAGACGGCTACCGCTACAACAAGTCCGAGTCGACGGCGCGGAAGTTGGTTTTTACTCGAGATAAACCACCCGGATGACACCTGAAGACGGCCTGCCCTTTTCACAGGCCTGTGAGAATAACAAAACGCTTATTCTGGCTGTTTTACGCAGTGCCTTCGCCGATTGTGCGAAGGTCTTGGAAATCGGCAGTGGCACAGGACAGCACGCCTGCTACTTTGCCGAGTACCTGAACCATCTCCTATGGCAGCCCACCGAGCTTGCAGCGAGCGTGCCCGTGTTACAGCAGCGCTGTCGGCTCTATGCTGGTAGCAATTTGCTCTCCCCCGCAGAGCTGGACGTGTGCGCGAAACGCTGGCCTGTCACCGTGCCGGATGGGGTATTCACTGCCAATACGTTTCACATAATGCCCTTCCCCGCTGTACAAGCCTGCTTCAAAGCACTGGGCGACCTGGCGGCAACGCCCGGTACCCTGGCGGTCTACGGCCCCTTCAATTACAACGGTGAGTTCACCAGCGAGAGCAACGCTCGTTTCCACCAGTGGCTGGCGGAGCGTGATTCGCGCAGCGGTATCCGTGATTTTGAGGCGGTCAATGAAATGGCTGGCCAGGCTGGTTATGCTTTGTTAGAGGACCATCCAATGCCCGCGAACAATCGTTTGTTGGTTTGGCGCCGATAGAGCACTGACGCCAGTCCGCCTGTGCTAAAGCCAGATGGGGACGAGTGAAACGGATTTGACTACTGACGATCAGCTTTGAAGGGCAGCAGCTCGCTTGCTGCCTGACGATACTCGTCAATGTGGCCCGCCTCACGGCGCGTGAAGTCGGCGACCGCGGCGGCGAGGCGCGGATCGGCAATCCAATGGTTGGACCAGGTCGTGATCGGCTTGAAGCCGCGCTGAATCTTGTGTTCACCCTGAGCACCTGGGTCAAATCTGGCGATGTTGTTTGCGATGCAAAAGTCGATGCCCTGGTAGTAACACGCTTCGAAGTGCAGACAGTCAAGCTCTCGTTCACAACCCCAGTAGCGGCCGAACAAGGTGTCGGATGACCGGAAGTACAGTGCTCCGGCAACGGCCCGCTCATCCTGATACGCCAGTACCATCACGACCTGGTTTCCCATACCCGCAGCCGTCTCCAGGAAGAACTCCCGGCTCAGGTAGCCTCCGTGACCGCTGCGCTTGGCATAGGTTTGCTGATAGAAACGGAAGAAACGCTGCCAGTGGGCCTCACCGATGTCGTCGCCTGTGAGGGTTTCCAGGCGCACGCCCTGCTCGGCGACGCGACGTCTCTCACGCTTCAGCGATTTGCGCTTGCGGCTGCTAAAGGTGCTCAGGAAATCGTCAAAGTCTTCGTATCCATCGTTAAACCAGTGAAACTGTGTCGCCATTCTACGAGGCAGGCCGGCCTGCAACAGACGCTCACTTACCTGCTCTTCCGGGAACAGCAGGTGCCAAGAAGACAGCTCTCGACGCCGGGCAAACTCCTCAATCGCCTGCAGCACGAATGGCCAGCACACATCGAGATCAACGCCATCCGCTACACAAAGTCGTGGCCCTGTGGCAGGTGTAAAAGGAATGGCTGACAGCAGCTTTGGATAGTATTGAAGTCCGGCCTGGCGCCATGCATCGGACCATGACCAATCAAACACGTACTCGCCATAGGAATGGGACTTCAGGTACGTCGGCAGCAGCGCCGCTAGCAACTGGTCTTTGCGAACTACGACATGGCAGGGTTGCCAGCCCGATTCCGCGTTGGTGCACCCCGTTCGCTCAAGGCCGGCTAAAAAATGATGGCTCAGGAAGGGGTAGTCAATGTCCGCAACCGCGTCCCATTCCGTCGCCTCCACGCTTGTCAGACTGGTAACGAATTCAACGGACCAGCCGTCTTGAGAGCTCTTGCGTGTCACCCGCTTGCGTTTCCTCGCAAGGCGTAGTCCAGAACGATGCCTGCAAAGATCACCATACCGGCACGATTGTTTTGCAGGAATGCCTGAAAGCACTGCAGCGGGTCACGATCGCGGATCAGGTACTGATGATGAATGAACAGGCCGGCAGCGCCCGCCAGAGAAAGCTGGTAATACACACCCAGGCCGAATGCCTTACCCGCCAGATACAGGCAGATCAGTGAGCCGACTTGTAGTAGGCCGATGGCAAGTCGGTCGAAGGGCCCGAACAGTATCGCGGTGGACTTAATGCCCACTCGTAGGTCATCGTCTCGATCCACCATGGCATATTGCGTGTCATAGGCCACCGTCCACAGCAGACTGCCGGCGTAGACCAGCCACAGGCTGGCGGGCAAGTCACCGCGCTGTGCAGCGAACGCCATGGGGATGCTCCAGGCAAAGGCTGCCCCCAGGACGACTTGTGGCAGGTGGGTGTACCGCTTCATAAACGGGTAGCAGGACGCCAGTAACAGAGCCACGATGGACAGCATCACGGTCAGACGGTTGGTCATGAGTACTAGCCCGAATGCCAGGAGCAGTAGCACAACAAACAGGCCAATCGCCTGTCGCACGGAAACTGTGCCGGTGACCAGTGGCCGCTCACGCGTACGGGCTACAGCGCCGTCCAGGTTGCGGTCTGCCAGATCATTGATGACGCAGCCAGCGGAGCGCATGAGAAAAGTCCCCAGCGTGAAGATGATTAACAGCTTCGGGTTCGGCAGGCCGCCCGCCGCCAACCACATGGCCCAAAGGGTGGGCCATAGCAAAAGCAGGGTCCCTATGGGCTTGTCGAAGCGGATTAGCTGCAGCAGCGCCCCGGGCTGGGTGGCGGTGGTCATGGCCAAGTAGTGCGGTGATTAGAAACCGATAGCTTACTGGTTTGGCCTGACAATTGCAGCGCTTACCCTGCCTCGTTGGGAGCGGTGCACTGGCAGAACTGCGCGCCATGGCGTAAAAGTGTCCAGGAAAACCTCGCTGACCAGTAGTTGTTTAGCTTCGATATCAAAGCGCGACCGCCGACCCCAAGCGGGCCGGGTCTGATGCAGGTGGGCGGGTATATACCGGCTGTTTCCTGGCATAAGCGCGAGCTCAAAAGGACGCCTGTGCATGTTCGGGTGTCGAAACAGTATTGCGCCGAGCGATTTGTTTCGCAGACGTCTCAGATGGCCCAGGTTGCCAGTCAGCGTGTCAAATGGGAACACGCTGCGGGCGAAGACAACGGGCGTGCCGGCAAGAGTCAGGACGACCTCGCGCACCATGGATAATCGCCGATCGGGCATATCCAGCAGTACGCGTTCTGACAGGCGCGGGACTTCCCACCCCTGGTAAAGGCGCTGCACGCGGAAGGTGCCCGCATTCAAACTGATCAACCTTGCGGTCAGAGAACCGTCGTCTGTGAGCCAGACTCTCGTGGCCGCGGGTAGTCTGTCAGACGTAAATTGCCGCAGTGGGCGCCAGCTGGGCTCGCCGGACCGTTCGCGGAGGGGAGGTATCGCTGAGGAGGCGTGCAAAGGGCGGTTTCCGTATCGAATTGGGCCGAGAATGCGTCATCGAGGGCAGCCATGCAAGCCTGCGTGAGCCTAAATTGCCAGACTCCCATCAGGAGAAAACCCTTGCACAATTATCGAACAACCCTATAGTGTGGCGTCTCGAATTTTGCGCCCGCAAAGGGGCGATAATGGTCCATCGACGCGCGTGGGCACGACTGGTTTGCATGGAGAGTGAGTACAAGCATGAGTAAGTGGGAGTGTATTGTCTGTGGCCTGATCTATGACGAGAAGGAAGGCTGGCCTGATGACGGTATCGCCCCGGGCACAAAGTGGGAAGATGTGCCCGAGGATTGGCTGTGCCCCGACTGTGGTGTGGGCAAGGAAGACTTCGAACTGCTGGAGGAGGCGCCCATAGAGGATACGCCACACCATGAAGAACCGGGGGTTGATAAACAGAATGCACCGGTAGTGATTCTCGGTACAGGCCTCGCCGGATACGGAGTGGCAAAAGAGTTTCGCAAACACGATGCGGATACACCCCTCATCCTGATCACGTCGGATGACGGCCATTCCTACTCGAAGCCCATGTTGTCCACTGGATTCACCCGTGGACAAGGAGCGCAAGATTTGCAACAGGCCGATGCGGGCGATATGGGGCAGCAGCTCAAAGCCAGCGTCTGGACGATGACGAAAGTGGACGAAATTGATACCGCCAACCAGCTACTCAAGTTTGGCGATGACAAAAGCGCCCTGCACTACGGCAAACTGGTCCTCGCGGTCGGCGCACAGGTTATTCAGCCACCCATCGAGGGCGATGCTCTGGATCGGGTGTACTCGGTGAATGATCTACTGGACTACGCCGACTTCCGTACGGCAATTGAGCAGAACGGCGTCAAGAAGGTCTGCATTATCGGTGGTGGACTGATTGGTTGTGAATATACAAACGATCTGCTGAATGGTGGTTTCGACGTAGAAGTCGTCGACCCGCTGGGCTACTGTCTGCCAACACTGCTGCCGGAGGCTGCAGGCAAGGCTGTGCAGGCGGCGCTGGAAGAAAAAGGTGCCAGGTTTCATTTTGGGCCGTTGGTGACTGCCGTCAATAAATCTGGCGACGGCGTAAGTGTCAGCCTGAACAGCGGAGAATCCATCGAAGCGGATCTCGTGGTATCCGCGGTGGGTGTCCGCCCACGCACGGAGTTGGCGTCAGCCAGCGGCATTGAAACGGGCCGAGGCATTGTCACAAACCGCATGCTGGAGACAAACGTCGCTAACGTTTACGCAATGGGCGATTGCGCGGAAGTGGACGGGCACGTTCTGGTTTACGTTGCACCGCTGATGGCGGCAGCGAAAGCGCTTGGCAAGACGCTGGCGGGAGAACCTACCCCGCTGACCTATCCCGCAATGCCCGTGACGATCAAAACGCCGGCATGTCCAGTTGTGGTATCGCCGCCGGCGCAGGGAGCCGACGGCGACTGGACGATTGAAGCCGATGGCACGAGCGTTAACGCACAGTTCCGCGGCAGCGGCGGTGAGCTGCTTGGCTTTGCCCTGACAGGGGATGCCATCAAGCAAAAAATGGCACTGCAGAAAGAACTGCCGCCCATCATGGCTTGAGGGCGGCTACACCTGCGCGTAGATTTCACTGGACCCAGTCCAGCGCCTGACCAGGGGATCAACGCGATCCGGATGCTGGTGGTGCAGCTTGCTGACGAGGCTCTGAACGTCGGTCAGCAGATGGGCGTGTGCGGGGAGCTCTGCAACGCGAAATACCATCAGCCCGGTCTGTCGAGTGCCCAGCACCTCTCCGGGGCCCCGCAGCTCGAGGTCTTTTTCTGCGATGTAAAAGCCGTCGGTGCTTTCTCGCAGCGCGGTCAGGCGCTGTTTGCCGTTGCCACTGAGGGGCGCCTGATACAGCAGCACGCAGTGGCTAGCTTCACGACCGCGCCCTACCCGCCCGCGCAGCTGATGCAGTTGCGCAAGACCCAGGCGTTCAGGATTCTCGATGATCATGAGGCTCGCGTTGGGCACATCCACACCGACCTCAATGACTGTGGTTGAGACCAGCAGCGCGATGTCACCACCTTTAAATGCTGCCATCACTCTTTCCTTTTCAGTCGGCTTCATGCGGCCGTGTAGCAGACCGATTGAGAGCTCGGGTAGCGCATGCTGCAACTCCACAGCCGCCGCTTCGGCAGCCTGCGCCTGCAGTGCGTCACTGTCCTCGATTAAGGTACACACCCAGTAGGCCTGTCGCCCATTCTCGCAAGCAGCGGCTACGCGTTCGATGATCTGTTGACGCCGGGCGTTTTCGATCAGCGCGGTGCTCACCGGCTGCCGACCTGGCGGTAGCTCGTCGATGACTGAGCAGTCCAGATCTGCGTAAGCGACCATGGACAGCGTGCGAGGAATGGGTGTGGCGGTCATCACCAGCTGGTGCGGTCGTCCTGAATCCTCCGCTGCCTTATCCGTAAGAGCAAGTCGTTGGTGCACGCCGAAGCGATGCTGCTCATCGACAATCACCAGACCCAACCTGGAAAACATGACGTCTTCCTGAAACAACGCGTGGGTACCGATAACGAGGTTGGCATCGGCGGATGCAATGCGCTGCAGGGCGGTGGAGCGCTTCTTGCCTTTGGAGCGTCCGCTTAGCCACTCCATGTCAAAACCGAGCGGTTGAAACCACTGGCTAAAGTTTTGCCAGTGCTGCTCGGCCAAGATCTCCGTAGGCGCCATAATGGCAACCTGGAAACCGTTGCTGATGGCCTGAATCGCTGCGCTTGCCGCGACCAGAGTTTTGCCCGAGCCGACGTCTCCCTGTACAAGGCGTAACATCGGCACCGCGCGTTCCAGATCGTTTGAGATTTCATCGATCACTCGCAGCTGGGCCGATGTGGGATCAAATGGCAAGCTGGTCAGGAACTGACCTAGCGCCGCTGGTGTCCTGTGCAGCCGTGGAGCGCCACCCCGCTGCTGCAGTTTGCGCAGCCTCTGCAGGGACAGGTTATGCGCCACCAGTTCCTCGAGCGCGAGTCGCAGTTGTGCGGGGTGTTGTCCCTCACGCAACAGCTGCAGAGAGGTGTCGGGAGGCGGGTTGTGCAGGAATCTCAGCGCTTCAGTGAGATCGTAGGGATACTTTTTGCAGGGAGGTAGCAGCTCAATTACGTGATCCTGCTGCAGGCGTGCAACAGCTTGCGAGCAGAGGCTGCGCCATTGGTTTTGGCCGATGCCGTTGGTGGTGGGATAAATCGGCGTCAGGTGGTGTTCATTGGTATCCTCATCCTCTGCGACGCGACGATACTCCGGGTGGTACATTTCCAGACCGCTGGCGCCGCGTCGAAGCTGACCGAAGCAGCGCAACTGAGTGCCGGGCCGCAGATTGTTTTTCTGTGCCGCGGTGAAGTGAAAGAATCGCAACGTCAGTGTACCGGTGCCGTCCTGTAGACGTGCCACCAGGGATCTGCGACGCCCAAAGACTACGTCGGCAGCGCGTACTTCGCCCTCAATGACGACATCGTCGCCCTCCCGGGCTGAGGCGATTGCCGTTATACGGGTTCGATCCTGGTAGCGCAAAGGAAGATGAAACAGAAGATCTTCGAGGTGGTTGACGCCGTACTCGGCGAGCTTCTCTGCCAGACGAGGGCCGACGCCGCGTAGCTCGCGAACCGAAAGCCTTGCTATACCGTCCATGCAGGCTCAGACCGTACTCTGGTCGAACGTGGTTGGGTTGAGCGGTTCTGCCCGGGCGTGGTCTGTTTGCCGTACGGACGCCATCGAGTGTTTGCTTGCGTTTTTGATGTATCTGCGGATGGCCAGGTTGTCTTCAGCGAACGCATTCGGCACGAGCGCGGGGCACAGATACCCACGTTTCAACTGGGTCACGATGTGGCGGAGTTCTGTTAAGGTCATAAGGGCATCGGCACCAATGTGATGTCCATAGTGTAAACAAGAAGAGATTGGATTATGAAGCCTTCATCTATCCTCATCATCGGCTGCGGTGATCTGGGTCTTCGCACCGCCAAGCATCTGCAGACAGATCACTGGCGGGTGCACGGCGTGCGGCGCAATACAGACAAGCTGCCAAAAGAGATCACCGCGCATCGCGCGGATTACACACGGCCGGGCAGCCTCGACTTTATTGCTGATTTGGCACCGGACTTTGTTCTCGCAACGCTCAACCCATTCGATCGCTCCGAGGCGGGATATCGCGCAGGATTTGACCGCGCGATGGCGAATATTCTGGCGGGGCTGGGTCAACACCGACCCAGACACATCATTATGAGCAGCAGCACGCGGGTGTTTGCCGAGCAGGACGGCGGCTGGGTGGATGAGAGCAGCCCTCTTACCGAAAGTGATCCTTGGGGACGCGCGATTGTCGACGCAGAGCGCAGGCTGCTTGACGCTGGGTTACCGGGCAGTGTGGTGCGCTTTGGGGGTATCTATGGTATTCCCGGTGGCCGATTGTTGGCGCGCGTCCGTCGTGGGGAGCTGTGTCCGCCGGAGCCGATCAGCTACACCAACCGCATCCACCGAGAAGACTGCGCCGGATTCCTCGTGCACCTGCTGCGACAGGCTGAGGCGGACGCGACCTTGCTCCCGGTCTATCTGGGGGTCGATGATCTGCCGGCTCCGCGGTATGAAGTGGAGTCCTGGTTGGCGCGGGAGCTGGCTGCGCCGCTGCAGGGCGAGGAGCGTTCTGCAGCGCGTCAGGAGGCTACGCAACACAATCGTGTCGGGCACAAGCGCTGCCGCAATGATGCACTGCACATGAGTGGCTACTCACTGGTCTACCCTGATTACCGCAGTGGTTACGGTGCTCTGTTGAAAGCTTTGTGACTAGAGCGCCAGAATAGCCTCGACTTCGACGAGAGCGTTTTTCGGCAGAGCGGCTACCTCAACACAGGCTCGCGCTGGATAGGGCTCTGTCAGAAACTCCGCCATGATGCGGTTGACGGTGTCAAAGTCACCGAGATCCAACAGTGAAATGTTGATTTTTACTGCATTGTCCAGGGTGCCACCCGCGGCTTCTGCCACTGCGGCAAGGTTCTCGAATACCTGTCTGGTCTGTGACTCTATATCGTCCGCGCTCAGCGATGATTCGCCGGGTTTCAGGGCAATTTGGCCGGATAGCCACACGGTGTTACCCACCTTGGTGGCTTGAGAGTAAGGTCCAATAGCCGCCGGCGCATTGGGTGTAGAAATGACGGCACGGTTGCTCAAGGTGATGTCCCCCGATGATCGAACAGTTTCAGTTTTTGACTCGCAGCACTTTCCGCACGTGGCTGATACTGCGCAAGCGTTTCATAATCCGCGCTAGATGAGTCCGGTCTTTGACCATCATCTCCAGATTGACATAGGTGAACTGGTAATCCTTGTTCTCGGAAGAGATCTTTTCGATGTTGACACCCATGCTGTTGATCCGGGTTGCGATGATGGCAATCATGCCGCGACGATTTTCCACCTCAACGCGCAGTTCGACCGGGTAGTCACCCTCTACCTCATCGTCCCAGCGCAGCGCTACCAGGCGCTCGCTGTGCTCTCGTAAGTCACTGAGGTTTTTACAGTCCTCACGGTGGACCACTACACCCTTTTCCGAGCTGAGATAACCTTCTATCGGATCGCCTGGCAACGGATGGCAACAGCGCGCAAAACTGATCATGAAGCCCTCTGTACCTCGAATAGCCACTGGTGGAGCCGCATGGTCGCCCTCTTCAGGCTGCTGTTCGTCGCCGTCGCCCAGCAGTTGTAAGGCAGTGATGGCGGGCAGTCGATTGCTGTGTGCCACATCGACCAGTAGCTCATTAAGGTTGGAATAGTGGTGCTGCGCGAGAAATTCCTGGATGTTTTCTTCTGGCAGCGCCTCGAGAGTAGCGTTGTGCGTTGCCAGACTGCGCTCGAGCAGCGTTCGCCCCAGGGTGACAGAGTCTTCTCGAGTCTGGTGCTTCAGGTAGTGGTGAATATTGGATCGCGCTTTTGCGGTAACTGCATAGTCCAGCCACGACGGGTTGGGCCTGGCGCCGGAGGACGTCAGTATCTCAACCGTTTGACCACTCTCCAAAGGCTCTGACAGGGGTGCCAGGCGCCGGTTGATGCGACAGGCAACGCAACGGTTGCCGACATCGGTGTGCACGGCGTAGGCGAAGTCGACGGCCGTGGCGCGCCGCGGTAGCTCCAAGATTTTTCCGTTGGGGGTGAAAACGTAAATTTCGTCGGGAAACAAATCAATCTTGACGCTTTCGATGAACTCCAGTGAGTTGCCGGCGCGCTGCTGCATCTCTAACAGCCCCTGCACCCACTCTCTGGCCCTAGCGTGGCTGCCGCTGGTGCTCTGACTATCGCTTTTGTAGAGCCAATGAGCGGCGATACCGTTGTTTGCCATGTCCTCCATTTCTTGCGTGCGAATCTGTACTTCGATGGGTACGCCATGCATACCCATCAAGACCGTGTGCAGAGATTGGTAACCATTGGCCTTTGGTATCGCAATATAGTCCTTGAACTCACCCGGTACGGGCTTGTATAGGCTGTGAACACAGCCCAGTACGCGATAGCAAGTATCGACCGAGTCGACAATGATACGAAACGCATAGATATCCATGATTTCGGCGAAAGACTTGCGCTTGGCCTTCATCTTCTTGTAGATGCTGTAGAGGTGTTTCTCCCGGCCGACCACGCGGGCCTCGAGACCCTCCTGTTCTAGAGTCGCGTGGATTTGCTGACGAATGTTTTCCACCAGCTCTTTACGGTGGCCCCTGGCCTGCCGAATAGCAGCGTCAATACGACGTGCGCGCATGGGATAAAGGGCGCTGAAGCCCAAATCCTCAAACTCCATGCGAACATTATTCATCCCGAGCCGCATGGCAATCGGGGAATAGATGTCCAGTGTCTCCCGCGCGATGCGGCGTGCTTTTTTGGCATCGAGCACACTGAGTGTGCGCATGTTGTGTAAGCGGTCCGCGAGCTTCACCAGAATAACCCGAATATCTTGGGCCATGGCCAGAGCCATTTTCTGGAAGTTTTCCGCCTGTTTTTCCTCGAGCGTGTCAAACTCGATCTGAGTGAGTTTACTGACCCCATCGACGAGCTCGGCGACCGTTGGGCCGAACTGAGTGCCGATGGCTGACTTTTCGATGCCGGTGTCTTCGATGACATCGTGCAACATGGCCGCAATCAGGCTCTGATGGTCCATGTGCATATCGGCCAGAATGTTGGCAACGGCGAGAGGGTGGGTAACGTAGGGCTCGCCGCTGCGCCTGCGCTGACCGTAATGGGCCTGCTCTGCGAAGAAGTAGGCGCGCTTTACGTGATTAGTCTGCTCGGGGTTGAGGTAGCTACGCAGGGAAGTACTGAGGGCATCAATGGTTTGCATAGTCTGTGCGTTGGCTGCATGCCAGTGACGCCCCGGTTGATGCTAGAGGGGGGGCTGTTCGCTGGCCTCCATAACTTCTGCCAATTCCTCCTCGGCCTCCAGTTCCTCTTCACGTGTGAGTATATCCTGATTTACCAGGCCCTCGGCGATTTCCCGCAGAGCGACAACTGTGGGTTTGTCCGACTCTTCCTGGACCATGGGGTCCTTACCGCCGGTAGCCAGCTGCCTGGCGCGCTTGCTGGCGACCATCACCAGCTCAAAGCGATTTGCGACATTTTCCAAACAATCTTCAACTGTAACGCGTGCCATAGTCCGGCGGCCTCTCTTCTGGGTCAGTGTTGCATTGCCGCGCTGAGGGCTTCCAGGCTCAGTCGTGGCGCAAGCGGACCGCGGATTATAGCGCAATGTCAGGGGGTGGCGTCCAGCCGGAAAACTACCCAGCCAATCAGCGCACCAGGTCGCTGAGCAGCGTCCCCAGAGCCCTTTTTTGGAGGCCGGTGCGCAGTCTTTGTGCATGCACTATGGCGGACAGGTCTTGCAGTGCCTGATCGAAGTCGCCGTTGACGACCAGGTAATCTGATTCGGGGTAGTGGGACATCTCTCGCGCCGCCTGATCCATACGGCGGGCAATGATCTCCGGGTTGTCCTGGCCGCGGTCTGTGAGTCGCTGCTGCAGCGCTTCGCGGGACGGAGGTGCGATGGATATCCCACAGGTGTCTGGCAACGCCGATTTGACCTGCGCTGCACCCTGCCAGTCGATTTCCAGTATCACGTCTGTCCCAGCCTGCAACTGCTCCTCGACCCAGACCCTCGAGGTACCGTAGAGGTTGTCGAAGACAACCGCGTGCTCCAGAAAGTCGCCGCGCTCGAGCATGTCCTGGAAGTCCATTTCTGATACAAAATGGTAATTCACTCCATCCTCCTCCCCCGGGCGCCGCGGTCGTGTGGTATGGGATACAGAGACTCGCAGGTCATTGCAACGCCTGACCAGCGCGTCAACGAGGGACGTTTTGCCGGCCCCGGATGGGGCCGAAACGGTGTATAGGGTGCCCGGGCGAGTCATTTCGCTAAGCGGCCCTCTATTCGATGTTTTGAATCTGTTCGCGCATCTGCTCGATCAATACTTTCAGTTCCACGGCGTTGTGGGTTGTCTGTGCCGAAAGCGACTTGGAAGACAGAGTGTTGGCCTCGCGATTGAGCTCTTGCATGAGAAAATCCAGTCGTCGTCCGCACGGCCCACCCTTTTTAAGAGCGCGTCTTACCTCGGCGATGTGGGTCTCAAGCCGGTCGAGCTCTTCATCAACGTCGGCTTTTTGCAGTAGATAGACTAGTTCTTGTTCGAGTCGGCCCTCGTCGACCTCAACGCCGAGCTCTGTAATCTTGCCGGTGACTCGCTCCCGCTGATGTTGTAGCAGTTGCGGCATGACATCACGAGTGTTGACCACCTCTTGCTCTACCTGCTGTAAACGGTCTTCGATCATGCCCGTAAGTTGACTGCCTTCTCGCTGACGGGTTTCCTGTAGATTTTGCAGCGCATTGTCAAAAAGCGCTAAGGCGCTGTTCTGCAGGGCCTCTTCGTTTGCCTGGGGTGCTGCAGATACGCCGGGGAACTGCAGCAACTGCAGTGGATTCAACGGCGCTGATTGTTCGAGCCTGGCGGCGACATCTGTGGCTGAAGACAGCAAAGCATCAAGACGGGCCTCGTCAATTTGTAACTCGCCACTGCCGCTGGCGAGCGACTGTACCCTAATCAAACACTCCAGCTTTCCTCTTGCCAGTGCCTTACCGGCGCGCTCCCTGAGCTTAGGCTCCAGTGCTCGCAGCACATCGGGCAGCTTGAAACTGCAGTCGAGATAGCGGTGATTGACTGAGCGCAGCTCCACTGTAATCGTGCCGCCTTCGGTGTTGGCGCTTTCGCGAGCGAAGGCGGTCATGCTGTGAATCATGGAAGCAGTGGGTGTCCGGTCGTAGAGCAGGGCAACGAGTGTAGCAGCTTGTATCGGGGGCATACAGCACAGCGCGCTATGCTTGCTACGAAGCTCGCGTATACTTGCGCCCAACGCCAACATCAGGAGAGTTCCTATGCAGCGACCCAGTGGCCGTGCCGCAGATCAACTGCGAGATATTGCTATAACCCGCAACTTTACCTGCCATGCTGAGGGCTCGGTTCTGGTGGCCTTCGGCAATACCAAGGTGATTTGCACGGCCTCTGTGGAGGAAGGCGTCCCGCGCTTTATGCGCGGCGAGGGACGCGGTTGGGTGACAGCGGAGTACGGTATGTTGCCACGTTCGACCGGCACGCGGATGGGGCGCGAGGCCAGCCGGGGCAAGCAAGGTGGTCGGACGGTCGAGATCCAACGGCTGATTGGCCGCTCGCTGCGCGCGGCGCTGGATCTGTCCAAGCTTGGTGAGAACACCATCACCATCGATTGCGATGTCATTCAAGCCGATGGCGGAACACGCACCGCCTCTATTACAGGCGCCTGCGTCGCCCTGGTCGATGCCATCAACTATCTACAGCGGCGCAAGTTGATTACGGAAGATCCGCTGCGAGAGCTCGTTGCCTCTGTTTCGGTCGGCGTCTTTGAAGGTGCCCCCGTGCTGGACCTTGACTACCCAGAAGACTCGGCCGCGGATACGGACATGAACGTCATTATGGGCGAGTCAGGCGGCTTTATCGAAGTACAGGGCACTGCAGAAGGAGCGGCGTTCTCGAGGCCCGAGCTGGACGACATGCTGGATTTGGCCCACCGAGGCATAGAAACACTGGTAGCCTGCCAGCGCCGGGCGCTGGCGGAGGGCTAAACTCGACGCGTCAATTCAGAGCTCGATATCGTAATCCATGATGATAGGTGCGTGGGATGAGAACTCACGCGTCTTGTAGATTGCACCGTAGTCAACCGAGTACTTCAAGCCCTGGGAGATCAAGTGGAAGTCGGTGCGCCAGCCGTTACTGCTGCGGTCGCCCTCTGGCCACCAGCTGAATTCGTCTGCGTCTGAGTTGATTTCGCGAAAAGCGTCAACGTAGCCACTTTCCAAAACTTCGTTGATCCATTGGCGTTCTTCTGCGAGGAAGCCTGAGCGGGTGCTGTTGCTCTCGGTATCCTGGACGTCGGCAGGGGTGTGTGCAATGTGCCAGTTGCCGCAGATGATGAACTCCCGGCGTTTGTTGCGTATTTTCTGCAGGTGAGGAGCAAACAAATCGAAAAAATCCTGTTTGCGTTGCTGTTGGGCAGAATCACCTGCATCGGCAAGGGGGGCCAAAAGACAGGCGACGCTCAGATTTTCGTAGTCGGCCTGGATATAACGGCCTTCCATGTCAAAGTCGGCGAATCCAAGCCCCGTCATGATGGCTTTTGGAAGATCTCGGCAGTAGATGCCGACGCCATTTGCCTTACCGTCGATATCATCGAAGAAATAGGCATTGTAGTCTTTTGGAAAATACAGATCGTCCTGCAGGTCGTATTCAGAACAGCGCAGATCCTGGATGCACACAAAATCCGCGTCTTGCTCCGTGAGCCAGTCGTAGAAGCCCTTTTCGGCGGCGGACTGAATACCGTCAGCACTGAAACTGATGATCCTCATTCATAGCCCCTTGGTATGAGAGAGTGTATTATGCCGGTGCACTTCGGTTCAGGAAGGGCGGACACCGGTGGATCGGCCAAGTGTGCGCGTAATGCAGAATCCCGAAAACAACTGCGGCAGCCATAGAGCCGCCCTCTGCTGAAGTGTAGCAGGCCTCACCACCGCCGATTATGTGGACCGGCGAGCCAATGCGAGCTCGCCGGTTTCGGTCCTTTGTTAGGAGTGGGTGGTCGGGCCGAGTTGCGTATTCTATAGACTCAATCGTCAATTACAATGCCCCGCCAGGAGCCAGTGCTTATGGATTTGTACCAGCAGGAATTCATTGAACTAGCGCGGCAACACGAGGTGCTCAAGTTTGGCGAGTTCACACTGAAGTCTGGCCGCAAGAGCCCCTACTTTTTTAATGCCGGAGCGTTTGCAAGTGGCTCTGCCCTCGCCACTTTGGGTCACTGCTACGCAGCCTGCATTGTGGCCTCGGGCGTTGAGTTTGATGTGCTGTTGGGCCCTGCCTACAAGGGCATCCCGCTCGCGACAGCAACGGCAGTTGCGCTGGTCGACGGCTTCGGTGTTGACGTCCCGTTTGTCTACAACCGCAAAGAGGCCAAGGATCACGGTGAGGGAGGTGTTCTCGTGGGCGCCCCGCTGCAGGGTCGAGTGTTGGTGATCGATGATGTCATCACAGCGGGTACGGCCGTGCGAGAGGTGGTGGACATGATAGAGGGTGCTGACGCTGAACTGGCCGGTGTGGTAGTGGGCCTGGATCGTCAGGAGCGCGGCACGGGAGATCTGTCGGCGATGGAAGAATTGCAGCTGTTGTTCGGGGCGCCTGTTTTTGCAATCATCCAGATGGCAGACATCATTGACTACTTGCAGGGCTCTCGGGAGGGATTGGAAAACACCCTGTCAAGCATGATTAGTTACCGTGAACGTTACGGTAGCTGACTTGTACCCAGGCTTGTGTATCCATATATTGGGGCTATGGAGTATGTGAAAGCACACTGGGCGAAGTCCGTCGCGCTGACAACTCTGCTGTCGATGTCTCTACCGGTGGATGCCCAGAATCTGTACAGATACCGCAATGCCGAAGGTAATGTGGTGGTGGACTATCAAGTGCCCTCTGAATTTGTCGGCTCGGGCTATGAAGTGCTTAACAATGAAGGCGTCGTGTTGGAGGTCGTCCCCAGAGAGTTGACGGCCGAAGAGCGTCTGGCCAAAGATGCTGAGGAGCAGCGGCAGGCGGCGGCCAGAGCCGAAGAAGAGCGCCTGCGAGAGTGGGATGAATCACTCATGCTGCGGTACAGCACGGTGGCGGATATTGAGGACGCTCGGGAACGGGGCCTTAGTGAGCTGCGCATCCGCCTCAGCATACTGCAGAGTAACCGCCGATCTCTCAAACAGCAGATTGAAAACTACCAGGCCCAGGCCGCCAATCTGGAGCGTCAAGGCCACAAGGTGGACGTTGAGCGTCTGCAGGCGATTGAAGACCTTCAGGCCGAGATCGAAGTGACCGACCGCGCTATCGTGGAGCGTAAGCAGGATATCGATAAAGTGTCTGATGGCTATCAGGCCGATATTGAGCGGTTTGAAATGTTGCTGGAAGTGGTTGAGCTGCGCCGGACCATGCAGGCCAGAAAGTCCGCTGAATGAGGACCTGCTGAACTCGTCTCAACTGGCGTAGCTACTGGCCGGTTGTCCCACCGGCTGACTCACGGCTTCCCTGAAAAACCCCGAACTCAGCTGTTGCCACTGTTCCGGCCAACCGGCCGTTGGCAGCCGCTGAAATCCACTTCGCACGTACTGCGAAATCCTGCCCTCTGCGGCAGCCATGAGGAGATTTGCGGCGGCGGGTAGCGAAATGACAGGGCGCAGGCCCTCGCGCATTTCGGCGTCCCGTATGACCTGCTTCAGCTGGGTCTCGAAACGGTCGAACAACTGGGCCACTCGCTTGTGCAGGCGATCGGTTTCCCCGGCGAGGGCATCTCCCGTCAAGATCCTAGTGATACCCGGGTTGCGTTCCGCAAACGCCAGCAGCAGCATGAGCATCTTTTCGCAACGACGCAGGGCGTTTTGTTCTTCGGCCAGAATCATATTGATACGACTGAACAGAGTCTCTTCGATGAATTCGATGAGCCCCTCAAACATTTTTGATTTGCTTGGGAAGTGCCGATACAGCGCTGCTTCGGAAACGCCGACCTGCTTCGCAAGCCCGGCTGTCGTGATACGGTCGCCCGGGTTGGCTTCCAGCATTTGCGCCAGGGCTTCCAAAATTTCCTGGCGCCGTTGAGATTTTCTCGGTGGCATGGTCGTCCGTGTCGAGTCGCGTTTCACACCATGCTAGCGACTCGCTGTGATCCCTGCAATAAATCTCCGGTATCAGAGCAAAAATTTTTTTGTCAGGCACCCAGCTTGCGATTGGTAATCAGCGTACCCATGCCTTCGTCTGTGAAGGTTTCTAGAAGGACGGCGTGCGGTACTGTACCGTCGATGATGTGCGCGCTGTTTACTCCTGATTTAACCGCATCCAGGGCGCAATCGATTTTTGGCAACATACCGCCCGTAATGGTGCCGTCTGCGATGAGCTCGTCCACCTGCCTGGTCGATAGCCCAGTGAGGATGTTGCCCTGCTTGTCGAGCAGACCGGCCACATTCGTCAATAACATGAGTTTCTCTGCACGGATAACCTGCGCCAGCTTTCCCGCGACCAGATCGGCGTTGATGTTGTAGGTGCTACCGTCCTGACCAACGCCGATAGGCGCAATCACTGGAATAAAATGACTGTTTACGATGACGTCCAGTACAGAGGTGTCGATTTGCTCTACCTCGCCAACGTGGCCGATGTCTATGATCTCCGGGGCTTGCAGGTCTGGGCTTTCGCGGCTCACCTGCAGCTTACGAGCGCGGATGAGTTGGCCGTCCTTGCCCGTCACGCCAACGGCCTTGCCTCCGTTGCGATTGATGGAAGCGACGATTTCCTTGTTGACGCTGCCACCCAGAACCATTTCGACAACGTCCATCGTCTGTGCGTCCGTGACGCGCATACCATCGACAAACTCTGTGGGAATGTTCAATTTTTCCAGCAGGGCTCCGATCTGGGGGCCGCCACCGTGCACGACAATCGGATTCATGCCCACCAGCTTCATGAGAACCACGTCGCGGGCGAAACTCTCGTGCAAAAGAGGGTTCACCATGGCGTTACCACCGAACTTGACCACGATGGTCTTGCCGGTGAAACGCTGAATATAGGGCAACGCCTCTGTGAGTACTCGGGCAATGTTTAGGGCAGCGCTGGAATCGAGGGACATGCGAAGGCCTGCTGTGTGACCGGGCCGCGGAGGGCGATCAAAAGTTAGAAATTGAGTTGTATGTCAGGGTCTACGAGAGCGATCTGAGCTCGAAACTCTTCTTTGATCGCCTCGAGGCTCTCAACGCTGTCCGCCTCGAAACGTGCCGTAAGGGCAGCCACCGTGTTGGAGGCGCGCACCAGGCCCCAGCCGTTGCTGAAATCGACTCGAATCCCATCCATGGTATTGATCTTACCAGCGGAGAAGTCCGCATTGCTGACGATTTGATCGATCAGTTTGAATTTGTAGTTATCGGGAACCGGGATAATAATTTCCGGTGTATTGACCGCGCTGGGCAGTTCAGCAATGCTGTCGTCCAGGCTGTTCCCGTGTGTCGAGAGAATTTCCGCCAGTCGACCGGCGGCATACATGCCATCGTCAAATCCGAACCAGCGTTCGCCAAAGAACATATGGCCTGAGAACTCGCCGCCCAGCAGCGCACCAGTTTCGCGCATTTTCTCTTTCATAAAGGCATGCCCGGTCTTCCACAGTACCGGCCGCCCGCCGTGACGGGTGATCAGGTCGGTCAGATGGCGGCTGCACTTCACATCGAATACGACGTCGGCGCCCGGGTTGCGGGATACGACGTCTTGCGCGTACAGCATCAGCAGGACGTCTGATCGAACGATCTGGCCGCTGGAGGTGACGACCGCAAGTCGATCGCCGTCGCCGTCGAAGGCGACACCAAAGTCGGCCTGCTGGTCCTGTACTGCTCGAACGAGGTCGCTGAGGTTCTCCTCGTTGCTGGTGTCAGGCGAATGATTTGGGAACCGCCCGTCGATCTCACAGTACAGTGGTACAACCTCGCAACCCAGCTCCTCGAACAGCTGCGGTGCGATCTCGGAGGTAGCGCCATTGCCTGCGTCGATTACGATTTTCAAAGGGACCGCGATCGCCAGGTCCTGCAGGACCTCGTCGATGTATGCGGACACGATATCCTCGCGCACCATTCGTCCATTGCCGCTGCTGAATTGACCCGAGTTCATGCGGTTGCGAACGTCCTGAATGCCACCGGCGGCGATGGTTTGCTGATCCAGTACGATTTTCAGACCATTGTCTTCAGCTGGATTGTGGCTACCGGTAATCATGATGCCCGAACGGTAGCTCAGGTGCCGGGTTGCGAAATACAGCAGGGGTGTGGGCACAAGACCGATATCAACAACGTCGCGACCGGACTCCATCAAGGCACGAATGAGGGCCGCTTTGATCCTGGGACTGGAGGCTCTGCCGTCACACCCGACAATCAAGGTCTGTTCACCCATGTCCTCGGCAATCGTGCCCACCGCTCTGCCGATGTTCATCACGACCTCGTCGGTCAATTCGGAGTCGGCATTGCCGCGGATATCATAGGCGCGAAATATAGTCCCGGGTACGCCACCGTGGGCGGCCCCCAGGCTGGTGGTGAGTCCGCCGTCATCCTGTCCACCCAAATCCAAATCCAGAGACTCTTCAACCACCGGATCACTGTCTTCATCTAACAGCGATTGAGATTGAAACATCGGGTTGGTCAGATCCGTGCCGCTGCCCGTCGAAGTGATGTCTTCTACCTCGGGGACTGGCAGCGCACCTGAGCCTGAGCCGCCACTGCTCTGCCGCAGGGCTCTGAGGGTCGCCCGGCGCAGCTGTTTGGCGACGGTTACCAGTTCCGGGATGGAGAGTTCCAGCGAGCTCTTGCGATCTGCCTCGGAAATGATGCGATTGACCTCCGACGACAGTGCCCTGGGATACAGCACCAGGAAAATACCGATGGCTACCAGGATGGCAATGGCGATCACTCCCAGTACGAGATACATCGGCACCTGGCTGATGTTGAGTTCGGTCAACAGTGACTGCGAAGGTGTGAATCCCACCTTCCAATTGGTATCGGGAATCTCGGCGTACTGTTTGAAGTACGAGTCGGCGGCCTGCCCTTTGCTGGCGACGACGTCACTGCGACTGCTGCCGCCGTTGGTGAAGAAAGTCTGCTCGAGAGTGTACTTGCCTACCCCGCTGTTGAGCGACGCAAGCTGTTTTGCCACCTCTTTGTTATCCAGCGTAGCGATAATCACTGCTTTGCGATCGTTGATACGTGGGTGCTCGACCAGTGCTGCGAAGGAGGTCAACCAGCCATCTTCAAACTTGTAGGACTCGGGTAGAGGATCGTGACCCTCGCTTGCGCGCCGCACCATGTCGACTTCAATGTGGTTGCGCAGCCCTTTGTTGCCGCCACTGAAGTTTGCCGTGCCCATATCGCCAATAGGTACGATGCGCAGACTGATGACCTCTGGGAAGTAATCCAACATGGCTTGCTCGACAATGCCGAGATCTTCGCTGGACCGGCTGGCAATGGCGGATAAGGCCAGCGGAGAACGTGCAGCGCTCTGCACACGCGTTTCCAGTCGGCCGAAGAATCCCTGCACATTAATGGCTTGCTGCAGGGCGAATGAAGCGGACAGATCGGTAATCTGCTCTTCCTGCAGCTTGGGCTCGCGCAGTAGCAGTAGATACGAAAAGCCCAGCACCAGAGGTACCAGCGACGCGATCAGGGCGAGAGTGCCGATCATGTACAGCGCATTGCCCTTGGCACTGATTCCCTGCGCTGCGGCAGTGTTGGCAGCCCTGCCGCTCTCGGCGACCGCAGCCTCTTTTTTCTTGTTAATTTTCAACATCCTAATGGATCATCTGCAGCCCAATGCGGCAATGGTATTACATGAGACGACGCGCACAAGCGGTGATGTGCGTATTTCGCCAGATTTCGCCAACTTCGAGCGTTAGAGGCGGTTTACAAGCCGGTAGGCGTTGTTTTATCGCCGATAAGTTCGATGATTCGGCGCGCAATGATGTCCTTGTTGGCGCGCTCTAGCGTTTTGCTGCCCTGGTCCCAAAGGGCGGTGACGGCGTTCTGGTCACTGCTGAAGCCGATGCTCCGATCCGATACGTCGTTGGCGATGATCATGTCCAGCCCCTTGCGCTGCATTTTCTCACGCGCATAGCTGATGACGTCGTTGGTTTCGGCCGCGAAGCCGACGGTGAAGGGGCTCTCTTCGCTGTTGGCAACGCGTTCAACAATATCCGGATTGCGAACCAGTTGCAGCGACATCTCCCCTGCCCCTTTCTTGATTTTGCGCGACGCCACGGTGGTGGGGCGGTAATCTGCAACGGCGGCGCAGGCGATGAAAATGTCACATTCGGGCACCAGATCAAGACAGCTCTCCAGCATGTCCTGTGCGCTGATGACATCGATACGCCGGACCTTATCAGGGGCGGGCAGGTGCACCGGGCCGCTGACCAGCGTGGTCTCTGCCCCGGCCTCCGATGCGGCTCTGGCCAGAGCGAAGCCCATTTTGCCGGAGCTGTGATTGGTAATGTAGCGGACGGGATCCAGGGCTTCTCGCGTCGGGCCGGCCGTAACAACCACGCGTTGTCCCGAAAGACAGCCGCTGGTGAACAGACTGGCCGCGGCGTCGACGATGAGCTCGGGCTGCTCCATGCGCCCTGGACCTGTATCGCCGCAGGCCTGCTCGCCCTCTGCCGGGCCGATAAAATGCACTCCGCGGTCCTGTAGCGTCGCAACATTGTTAGTGGTCGCGGCATCGCGCCACATCTGCTGGTTCATCGCGGGCGCCAGTAGCAGCGGAGCCGGCGTTGCCAGTGCGGCGGTTGTGAGCAGGTCATCCGCTCTCCCCGCCGTGAGGCGTGCCAGTAAGTCGGCCGTCGCGGGTGCAATCAGCATCAAGTCTGCCCAGCGTGCCAGCTCGATGTGGCCCATGCCCTGCTCCGCCTGTTCGTCGAGAAGCTCGGTATGGACTGGATTTCCCGACAGAGCTTGCAAGGTAAGCGGGGTGATGAACTCGCGGGCGCCGCTGGTCATGACCACCCGTACTCTGGCGCCGCAGGCCTGTAGCTGCCGTACCAGCTCGGCAGACTTGTAAGCCGCGATGCCGCCAGTGACACCCAGCAGGATATTGCGATTGAAAAGATGTGCCATTGTTCTGCTCGAGCTGGGACGATAGCAAAGCGGAGAAGATACCACTGCCGATGGGCTTTTGACACAGGTCGGCAAAGGCGCCAGGGAGCGGATAGCGATGGTGATTACTGACTGGAACGATCGGGAATGCCCCGGCGCAAGGCTTTTGGAGCAAGGCGCGGCCTCCTTGTCCGATGCCGAACTGGTGGCACTGATGCTCCATACGGGGTATCGGGGGTGCAGCGCGGTAGAGCTTGCCCGCGACCTTCTGGTTCGGCTCAACGGCTTGCGCGGGTTGCTGAGGGCCTCACAGCAGAGCTTGTTGGCAATCCCGGGTATCGGGCCGGCCAAGTGTGCTCGATTGAGAGCGGCTCCAGAACTGGCAAAGCGGCAGGCCATGGCTAGGTTGTGCAGCGGCGATGTCATGGGAAACCCTGCCGATACGCGACACTTTCTGCAGCTGCATCTCGGCGGCCACGGCCGCGAGGTGTTCAGCTGTCTGTTTCTCGACAGTCAGCACCGCGTATTGCGCTGTGATGACCTGTTTTTCGGCACCTTGGATGGTGCCGCCGTTTATCCGCGGGAGGTGGCCTTGCGGGCTCTGCAGAGTGCAGCGGCTGCCGTGATCTTTGCCCACAATCACCCGTCGGGCGTGAGCGAGCCCAGTACAGCCGACCGACAGATCACCCAGCGCTTGCAGCAGGCGCTGGCGCTGCTGGATATTCGTGTGCTCGATCACATCATTGTCGGCAGCGGGACAACCTACTCCTTTGCCGAGCACGGTCTGTTGTAGTCTGGCAAGGGACTGGTTTACTGATGTCAGGGCACAATCGGCGCAGCCTTGCCTTGGCTGGGGCCTTCTGGTATAAAGTCGCGCTCTGCGCGGAGGGGCGCTTGGAAACACGCTGAAAAGCCGACCACTCCGCAGTCTCTAGAAACACGAGTACCACATCATGGCTAGAGTATGTCAGGTCACCGGTAAGCGGCCGGTCACCGGAAACAACGTGTCACATGCAAAAAACCGGACCAAGCGACGGTTTCTGCCGAATCTGCACCAGCACCGCTTCTGGCTGGAGTCAGAGAAGCGCTTCGTCACCCTGCGGGTATCCAGCAAGGGTATGCGCATCATCGACAAGAAAGGCATAGAGCAGGTCATGGCAGATATGCGTGCTCGCGGCGAGAGGGTCTAAAGCAATGAGAGAAAAAATCAGGCTCAATTCCAGCGCGGGTACCGGCCATTTCTACACGACGGACAAGAACAAACGCACCATGCCCGACAAGATGGAGATCAAAAAGTACGATCCAGTCGTGCGTAAGCATGTCATCTACAAGGAAGGCAAAATCAAGTAACATCCACCCAGTTCGACCGAGAAAACCCCGGCCATTGCCGGGGTTTTTTTTCATCGCATAGACGCACCTAGGCCACTGCCCTGCCATGCCGGAACTGCCCGAAGTTGAGACAACCCGCCGCGGAGTGGAACCCCACTGCCTGGGGAGGAAGGTCCAGCGAGTGATCGTGCGCGACCCGCGCTTGCGGTGGCCGGTACCCGGAGATCTGGCCGCCCACCTCGAGGGGCAGCAGATACGGGGTGTAGACCGGCGAGCCAAATACTTGTTGTTTCAGACTGCGCGCGGAACGCTGCAAGTCCACCTCGGTATGTCGGGCTCGCTTCGCGTCGTTATGCCCGGAGAAGAGCTGCAGAGCCACGATCATATTGATCTGGTAATGGAGGGGTCGACGATATTGCGCTACAACGACCCGCGCCGATTTGGCAGCTTCCACTGGCTTATGCCGGGCGAGCCGCGGCCCCTGTTGGATCACTTGGGCCCCGAGCCCCTCTCAGACGATTTCGACGGCCATTATCTCTACCGACTGTCGCGCGGTCGACGAGTGGCGGTTAAGTCGTTCATCATGGATGCCAAAGTGGTTGTGGGTGTTGGTAATATTTACGCCAACGAAGCGCTTTTCCACGCCGGTATTCACCCTGGCCGACCCGCAGGCAGGGTTGCTGAAGGCCGATTTGAGGGCCTAGCGGAGCAGATTAAGTTAGTGCTTACTACCGCCATAGATCAGGGGGGAACTACGCTCAGGGATTTTGTTGGCGGAGATGGCAGGCCGGGCTACTTCGCGCAGAAACTGTTTGTTTACGGTCGCGGTGGGGAGACCTGCAAGCGCTGTGAGCGCGCGTTAAAAGAAGTACGAATAGGTCAACGAAGCACCGTGTACTGCGTGACCTGTCAGCGCTGAACAGGCTACACTGTAGCTTCAGGGGAATAATGAACGGATGCAAAATCCGGGGGATGAGGTATGAAAATAACATCGCGTGGGCGGCGCGCTATTGTCGCATTGATGGTCGGCTGTATGATGTTGCCGCAGGTACTGATGGCACAAGAAGCGATCGATGACAGTCCCAATGAATTTGCTATGGTTTTCGATCTCGCGGTGGCCAGACCGATCGGTGCGGCCATGGGGGTGGGGGGAACGGCTGTTTGGCTGGTGAGCCTGCCGTTTACGCTGTTGTCGGGGCACGCCAGTGAAGCCGCCGGTACTTTGATCGGTGGCCCGGTAGAGACAACCTTTATGCGTTGCCTGGGTTGTCGTAATCCAGGCTATACCGGAAAGGACCGGGCGCTGGCCGAAGAGAAGGCGGCTGAGCAGGCTGCGGAAGAGGAAAAGGAGTTGGATAAGAAGCATCCTTTCGTGGGCAATCCGTTTCCTGAAGACAGTCGGGTGGGCATCTGATCACCCCGGCTGCGGCCGGACGCTAAAAACCGGCCGCAGAGTTTGCATCGAGCGCATTAGCGCATCGAACTGCCTGGTCTGGATCGCCCAGACAGGGTCGCCCAGACAGGGTCGCCCGAAAAGGGTCGCCCAGACAGGGTCGCTAAATAAGATTGCAAGACAGCGGTGCACAGCAGGCGAGCGAGAGTTCAGTCGCGAAATCGCTGTCGTAAGGCCTCCGCCACTTCACTCGGCACAAACGGTGTGATGTCACCCTCCAGCGAAGCTATCTCTCTCACCAAAGAGGATGAGATGTAGGACAGGTGCTCAGAGGGTGTCAAAAAGATGCTCTCGAACTCCGGGTACATGGCCCGGTTCATGTTGGCCAGCTGGAACTCGTACTCAAAGTCGGCCACGGCCCTCAGGCCTCTCAACACACAGCGTGCGCCGTGCTCCTGTGCGAAGTCGGTGAGCAGATTACTGAAGCCTGCAACCTCGACGTTGTCGAGATGGGACAGCGCACTGCGACATAACAGTACTCGCTCCTCCAGCGTGAACAGAGGCGTTTTCTTCTCGCTGTGGGCAATTGCGATAATGACCTTATCGAACAAGCGTGCCGCGCGCTCAGCCAAATCAACGTGGCCGTTGGTGATTGGGTCGAACGTACCGGGGTATATGACGGTATTGGTGCGCATGGCGGCGGACCTGAAACGGCGGATTGTGCGCGGATGCTAAACCATTTGCCGATGACGGACAACGCGTCAGAGGTCGGCCTGCTGAGGCAGCCGGAACAGTTGGTAGCGAACTTCACCCGCACGTTGATCTCGATGCAATTGCCAATGGCGAGGCGCTATCGGCGGGGGGCTGGTCGCTGCGGACTCCACGTAGACAGCCGCGCCTGGTCGCAGCAGCCGGAGCGGCAGATTGGCGAGTATGGGGTCGAGCAGGTTGCTGTCAAAGGGGGGGTCCAGGAACACCAGGTCATAGTCCGATCGCGCGCGCTTGACAAACTCTTCGGCGGTGCTGACCTGGCAGTAGGCTCTGGCCGATGCATCTAGCGTGGCCAGATGGCCTGCTATGTCCCGAATAGCAGCGGTGGAACAGTCAACAAAGTCGCAGTGCTCAGCGCCTCGCGAGAGCGCTTCAAGGCCAAGCGCGCCACTGCCCGCAAACAGGTCAATACAGCGAGCCCCTGGCAGGTCGGCTGCCAGCCAGTTGAACAGGGTTTCGCGCACACGATCTCCTGTTGGCCGCAAGCCAGGTGCGGGCGAAAACGCGAGCTTGCGGCCGCGCCATCGTCCCCCAATGATGCGCAGGTAGCGCTTGCTCTTTGTGCCTTTTCCGCGACCTGCCATTTAATCGTTCAATTCGGAAGTGTTAGGATTAGGGCACCTCGCGAACGCCCGTTCGCGCAGAATGCAGCGTCCTGTCCCAGCTGTGGCATGAACGCAGAGCCTACACAAACCGCCGACAGGAAGCTAACCCAGCAGCAGACCATGAAGCTATTCAGACGGAAAAAGAGTGCGCCCGACAAAGAGACGGTGGAGGCGCAAGACGCGTCTGCATCGGCCGGCGCTGAAGCAGTCAGTGAGCAACCTGTAGAGCACGCAAGCGCCGAGCCGGTGCCTCCCATGCTCAATACGGCGGAGTCTCTGCCTGCCCCAGGAAACAGTGTCGCATCTCCTGCCGATCCGCCGGCGTCGAAGGACGAAGGCGGCCCCGGTTTTTTTGCCCGGCTCAAGCGTGGTCTTGGTCGAACCAGTGACAACCTGGTGGAGGGTGTGGGTAATCTGTTTCTGGGTCGTAAAGAGATCGATGCGGAACTGCTCGAAGAGCTCGAGTCACTCCTTCTTATGGCGGATGTCGGCGTGGATGCGACTCTGGAAATCATCGATAGCTTGACTAGAAGGGTGAAGCGTAAGGAGCTGACCAAACCCGATGCGCTGGAAGCGGCTTTGAAGGAAGAGCTGCTGGCACTGTTGCAACCGTGCGAGCTGCCCCTGGAGGCGCAGGGAAAGCGGCCATATGTCATTCTGATGGTGGGTGTAAATGGCGTGGGGAAAACCACTACGATTGGCAAACTGGCCAGGTACTATATGGACCAGGGGCGTTCCGTGATGTTGGCTGCTGGAGATACCTTCCGCGCTGCTGCAGTGGAGCAGTTGCAGGTTTGGGGCGAGCGCAACGAGGTTCATGTGGTTGCCCAGCACACTGGTGCTGACAGCGCGTCCGTCATATTTGACGCGCTGCAGGCTGCGCAAACGCGAGGCACCGATGTGCTGATTGCCGATACAGCGGGACGTTTGCACAACAAAGACAATCTCATGGAAGAGCTCAAGAAAGTGGTGCGCGTGATGCGCAAGCTCGATGAAGAAGCACCCCACGAAGTTATGTTGGTGCTCGACGCCGGTACCGGGCAGAACGCGCTCGCTCAGGCCGAGAACTTTAGGCAGTGGGTTGGGGTGACTGGCATCAGCCTCACAAAACTGGACGGTACTGCAAAGGGTGGTGTGATCTTTGCCATCGCCAAGAAGACCGGCCTGCCAATCCGCTTCATTGGCGTTGGCGAGGGGCTTGCCGACTTGAGACCGTTTCAAGCTCAGCAGTTTATTGACGCGCTGTTTGCGGGGGCTGGCGCGGCTGATGATCAGCTTTGATCGGGTAAGCAAACACTACAAAGGCGGCCAGGACGCGTTGCGAGACATCAGTCTCGACATTGACCAGGATGAGCTGGTGTTTTTGACCGGCCACTCGGGGGCGGGCAAAAGCACACTGCTGCGGTTGATTATGCTGATGGAACGGCCTACCCGAGGCAGCTTATGGGTGGATGGACTCGATCTCTCTGGGGTGCGATCTCGCGGCATTCCTCAACACCGTCGCGGTATCGGCGTTGTGTTTCAGAACCACCAATTGCTGTTTGATCGAAGTGTGTTTGATAACGTGGCGCTGCCCCTGGTGATCGGCGGCTATGAGCACAGGGAGGTCGGTCGACGAGTGAGGGCGTCGCTGGACAAGGTGGGTCTGTTGTCAAAGGAGCGCGCGATGCCCTCGACGTTGTCAGGCGGTGAACAACAGCGCGTGGGAATCGCACGGGCCGTCGTGGCAAGGCCGCGAATATTGCTTGCAGATGAGCCAACCGGCAACCTAGATCCGACGCTGTCCGCAGAGATCATGCAGCTGTTTGAGGACTTTAACCAGGTGGGCGTCACGGTGCTGATTGCCAGTCACGATCTGGTACTCATTTCTCGTCTGCACCATCGTATCATCACACTCAAGGAGGGCCGCTTAGTCCAGGGGGGCGCCAGCTAGTGGCGGGCAGGCTCCACGATCCTTCGCGGAGGGAGGGTGCCAGCCATAGCCGCGCCAGGCTGGCCGATCGCTATCGCGCATGGCAGCATCATCACAGCCTGTCCGCGGCGGACAGCTTGTTGAGGGTGCTAACGAACCCTTGGTCCAGTGTGCTGACCTGGCTGGTCATTGGCATTGCTATCGCGCTGCCGGTGGGATTGAACGTTGCATTGGATAATGCGCGGGAAATCAGCGCAAGCTGGGACAGCCCGACGCAGATTTCCCTATTCCTGGCAGAAGACATCGATCTCCAACAAGCGGAGGAGCTGGAAGTCCAGTGGCGTGGTCGCGAAGGCGTTGTCGACACCCAGCTTGTCAGCGCGGAAGATGCGCTGCGGGAATTCGGGGCGCTGTCCGGTTTTGCCGACATCATGGCGGATCTCGATAAAAACCCCCTGCCTCATCTTATCCTGCTGTCGCCGCAGACTGATCTGTCCGAGGTTGAGGTCGAAGCGCTGCGTGACGAGTTACAGCATCGTCCCGAAGTCGCCGAGGCGGTGCTGGACATGGCCTGGCTGCAGCGTCTCAACCAGCTTGTGGCTTTGAGTCGAAGCGTAGTGTTGGTTCTGGGTGTACTGTTGGTGCTCGGTATTGTGTTGATCTTGGGCAACACCATCAGGCTGGCCATCGAGAGTCGTCGTGAGGAAATTGTGATTGTAAAACTGGTGGGAGGGAGCCATGCCTTTGTGCGACGGCCCTTTCTCTACACCGGACTCTGGTATGGAGTAGGGGGTGGCCTGATGGCCGGGCTGTTGCTATCGGCAGCCCTTTGGTACCTGCAGGCGCCAGTGGGCAACCTCGCTAGGCTGTATTACAGCGACTTCCAGCTGCAGGGCCTGGGTGTCATGGGGGTTTTGAATCTCGTTGTGCTGGGCGGTGGCTTGGGCATTGCAGGTGCCTGGCTGGCCGTGACCCGCCACTTGGTGGCGATTGAGCCCACATAGACAGGTAAACCATTGTTTTTTAAAAGATATAGCCACTATTTATGGTTCGTAGCGGAACTTTCTCCTAATTAGCACTCTAATACAAAGAGTGCTAAAATCTTATGCATCAGATACGGAGAAGCGAACATGAGCAGCACGAATACGAGCCTGCAAGCGGTGGATCAAATGGTCCCCGGAGCCAATCTGGCGGCGTATGTCCAGGCTGTCAGCAATATCCCGATTCTCAGCGCTGAGCGAGAGCGAGAGCTTGCCGAGAAACTTTACTATCGTGACGATCTGCGGGCGGCGCGCGAGCTGGTTATGTCCCATCTGCGCTTCGTCGTACATATTGCGCGCAGCTACTCTGGCTATGGCCTTGCTGAGGGAGACCTGATTCAGGAGGGCAACGTTGGCCTCATGAAGGCAGTCAAGCGGTTCAATCCAGAGAAAGGTGTGCGCTTGGTGTCGTTCGCCGTGCACTGGATCAAGGCAGAGATGCATGAATTCATTCTGCGTAACTGGCGCATCGTCAAGGTAGCGACCACCAAGGCACAGCGCAAACTGTTCTTTAATCTGCGTAGCCAGAAAAAATCGCTGTCCTGGTTAAGCCCGGAGGAGGCAGAAGCGATCGCCGAAGACCTGGGTGTGGAGGTTCGTGAGGTTTATCGGATGGAAGGACGCCTCACCAGTCGCGATCTAGCCTATGAACAGCCTCGCGACGGAGACGAAGACTCGGATTGGCAGGCACCGCAACATTATCTGGAAGACCTGGACGCAGACCCTGCGCTTGCCGTCGAAGCGGAAGATTGGCAGGAAAGCAGTGAGCGTGAGCTGCATACTGCGCTGGACGCCCTCGATGATCGGAGTCGCGACATTCTGGCACGTCGATGGCTGGCAGAAGACAAGGCCACATTGCAGGAACTGGCGGACGAGTACCAGGTGTCTGCGGAGCGCATCCGCCAGTTGGAACAGAACGCAATGAAAAAGCTGCGCACCGCCATTGCAGCCTGATCGGATAGGCAAACCTCTGAAGCGGTAGCCCCACCGCTTTGCTACACTCTTTGCATGGCAAAAATCTTTATCATCCTGGCATCCCTAAGCGGGATGCTCGCCGTTATGCTGGGCGCTTTCGGTGCGCATGCATTAAAACAAAAGCTGGATGACTACTCCCTCGGCGTCTTTGAGACTGCGGTGCAGTACCACTTTTTCCACACTCTGGCTCTGCTGGCGGTTGGCATCGTCGCGTTGAGCCAACCCAACACCACCCTGCTGAAAAACAGCGGATGGCTGTTTGTCGTCGGTATTGTCGTTTTTTCCGGCAGTCTCTATTTGCTCAGCATCACCGGAGCTCGCTGGCTCGGGGCAATCACGCCTCTTGGTGGTTTGTGCTTCATAGCAGGGTGGGCCTGCCTTGCGGCGGCCGCCTGGAAGACCCTGAGCTGAGCACGAAGCTCGATTTCGAGATATGACCGACGCGAAACCTCATCGCGCTATCCGCAGCTTTGTTCTTAGGCCTGGACGAATGACAGAGGGCCAGCGTAGGGCCTATGTAGAGCACTGGGAGCAGTGGGGCCTGGACTATGATCACGAACTGCTCGACGTAGACGCCGCCTTCGGTCGAGACGGGCCACTCCACCTGGAAATCGGTTTCGGGATGGGCCAATCCCTGTTGACTATGGCGCAGGCGGCACCGCAAACCAACTTCATTGGGGTGGAAGTGCACAAGCCGGGCGTTGGCCGGTTGTTGCACGACATGGCAGCTTCCGGGACAGACAACATTCGCGTCTATTGTCACGACGCCGTGGAGGTACTGCGACACTGCATCGCGGACAATGGCCTGGACAGGTTGCAGATTTTCTTTCCGGACCCCTGGCACAAGAAACGCCATCACAAGCGGCGTCTGATCCAAGCTCCTTTCATCGCAAAGGCCACAGACAAATTGAGGCCCGGAGGCCGACTTCACCTGGCTACCGATTGGCAACCTTATGCCGAGCAGATGATGGACGTCATTGAAGCGGAACCGCGACTACGCAATCTGTATGGCCCCGGTGTGTTTTCGCCACGTCCGGAATCCCGACCGGAAACCAAGTTTGAAGCAAGAGGGGAGCGCCTGGGTCACGGAGTCTGGGATTTGCTGCATGAAAAACGATAGCTCCTTATGCCATGAACTCTGCGATCACGGAGTCCAGAAAACGCCAGCCTGTATTGGTGAGCACCACTCGGTCGCGCTTGCGCGATAGTAGCTGCCGCTCTTCCAACTGGTCGAGCCTCGATTGAACGTTGTTGTAAGGCACGCCCGTGCGCTGGGCAAAGGTGTCGATGTCGAATCCCGCCTTCAGCCGCAGGGCGTTCATCATATACTCTCCGATGATTTCGGCCTCGCACAGCACTCGTTCAGAGACGCGCTGGGGCCTGGCCAGATAGTGTTCGGGCTTCCTTGTCTTGGCGTAGCGCACGATGGTGCCGAACTCATCGGTCAGTTTGCCGTGTGCCCCTGCGCCAATGCCCAAGTAGTCGCCGAACTGCCAGTAGTTGAGGTTGTGTTGGCATTCACTGTTTGGTTTGCTGTACGCCGAAACCTCATAGTGATTAAAGCCAGAAGTTGCTAGCAGCTGCTCCCCGGCGTCCTGAATATTGGCGAGCTCGTCCTCGATTGGCAGAGTAGGCGGTCGTTTGAAAAAAGCCGTATTCTGCTCAATCGTAAGCTGGTACCAGGAGATATGACTTGGGGCTAGAGAGAGTGCTGTGTGTAAGTCTTCGCACGCCTGCGCTTCGGACTGCCCCGGAAGTCCGTGCATTAAATCGAGATTGATGTTGTTGAATCCCGCGCACTTCGCGATAGATACAGCGGCGTACGCCTGAGTAGCGTCGTGGACCCTGCCAAGAGCTCGCAAACTGTCATCGTTAAAGCTTTGTATGCCGATGGACAGTCGACTGACGCCCGCCTCACGAAAGCCCTGAAATTTCTCGCTGTCGACACTACCGGGATTTGCTTCCAGCGTTACTTCAGCGTCGATCGGTACGAGTGTGCGACTGCGTATACCCTCCATGAGTTTCGCAATGGACTTTGCCGAAAACAGACTTGGTGTTCCCCCACCGATGAATACGGTACGAATCTCGCGCCCTGGGATGGATTCCAGTTCGGCCTCAAGATCTGTCAACAGACGCGCGACGTAGTGTTCCTCGTCGGGTTGGGCCTGTTCATGAGAGTTGAAATCACAGTAAGGGCACTTGCGAATACACCAGGGTAGGTGGACGTATAGGCCGAGTGGCGGTGCCTCCATCAGTGTGCACGCAGTGCTTCATACAACAAAGCGCTCGCTTGTGCGCGATGGCTGATACGATTCTTCACAGCTGCCGGTAGTTCGGCAGCGGTCCTTTGTTGGTCGGGAACATAGAACAAAGGATCGTAGCCAAAGCCGCCCTGACCCTGCTGAGTCTCAAGAATAACGCCTTCCCACTGTGCCTGACAGATCAGTGGTGACGGGTCTGTGGCATGCCTCAGATAGACCAGGACGCACTGGAACCTTGCTGTTCTTTCTGCTGCCGGTACACCGCGCAAAGCCTGCAACAGCTTTTCGTTATTGGCCACATCTCCCTGCCCTGAATAGCGAGCCGAGTAAATGCCGGGTGCGCCGCCCAGGTGGTCAACCTCGAGGCCAGAGTCATCCGCAATGGCGGGCAGTTCACAGTGGGCGCTTGCAGCACGCGCCTTGAGGATAGCGTTTTCAACAAATGTCAAACCCGTTTCTTCAATATCCGGAGCTTCAAACTCTGCTTGTGGTACAAGTTCCAGTGCCAGAGGAGCGAGCACGCAACTGAGTTCCTCGAGCTTGCCTCTATTGCCACTGGCCAGAACGACATGCGAGGAAGCTGCTCGAGGATCCATCAGTTGACGTACAACTGATGTTTGAACTTGAACGTGTAGGTGCGGTCACCGTTCTCAGGTCGGAAATCAATTTCGAAAAAGCGCCACTCCTCATTGATGAATTTGAATTCCGCAATGTAGTACACAGCACCGCCCTCACGCACCTCTTGAAAACTCAGTGATTGGTTTTGTATCAGGTCCCAGGTCCGTCCCCGCAGTTTCATGGCCTTTGCCACCGTTCCGTCGTCCATATGTTCGCGCAGAGACAGGTTGAGCAGACCAACTCGCTTGCCGCGAGTGATGCCGTAAGAGGCGGCAACGTCAGGCTCGATGAAGGTGGTATTGACGACGCTGTAGTGCAGCTCGTAGGCACCGAAACGCTCGGATTGCTGTGCCATCCCCGGATCACTGTAGTGCAGGAAGTAGATGGAAAACAAAGCTGTGAAGATCGCGCGCATGCTAACGAGTGATGAGATAAATCGCGGTTGTCGCGAACAGGTTTGGCCATTTGTCAGACAGTATCGGCTGACGAGAAGAGTTCCCCACGACGTCTCGCTCGGCAATCTTTATGGACCTCTCTTCGCATAGAGTTTCAAAGTCTCTGACCGTGCAGTAGTGAATGTTGGGTGTGTTGTACCAAGAATGTGGCATGAACGTCGACACAGGCATATGTCCGCGCAACCCTAAGTGCAACCTGCAGCGCCAGTGGCCAAAGTTGGGAAACGTTACTATGCCTCGGCGCCCAATACGCAACATCTCTTCCAGCACCCGGTCCGGGTAGTGGAAGGCTTGCAGCGCGTGTGCCATAACCACCGTATCAAAGCTACCATCCGGAAAGTTGGCCAAGCCTGCGTCGATGTCTTGTTCAATGACATTCAGGCCCCTGGAAATTGCTGCCGTTATGTAGTCTTGATCAATTTCCACGCCCATGCCGCGTACGTGGCGCTCATCCCTGAGGGTTTGTAAAAACTCTCCATCACCGCAGCCCAGGTCGAGCACACTGGAGCTGGGCTCAATCCAGCGAAGGATATGGGTAAGGTCAAGGCGCATTACACATCCGCTCCTACACGCTGCATATAGGCGCTGAAGACACCGAGGTAACGAGGTATTGGCAGCAGGAAGGCGTCATGGCCTTCGTTGGCTTGGATTTCTGCGTAACTTACCGGCCGATCTGACGCGATCAGAGCATCCACTATTTCACGCGAGCGCTCGGGTGAAAACCGCCAGTCCGTGGAGAAAGAAATCACCATGAAGCTACACTTCGCGTGGCGAAATGCCTGCACAGGGTCGTTGGAATACTCTCTTGCCAAATCAAAATAGTCCAACGCGCGAGTCATTAGGATGTAGGTATTAGCGTCGAACTTGCCTGAGAACTGACTGCCCTGATAGCGCAGGTAGCTTTGCACCTGAAACTCCGCTTCAGACGTGATGCCATGATCGAGACTCCCGGAGCGGAGATCGCGCCCAAACTTGCTGGCCATCGCATCATCAGAGAGGTAGGTGAGATGGCCAATCATTCGAGCCAGCGCCAAGCCACGCGTAGGAACGGTATCGGCAAGCTGGTAGTTGCCCTCCGAGAATCCAGGGTCTGAAACAATGGCCTGACGGGCTACCTCGTTGAACGCGAGGTTCTGCGCGCTAAGTTTAAGTGCGGCAGCTATGACCACGCAGTGTCGAATTCGATCCGGGTATTCCAGCGACCAGCGCATGGCCTGCATGCCGCCCAAGCTCCCGCCAATCACCGCTGCCCAACAGTCTATGCCAAGCGCGTCGGCCAATCTCGCCTGGCTGTTGACCCAGTCACGCGCTCGTAGCGGCGGAAAATCCTGGCCCCAGGGTTTTCCGGTGTCCGGATTAATGGAGCTTGGGCCGGTGGAGCCATGGCAGCCCCCAAGGTTATTGAGGCTGACCACAAAAAAGCGGTTGGTGTCGATAGGTTTGCCGGGTCCGATGCACTCGTCCCACCACCCGGGCTTCTTGTCTTCTTCGGAATGATAGCCGGCAGCGTGGTGGTGTCCGCTCAACGCATGGCAAATCAAAACTGCATTGGAGCGTGCTTCGTTCAGCGTGCCGTAGGTCTCGTACACAATGTCGTAGTCCTTCAGCTCGCGGCCACAGCTCAGCCTAAGCGGTACATCAAAGTGCGCCACCTGAGGCGTCACGATACCGATGGAGCGACTGTCGCTGGCCGCGTTCACGATGAATCTCAGAGGCCGATGACCAGTTGGCCAGGTAGGCCAACGCCAGCAGCCATGTGTCCCAGTGCGATCTGGATCACGTTGATCAGAACGAACACAAGAATGGGCGAAAAATCGAGGCCACCCATAGCCGGCAATACGCGACGAAACGGGGCCATCACCGGCTCTGTAATTTGGTAGATAAGGTGAACCGCTGGATTGCTGCTGCCGGGAGCAATCCAGCTGAGAATGATCATTGCCAGAAGAGCGAAAAAGTAGATGTTAACCAACAACCCCAGTAGCCCCAGTGCCGACCACATCAGCATGAGGCCAATGCTGGGCAGTCTTCCTCCGAGCATAACGATCAGCAGGGCAATGCCCAGCAACTGAATGATCAGCGCAATGAGCAGCGACGCTAAATCCAGACCACCGTATCCGGGTATGACCTTGCGTAAAGGCTTTACCAAAGGGTTGGTGACTTTGACGAGAAACTGGCTAATGGGATTGTAGAAATCGGCCTTAACCAGCTGAAGGAGAAAACGTAGCATGACCGCGAGCAGATACAGTGTTATTGCGGTCTGAATGAGGTAAATGGTGATGTCGTTCAGGGCGGCCATTGCCGGGTAATCTCCTCAGTCCAGTTCCTGTTCCATTTCGACAGCGCGCTCGGTCGCTGCTCTAATCGCTCTTGCCACGACCTGGCGCAGCTCATCCTGCTCAAAGCTTTCCACCGCACGTTCTGTCGTTCCGCCTGGGCTGGTTACTCGCCGCCGCAGTTCGACCAGATCCACATCGTTCTCGAGCGCCATGCGAGCGGCGCCATACGCCGTTTGGAGAGCGAGTTCGGTGGCTACGGCACGGTCAAGTCCCTGCTCGCAGGCCGCGTCAATCATCGCTTCGGTGAAGAGGAAAAAGTAAGCCGGTCCGCTGCCCGACAGAGCGGTCACCGCGTCGAGTTGAGATTCCTCCGCTACCCAGTGGGTGTGGCCGATCGCGCTCAATACGTATTCCGCCATCTCCCGTTGCTCTGCGCTGGCATGCTCGTTGGCAAAGAGGCCCGTGGCACCGCATCTGAGCAGGGCCGGTGTGTTGGGCATACAGCGCACAATGGCTGCATGTTCTCCGATCCGTGACTGCAGTTTGTGAATACTGATGCCCGCCGCGATGGACATCACCAGAGAACCCGTGTCGCGCACCGTGTCCGCGATGCTGGAGGCAGCAATATCGATAACCTGCGGTTTGACGGAGAGTATGACGATGTCGGCTTCTGCTGCGGCGCTGCTGTTGTCAGCGTGTATCTCAACCTCCGCTATGTTGCGAAGTCGATCCAGGCTTGCAGCAACAGGATCGGCCGCGTGCATGGCGGAGGCGGGATGGCCGTGTGCGACCAGGCCACCGACGATGCTGCAGGCCATGTTGCCGGCACCAATAAAGGCGATGGTGGGGGTGTTCAAGACGCTGTCCGTAAGGTTGTCACCGGGGGGAAAACAGTCGCTCAGTATACACGCCGGCTGCCGGCAAAATCACCTGCCCCGAGGTCCAAAAATAGCGCTGCCAATTCTAACGATGGTGGCCCCCTCCAGTATGGCAGCGTCCAGGTCAGCCGACATCCCCATGGACAGCGTATCCATTTGCGGAGCGATCTCGCGACAGCTTTCCAGGGCCTCTCGCAGGCGTCGAAAAGGGATTCGCTGCCTCTCGGGGTCTTGCTCGGGTGCAGGCACCGTCATCAGGCCTCTAAGCGTGAGGCCCGGCAGCGGGTTAACTTCCTCTACCAGGTCGAGCAGAGCTTCTCGGGAGACGCCTGATTTGCTGGTCTCGCCAGAGGTATTGACCTGTAGACACAGTTGCAGAGGAGGCAGGGTCGGGGGGCGCTGTTCACTGAGGCGTCGAGCGATCTTCACGCGGTCTACGCTGTGCACCCAGGTAAAGGCCTCGGCAATCGCCCGGGTTTTGTTCGACTGAATAGGGCCTATAAAGTGCCAAAAGATGTCCAGTTCCTCCAGAGCCGACATCTTTTCAAGCGCCTCTTGCAAGTAGTTTTCCCCAAAATCTCGTAAACCTGCCGTGTAGGCGGCCCTTATGGCTGCTGCGGGCTGGGTTTTGCTTACGGCGAGGAGCTGGATGTCAGTATTGCCAAAGTGGCGTTTTTGTGAACTCCGCCGTACCTTTTCTTGCAGCTTTGTTATATGGTCTTTGAGTAGTTGTGGGTCCATGTGGCTGATGTTAGCCGACATTGACCGGGGGAACGACTGCATAAAACAAAAAATGATAGGGCGGCCGCGAATTGAATCCTGCGGCGAAGCGACCGGGGTCAGAAAAGGGTCGGCGCCGACATTGGAGGGGACGAATGGATATCACAGAACTGCTGGCGTTCAGTGCTAAGCAGGGTGCTTCTGACCTGCACCTATCGGCGGGACTGCCGCCGATGATTCGTGTGGATGGTGACATCAGGCGGATCAATCTCCCGCCGATGGAGCACAAACAGGTTCATGAGCTCATCTACGACATCATGAACGACAAGCAGCGCAAGGACTATGAAGAGTTCCTGGAAACCGACTTCTCTTTTGAAGTTCCCGGGGTAGCTCGCTTCCGGGTTAATGCCTTCAATCAAAACCGCGGGTCCGGAGCCGTGTTCCGTACCATTCCCTCCAAGGTTCTCTCCATGGAAGACCTTGGTATGGGTCAGGTGTTTCGTGATATCTCCATGATGCCACGTGGTTTAATACTCGTGACGGGTCCAACCGGTTCAGGCAAGTCCACGACCCTTGCCGCGATGATGGACTACATCAACGACAATAAGTATGAACATGTCCTGACCATTGAAGATCCCATTGAATTTGTGCACGAAAGTAAAAAGTGTTTGGTCAATCAGCGGGAAGTGCACAAAGATACTCTGGGGTTCGCCGAGGCGTTGCGCTCTGCGCTGCGTGAAGACCCTGACATCATTCTGGTAGGCGAATTGCGAGATCTGGAAACTATTCGCTTGGCGCTTACCGCTGCAGAAACGGGCCACCTTGTGTTCGGCACCTTGCACACCACATCCGCTGCGAAGACGATTGACCGTGTCATTGATGTCTTTCCGGCCGCAGAAAAAGACATGGTTCGCTCGATGCTATCGGAGTCGTTGCAGGCTGTCGTGTCTCAGACGCTGCTCAAGCGTGCAACAGGAGGCAGGGTGGCGGCTCATGAAATCATGCGCGGTACCTCGGCGATTCGTAACCTGATCCGTGAGGACAAAGTTGCACAGATGTACTCAGCGATTCAGACAGGTAGTGAGGTAGGCATGCAGACGATGGACCAGTGCCTGGAAGATCTCGTTGAGAAGCGCGTAATCACTCGTGAGGTCGCACGCGAAAAAGCGCGGATGCCGGAAAACTTTTAATGACCCGGTCCTGAGGAAACAGGAGGGAGAGGCGGTATGAAGATAACAGACTTGCTCGCACGGATTGTAAAGGAAGGTGCCTCTGATGGATTTCTGGCGGCGGACGCGCCAGCCAGCATCAAGGTAGATGGGCAGATATTTCCAATCATGGACAGACCGCTGTCAGAAGAAGAGACGAAAGAACTGGTTTTGTCGACCATGCGACCTGATCAGCAGGAGAGTTTCCTCGAGCACAATGAGCTCAACTATGCGTTGAGTACAGAGGACCTCGGTCGATTCCGTGCGAGCGCTTTTGTTCAGCGCGGCAACTGTGGGCTTGTCGTCCGGCGTATTCAAACCGAAATCCCCGAGGTCGACGAACTGGGTCTGCCCCCGATCATCAAGGAACTTGCTATGACCAAGCGAGGTTTGGTGATCTTTGTGGGTGCCACCGGTACTGGTAAGTCTACATCGCTCGCGGCCATGGTGGGGCACCGTAATCAAAACTCCCGTGGGCACATCATCAGTATTGAAGACCCTATCGAATACATTCACGAGCACGCGGGCTGTATCGTGACACAACGCGAAGTCGGCATGGATACGGAGTCCTTTGCGGTCGCCCTGAAAAACACTTTGCGGCAGGCGCCAGATGTCATACTCATTGGTGAGGTGCGTACTGCCGAGACGATGCAGCAGGCACTGACGTTTGCCGAAACTGGCCACCTGTGCCTGTGCACACTGCACGCGAATAACGCCAACCAGGCGCTGGATCGTATACAGAGCTTTTTCCCGGCCGAGATGCATCACCAGGTGTGGATGGATTTGTCTCTGAACCTGAAGTCAATGGTTGCGCAGCAATTGATTCCTCGAAAAGACGGCAAAGGCCGAGCACCGGTAGTTGAGGTGTTGCTGAACTCACCGCTCGTGGCCGACTATATCCGCAAAGGCGAGGTGCACCTGATTAAGGATCTAATGGCTAAATCTACAGAGCTGGGTATGCAGACGCTCGACCAGGCGCTGGTCGCAGCCTACAAATCGGATACCATTTCGAAGGAAGATGCCATTCGGTTTGCCGACTCTGCAAACGACGTCAGGCTGCAGATCAAAATGCATGACCGCGATGAGTTTGGTGCTGATGACGGCCTCGACCTGGCCTTTGATGAGCCGGAATCGCAGGGTCAATTCATGGGTCGCTAGGGCGCGTTTTTCTGCGCAAGCCAGGATTTGAAGATTAGCTCCGCCGCCAGACTGTCCACTGGCTGAGATTTGTAGTCGCCCCGGTGGCCGTGTTCCCGGGCAAGCTGCTTGGCTTCAAAGCTGCTGAGCCGTTCATCCACCAGCGCAACTTCCAACCCGAACCGGCCGTGCAATCGGCGAGCGAATTTCCGGGCTTTTTCACACAGCTCGCTGTCGCTGCCATCCATGTTCAGAGGGTCACCCACCAGCAGCAGGTCCGGTTGCCACTCAGCTATCAGGTCCGCGAGGTCTTGCCAGTTGGGTATGCCGTCACGGGCGTGTAGCACCGGTAGCGGCGTCGCTGTTTCCAGCACCGGGTTGCCCACGGCGACCCCCATTTGGCGAATGCCAAAATCGAATGTCATAACCCGTGCGGGCTGAGGGCTCACCACCGTGGCCAACCAAGCGCATTGATGAACGACCCCTTGACAATCGGGCGAGTGCGGCGCGAAACCAGGTTGTTCAATTCAATCCTACCCGCGGAGCAAGGCTTGGGCTTCCTGCACCGAGTCGTCCAAAAATTACTGCGACGGGCGATCAGGCGTGGCCTGCCTGTCCGGAAATGAGGTTCATGTCGACCCCCAGCATAGCGGCCGCTGCGCCCAGGCGCTGCTCCGCTGGTGTATCAAAAATGATGTCGCTGGCGCCGGGCAGCGTAAGCCAGCTGTTCTCTGCCAATTCCTGTTCAAGCTGTCCGGCCGCCCAGCCCGCATAACCCAACGCGATGAGATGATCGGCAGGCCCCTGGTCCGCAGCAATGGCTCGAAGTATGTCGCGTGATGTTGTTAGGGTAATGTTCTCGGTGACCTTCAGGCTTGCTTCCCAGTCATGCTCGCAATGGCGATGCAGAACGAAGCCGTGATCCATTTGCACTGGCCCGCCAGCCATAACGGGCAAATCTGCAAAGGCCGGACTCGCCTCTATCTGCAGATGATCGAAAATTTCCTTGAGGGAAAGATCGAGACACTGATTAATGATCAGACCCATGGCACCGCTTTCACCGTGCTCACAAATGTAGGTGATGCTGTGAGAAAAAATCCCGGCACTGAGTCCCGGCATGGCCAGCAAAAAGTGATCTCGCAGACAGTCGCTGCTGCGAGCCGTGTTGACGGCGTGTTTATCGGTCATGAACTAACAGGTCTCTCTGGCGGGCCTGCCTGTCGAATGTCGACAGCAGGCTAGCTACTCATTGGAGCTTAGTTCGTTTTCTCGAAATTGCCACGTCCGAACAATTTCCAGTTTGTCGGTGGTCGCTCGCAGCTCAGATGAGAAGGGTGGATAGGGTGCTGCCATGCGTACGATCTTAATCGCCCACTCATCGAGTACCGCATAGCCCGATGAGGAAAGCAGCTGTACATCTTCCAGACTGCCGTCCGCAAGAATGATGACCAGCAGTCTCAGATCACCGTAAAACCCGTAGCGAACGGACGCTTCCGGATAATACTGATTGCCGACGGCTTCAAGGCGCTTGCGCCACTCAAGCAGATAAGCAGCGTCCGCTGACTGCCGAGCGGATGTTGCGTCCAGCCGCCTCACTCTGGGGGATGACAACCAGTCCGGCGTCTGTTCTTGCAACTGTGCTTCAAGGTTCGCCAGCTCGGTGTTGAGTCGATCGACCTCAGGATTGATCCCGTCCAGAGAGGCCATTTTTTGTTGCTTGGGGAGCGCTTTACTGGTCCGATTGCGGGCAGTGGTGGTAGGCACGTCGCGCATTAAATCGGCGCCGGTGGCGGGCGGTGGTGCCATGCTCTGGGGGGTACTTGCGGCTGGAACGAAGTCCTGGATTGCCTGCACGCCTTGCTGATTGGCCTGGGCCAGGCGCTGGGCATCGTCCGGCACTTCGATGCTTGGCTGTATGGCCAGAGTGACCTCGATCTGACGAGGCTCCCTCCCGTCCTGATCGATGTTGAAAGAAACCGAAAAAATGAAGGCGAGGTGCACGGCCAGCGCCAACAGAATCGCATTGCGCAACCGGTTGTGCTTGTCCTGTCCGGTCTGCAGATAATACATCTATGTGCCTTAGTTTCTTATCTTCTCCAACTCCCCAGCGATACAGTCCATGAGTTCGCCTCCGATGTCCAGATCAAAACCGGCGTCAATTTCCCGAATGCAGGTAGGGCTGGTGACATTGATTTCGGTCAGATAGTTGCCGATTACGTCCAAACCCACGAAAAGCAGGCCTTTGTCGATGAGCGTAGGACCTACCCGTTCGGCAATTTGGAGATCTCGCTCGCTTAACGGTTGAGCTCTTCCCGTCCCACCGGCCGCGAGATTGCCGCGGGTTTCGCCCGCCAAAGGTACTCTGGCCAGGCAGTAGGGCACGGCTTTGCCCTTAATCATTAAGATGCGTTTGTCGCCCTCAACGATCTCGGGCAAATACCGCTGCGCCATAATGCTGACGCGCCCCTGTTCTGTCAGTGTTTCCAGTATCACATTGACATTGGGGTCATCCTGGCGGGCACGAAAAATCGCACTGCCACCCATGCCATCAAGAGGCTTGAATATCACATCGCCGTGGTTCGCGTGAAACTCCCTCAGCCGCTGCATATCCGAACTTACCAGGACAGGTGGGCAACAGTCGGGAAACTGTGTCGCGAACACTTTCTCGTTACAGTCGCGGAGGCTCTGACATCGATTGACGATGAGGGTGCCGCGGCGCTCCGCGTCCTCGAGGATATAGGTACTGTAAATGTATTCGTTGTCGAAGGGCGGATCTTTGCGCATCAGAATGACGTCGAGATCCGCTAGGTCGTTGTCCTGGACTGGTCCAAGGTCAAACCATTTTTGATCGTTACGGAACACTTTGAGTGATGCCATGTGGGCGCGGCCAAGGCCCTGATCAAGGTAGAGATCACGCTGTTCCATGTAGTGCAGGGACCAGCCGCGGTCTTGAGCCGCCCAGAGCATCGCCATCGTCGTGTCTTTCTTGTAGTTGATGGCATTGATGGGGTCCATCACTACGCCGAGTTTAATCGACATGTTGTCTACTCACGGGGCTGGGGGCTTGCTAACTTACGCAATGCCTGAAGCAGGCGCAAGTTATGCCTCGGCCGTAGGTTTCTGACGAGCTAAATTGACGTAGAATAGCCGATTCGAGGCAGGATTTTGTCAGGAGTGGCACGTCATCATGTCGGGGTTCTATTTTTTTCTGGCGTTGGTCAGTGTGTTCTGCACGCTGACGGCCATCATTCAGGCCCGCCGCTTGTACTACTTCATACCAGTGTATTTTTTCGCCGCTTGGCTGTGCGGCGAGCTGGCACTGATTCATCTGATCTGGCAGGTCGGCCTGACGGGTTTGCTGGCGATGTTCGGCGTGTTTTCCGAACCCCTCGCACGCACCGGATTGTGGTTGTTCGCGCTGTCTTGGCTGGGTTTGATTTATCTGCACCTCCAATCGATGGCGACCCCTCATCATCTTTGGCCAGCTCTCAGACAAGCCTTGGGTAACAACTACCGGACTTCGATTCCAGCCGCGCGTCGCGCGCTACTGGAGGAGCATATCCATACCCACAGTTGGTTGAAACCGTTCTCGTTTCACAGGCCGGGCGTGCGCACGCGCACCAACATACGCTACGGCGATTCAGGTGTGCGTAACCTGTTGGACATTTACATGCCCATGCAATCCAGAGAGGGAGGCTTCCCGGTGCTGTTGCAGGTGCATGGCGGGGCGTGGATGATCGGAGAAAAAGAGCAGCAGGGCAAGCCACTCATGTACCACATGGCTGAACGCGGGTGGATATGTGTCGCGATCAACTATCGACTGAGTCCACGGTCTGCCTTTCCGGCGCACATTGTCGATGTGAAAAAAGCGATTGCCTGGATTCGAGACAACATTGCCGATTACGGGGGCAACCCTGAATTCATAGCCATCACAGGGGGCTCGGCAGGGGGGCACCTGAGCTCACTCGCGGCCCTCACACCCAATCGGGCGGAGTGGCAGGAGGGGTTTGAAGAGATCGACACACGTGTTCAGGCAGCCGTACCCATATATGGGGTGTACGATTTTCTCGATCGCAATCACATCCGCGGAGATATGGCGATGGACAGTTTTATCGGCGAGCGAGTATTGCAGTGTCGTAAGACTGAAAATCCAGAGCTCTGGGAAAGCGGCTCACCCATTGCTCATGTCAATCAGGATGCGCCGCCCATGTTCGTGATCCAAGGGACACACGACTCGCTGGTCTGGGTCGAGGAGGCGCGTGCTTTTGTCGCCGCGCTGCGCAAAGACTCCAAGCAGGCCGTTGCCTATGCGGAGTTGCCCGGCGCCCAACACGCTTTCGAGATTTTTCACTCTGTCCGTACGGATTACACGGTACTGGCGGTGTGTGACTTTTTGGAATGGTCCTTCGCGCGTTGGGAGCGAAAACAAAAATAGCGCTGCACGCTGGTTAAGGCCGCATATCACCCCACAGGGTTTGAGCGAACGCGATGGCCGCCAGCGGAGCGGTTTCTGTGCGCAGTACTCTCGGGCCCAGTTTCAATGCGTGGAACCCCTGTGCGCGAGCTGTTGCCAATTCGGTGGCACTGAACCCCCCCTCAGGTCCAATCAACAGTGATACTGAGCCGGGCACGCTGGCAAGATCCAATGTCGTTTCATCCTCTGTGGCGGAGGGATGCAGTAGCAGACGTCGTTCAGTGTCGACAAGCGGCAACCAATTGCGCAACGGCATTGGCGCATCTAGATCCGGCAGCAGGCAACGGCCGCTTTGTTCGCAGGCGCTGATGGTGATCTGCCGCCAGTGGCTTAGCTTCTTTGCCACTCGTTTTGATGACAGCTTCACCTGGGTCCTTTCGGTCAATAGTGGCGTGATGGCGGTTACACCCAGCTCTGTGGACTTCTGCATAATCCAATCCATGCGCTCGCCCCGTGAGATCGCCATGCCCAGATGGATGCGTAGCCTTGGCGGCGATTCCCGTAGCCGCTCAGCTTGCACTTCAATGACAACCCGTTGCGTGTCGCACTGTTCTATAGTCGCATTGAATTCAACACCACTGCCGTCAAACAGAACGAACTGATCTCCGGGTCGCATGCGCAGGACCCGTGTCAGGTGTTGTGCTGCATTGGTTTCCAGTTGAATGTTCGCACCGCGCTTGAGCGGCTGAGGGGTGTAGATCCGAGTGCTGCGCACGGTGCGAGTGACAGGCTATAGCCCTAGATTCTGGTAGATTTGGCGAGTGGGTTCTGCCTGATTCATAGTGTAAAAATGAATGCCCGGGCAGCCGCTGTCGAGGAGCGTCTGACAAAGCTGGCTCACCACTTCGATCCCAAAGTCTACCTGACTGTCGGCGTTCTCGCCAAAGCTCTCCATACGCTGCCTGATCCAGCGGGGGATCTCAGCCCCCGTGTTGCCTGCAAAGCGGCTGATGTTCGCGTAGTTGGAAAGCGGCATGATACCCGCGTAAATCGGTTTATCGATCCCTGCGGCGGCGCACTGGTCCAGGAAGTAGAAGTACGATTCGACGTTATAAAAGAACTGAGTGATCGCGCTGTCGGCGCCAGCATCGAACTTCGCTTTGAGAAAGCCGATGTCCGCATCGTAGTTTTTCGCCTCGGGATGGATTTCCGGGTAAGCGGCTACCTCAAGATGAAACTGCCCGCCCATTTGCTCTCGAATAAACTCAACAAGCTGATTGGCGTACACCAGCGTTGCTCCGCCCATGCCTGATGGCCTGTCGCCACGCAATGCCACTATGCGTTCAACGCCGATGCCGCGATACTTGTCGAGAAGCTGATGGACTGCCGCTTCGTCAGACCCTCCAAAGCTGAGGTGCGGTGCCACTGCGATGTCCTTGTCACGAATGGCTGAAACGACCTCAAAGGTTGTATCACGGGTACTACCGCCGGCACCGTAGGTCACCGAGAAAAACTCGGGACCCAGTGCGTCCAGTTCCGGCTGCACCTCGTTCAGCAACTTGTCCATCCCCGAAGGGGTCTTCGGCGGAAAGAACTCGAAGCTGATGCGCGGTTTTTGCTTGGCCATGAAGTCTCCCGTCCTAGTACTTGTAAGAGTCCGGCTTGAACGGCCCTGCGACGTCTACGTTGATGTAGTTCGCTTGCTCCGTCGTCAGGCGAGTCAACACAGCGCCAAAGCCGCTGATCATATGGGCAGCGACCTCTTCATCAAGCTTCTTAGGCAGGACTTCGACAGCCAGAGCACCCGGCTTGAGCTCCGGCTCTAGCTCAGCGAATTTGCGCTCATAGAGATAAATCTGCGCCAGGACCTGATTGGCAAAGGACCCGTCCATGATGCGGGATGGATGTCCTGTGGCGTTGCCCAGATTGACCAGGCGGCCTTCGGAAAGCAGGATCAGGTGGTTATTGTCGGCGCGCTGGCGGTAAACTTTATGGACCTGCGGTTTGACCTCCTCCCATTCCCAGTGTTCGCGCATGTAAGCGGTATCGATTTCATTGTCAAAGTGTCCAATGTTACAGACCACAGCACCGCTCTTGAGCGCCGTCAGCATATTGGCGTCACAAACGTTGTAGTTGCCGGTGGTTGTGACCACCAGGTCGGTCGTGCTCAGCAGATCCGTGTTGATGCTCGCTTCTGTGCCGTCGTTCACGCCATCTTTGTAGGCGGATACCACTTCAAAGCCATCCATGCAGGCCTGCATAGCACAGATTGGGTCGATTTCCGCGATCTTGACGATCATGCCTTCCTGACGCAGGGACTGCGCAGAACCCTTGCCCACGTCTCCGTAGCCGATGACCAGCGCTTTCTTGCCAGACATCAGGTGATCTGTGCCACGCTTGATTGCGTCATTCAGACTATGGCGACAGCCGTATTTGTTGTCGTTTTTCGATTTAGTGACTGAGTCGTTAACGTTGACCGCAGGCACCTTGAGCGTTCCATCCTCGAGCATTTCCTGAAGGCGGTGTACGCCCGTGGTAGTTTCCTCGGTAATGCCGTTGATCGTATCGAGCATGGCCGGGTACTTCTCGTGAAGCATGGCGGTCAGATCGCCGCCGTCGTCCAGTACCATGTTGCAATCCCAGGGCTCGCCATCCTTGAGAATGGTTTGCTCTATACACCAGTCGTACTCCTCTTCGGTTTCGCCCTTCCATGCAAAGACTGGGACGCCCGCGGCCGCGATGGCAGCTGCAGCGTGATCTTGGGTAGAGAAAATGTTGCAGGAAGACCAGCGGACTTCGGCACCCAGCGCTATCAGGGTTTCGATCAACACACCAGTCTGGATGGTCATGTGAATACAGCCAAGTATCTTGGCACCGGACAGAGGCTTGCTGTCGGAGTATTTAGCGCGCATTGCCATGAGTGCGGGCATCTCTCCTTCAGCAATCTCCAGTTCGCGGCGACCCCACTCGGCGAGGGAAATGTCCGCGACTTTGTAGTCTTCTTGCGTGGTTACTTTTTCTGGTTGGTTCATTTTGCTTGCCTTCATACAGGTTAAATGGAGTGGTTTACAGCGCTTTCTTAAGATCGTCCGCTTTATCGGTGATCTCCCAGGTAAAGTCCGCATCTTCTCGGCCAAAGTGGCCATAGGCGGCTGTCTTTTGGTAGATGGGTCGTTTCAGATTGAGCATTTCGATCAATCCCTTTGGACGCAGATCGAAATGTTCGCGTACCAATTCTTCAATTTCGCTATCGGGAAGCTTGCCGGTGCCGAATGTGTCGATAGAAATGGAAGTGGGCTCTGCGACACCAATGGCGTAGGACACCTGTATTTCGCAGCGATCGGCGAGGCCTGCGGCTACGATGTTCTTGGCAACGTAGCGTCCAGCGTACGCGGCAGATCGATCCACTTTCGAGGGGTCCTTGCCCGAAAATGCGCCGCCTCCGTGTCTGGCCATGCCGCCATAGGTGTCGACAATGATCTTACGGCCCGTCAAGCCACAGTCTCCGACGGGGCCGCCAATGACGAAGTTGCCGGTTGGGTTGATGTGGTACAGCGTGCTGTCGTGCAGCCACTCAGATGGCAGGACAGGCTTGATGACGAGGTCGAGAATCGCCTCTTGTAGATCTGCCTGGCTGACGTCAGGATCGTGCTGGGTGGACAATACAACCGCATCAACCGCGCAGGGTTTGCCGTCTCTGTAACGAAGCGAGACCTGGCTTTTCGCGTCAGGTCGTAGCCAGGATAGTGTGCCGTGCTTGCGCAGCTCAGCCTGTTTTTCCACGAGTCGATGTGAGTAGTAGATCGGGGCCGGCATCAATACTTCGGTTTCGTTGGTGGCAAAGCCGAACATCAGGCCCTGGTCGCCGGCGCCCTGCTCCAGGTGGGCACCCTCTCCTTCTGTTACACCCATGGAGATGTCCGGTGACTGCTTGCCGATTGCGTTGAGGACAGCGCAGTTGTGTCCATCGAAGCCAACGGCGGAGTTGTCGTAGCCGATGCCGTTGATGGTGGCGCGAATGGTCTCTTCAAGGTCGTCCATAGGCGTCGAGGTGGTCACCTCACCCGCTACTACGGTCATTCCAGTCTTTACCATAGTCTCCACCGCGACGCGCGCGCCTGGATCTTCCTTGATGATAAAGTCCAGTACAGCATCGGAAATGGCGTCGGCCATTTTGTCTGGATGCCCTTCGGAAACAGACTCGGAAGTGAACACCGTATACTCGCTCATAGTTTTATCCTTATACCTCTTATCACTAGGTTGTCAGGTGCGACCAAACAGCCGAACCTGGATTTGAAAACCGTTGCGCTGCGCTAAGAACTCACTGGCAATGTCCTGCAGGCCAGCTCGATAGGCCCACTGGCCGAGATCTCCTGGCTCGAAGCCCAGCCACAGATCGCCGCAATTCTCCCGGGCCCACCCCTGATCGTGATTGCACAACTCGGTAACCAGCACTACGCCACCTGGAGCGAGGTGCCGGGCGACATCGTCCAACACTCTGCCGGGCTCAGGTGTATGGTGCAGAACCATGTTGATCACCACGCAATCCGCCTCCAGACCTCGAAGTTCGGGAGCGGAAGTGTCCCCCAGTATGAAGTCAACGTTATCAAGCCCCGCTTTTGCCGCAGAAGCGCGGGCCTGTTCCAGCATGCCCGGCGCGTTGTCTAGCGCAACAACCCGCTCAAACACTGAGGCAAGGTCGGGCAGGAATGACCCATCGCCAGGCCCCACCTCCAGGGCAGTGTCGCGCCGGGCGTGAGGTGCATCCTTGAGCACGTTGGCGACCACGTCGGCGTAGTGCTCATGACTGGCTATCAGGTCTCGCTGCTGATGGAACTTGTGGGCGTTGTTGCGAAAGAAGTCGCGCGAGTTGGCTTCGCGCTGTTGGTACAGGGTGCCCAGCCGTTGTTCCACCTCCGCGGGCAGACTGAGCCGATCCACCGTGTCAAAAAGGGTCGCCTGCAAAGCCTCAAGCAAAGGTTCCTGACCGAGCTCGCTGCGGCGATAGAACATGTAGTTGCCCTCACGTCTGGCGGCGACCAGTCCGGCGCCAGCCAAGACCTTCAAGTGGTGGCTCAGGGCCGGCTGTCGCATGTCGAAAATGCTGCACAATTCCGATACACCAAAGGAGTCTTTGCGAAGGACTCTCAGTACCAACAGGCGCAGCGTGTCTGCGCTGGCTTTGCACAGGGCCGTGAGGGCTGAGAGCTGTTGCTCGGCTGGGATTTCCCCATCAGCGCCCTCCACCGCTCGGGCGGGATTTGGCGAAATCATGGGCAGGAGTCTAGCAGGGCAATCGCAGTATATCAAAATATTTTGATATAGCAGATGTGACCCGGTGCACACAATGTATGTGTCGTGTCGAAAGGGTGAATATTGGCCGATTTCGTTGCCGTGAAGCGCGGCTTCGGCGAGAATAGCGTCCCACTTTTCCGGAGTTTCGCCCACTATGTCCCAGCCTGCCCTGGAGAATCCACCGTCTCCCTCTCGCGTTGAGCTTGCCAATGCCATTAGAGCCCTCAGCATGGACGCCGTCCAGCGCGCCAATAGCGGTCATCCTGGCGCCCCCATGGGCATGGCGGATATTGCCGAAGTGCTGTGGAACGATTTCCTGGCTCACAATCCGGCCAACCCGGATTGGCCAAACCGGGATCGCTTTGTTCTGTCCAATGGCCACGGCTCGAAGCTGATCTACACCCTGCTGCACCTGAGCGGTTACGACTTGCCAATGGAAGAGCTGAAAAACTTCCGTCAGCTGCACAGTAAAACCCCCGGGCACCCCGAGTACGGCGATACCCCCGGGGTGGAAACAACCACTGGCCCCCTCGGTCAGGGCCTCAGTAATGCCGTGGGGATGGCTCTGGGTGAAAAAGTGCTCGCGGCAAGCTTTAATAGGCCTGGGCACGAAGTGATCGATCACTTCACTTACGTTTTCCTCGGTGATGGATGCCTAATGGAAGGCATTTCCCACGAGGTGTGCTCACTCGCGGGAACGCTTGGCTTGGGTAAACTCATTGCCATCTACGACGACAACGGCATCTCCATTGACGGGGACGTCGATGGCTGGTTTACCGATCATACGCCAGGGCGTTTTGAGTCCTATGGGTGGCATGTTGTGCCAGATGTCGATGGCCATGATCCCGAGGCGGTGAAAAGAGCAATTGTTGAGGCGCGGGCGGAATCTGGGCGGCCATCCCTGATTTGCGCGAAGACGTTGATCGGCAAGGGCTCGCCCAACAAGCAAGGTTCCGAGTCCTGCCACGGTGCAGCCCTGGGGGAAGAAGAAGTTGCTGCGACTCGTGAGGCCATTGGTTGGCATCACGAGCCTTTTGTGATTCCTGATGCCGTATACGCTGGCTGGGATGCTCGTGAGGCGGGGGCCGCGCGGGAACAGGCTTGGAACGACGCCATGGGTGCGTACGAATCGGCGCACCCGGAATTGGCTGCGGAGTTACGCCGACGGCTGGCAGGTGATTTACCCGAAGGGTTTGCAGCGCACGCCGATGAATACATCGCCAGCTGTCAGGCGGATGCGGCGGAGGTCGCCTCGCGCAAGGCCTCCCAGAATTGCCTTGAGGCGTACGGTCCAATGTTGCCGGAGCTGATCGGGGGCTCAGCCGATCTGGCGGGCTCTAACAATACGATTTGGAGCGGGTCCAAGGGGATCACGGCCGAGGACGCCACTGGCAACTACATCTACTACGGTGTGCGCGAGTTCGGTATGGCGGCCATCATGAACGGTCTGGCACTGCACGGCGGATTTATCAATTACGGTGCCACATTTCTGATCTTTATGGAGTACGCCCGCAATGCGGTGCGCATGGCGGCGCTGATGGGTCAGCAATCCATCTTTGTGTTCACACACGATTCCATTGGTCTCGGCGAGGACGGCCCGACACACCAGCCTGTCGAGCAGCTGACCGCGCTGCGTAGCACGCCCAATATGCGCAGCTGGCGGCCTTGCGATACGGTGGAATCAGCGGTTGCCTGGAAGGCCGCCATCGAACGGCGAGATGGCCCTACTTCATTAGTGTTTTCTCGACAGGGTCTGCCGCATCAGGACCGGACTACTGAACAGGTCGCCGCGATCGCCCGTGGTGGCTACATCCTGGTGGACTGTGAGGGCGTGCCCGACGCCATTTTGATCGCAACTGGATCTGAAGTGCAGTTGGCCGTAGCGGCAGCTCAGCAGCTGGCGAGCTCAGGGCGGGCGGTGCGGGTCGTTTCCATGCCCTGTCCAGAGGTGTTTGAGGCGCAGGATGCTGTCTATCGCGAGTCGGTTCTGCCAGGCGACGTGTCAGCACGGGTAGCCGTTGAGGCCCTGCACGCGGACTACTGGTACAAGTACGTTGGGCTCAAAGGGCGTATCGTGGGTATGACCAGCTTCGGTGAATCGGCTCCGGGCAGCGAACTGATGCGTCACTTCGGTTTCACTGTCGACAATGTGGTAGCGACTGTGGAAAACGTGCTGCACTAGCGGACAACTTTATGTTGCGCCTGGCCATTAATGGCTACGGCCGTATCGGCCGCAGCATCCTTCGAGCATTGTATGAGAGCCCGCTGAGAAACGAACTCCAGCTGGTGGCGATCAATGAGCTGGCGGATGCCGGTACGGTGCTGCATCTAACCCGCTACGATTCTACTCACGGCCGTTTCCCCGCGGACCTGTGCGGGGACGATCGGCAACTGATGGTCGACGGCGATAGCATACAGTTGCTGTCCAGGGGCGATATTGGTGATTTACCCTGGAAGTCACTGGGTATCGACATTGTATTGGAGTGCACTGGCGCTTTCAGCGATCGGCCTACGGCCGAGCAGCATCTTGCTCAGGGAGCGGATAAGGTACTGTTCTCGCAACCGGCGCGGGTCGACGTGGACCACACGGTTGTGTACGGCGTCAATCACCACCGTCTGAGTAGTCGGCACAGAATTGTTTCCAACGCATCTTGCACCACCAACGGCATTATCCCGCTGATCAAGGCGCTGGTAGACGCTGTTGGCGTAGAGGCCGGGACGATTACCACCATTCACTCTGTTATGAACGATCAACCTGTTCTGGACGCCTACCATCACACGGATTTGCGTAAAACACGCGCGGCTTCAGGCTCCATCATTCCTGTAGATACGGAGCTTGCTCGAGGCATTGAGCGGCTGCTGCCGGACATGGCAGGCCGCTTCACGGCGCAAGCACTGCGCGTGCCCACACTCAATGTGTCGGCGCTGGACTTAACGGTGCAGACCAGATCGGATACCGAAGTAGCAGACATAAACCGTATTTTGCGCGAGGCATCCGAGACGCAGTTCGAGGGAGTGCTTGGCTACACGGAAGAGCTTCTGGCATCCTGTGATTTCAACCACGATTCGCGCTCAAGCATTGTCGATGCTAGCCAGACACGCGTTAGTGGGCGCCGCCTGGTGAAAGTGTTGACCTGGTTTGATAACGAGTGGGGCTACGCCAATCGAATGTTGGATGTGGCTCGATACTGGGGTAGTTTGTCGTAGTCCCTTTGCAATTCAGGCACCTTAGAGCGACTAAAAGAGAAGACCGTCATGCAGAGAGGTGTAGCGCTGTGACACTGAATATGGAAAGAATGAAATCGCTGGATCTGGCGGGCAAGCGCGTTCTCATACGCGAGGATCTCAATGTGCCTGTCAAGGATGGCAAAGTGACCAGCGACGCTCGAATTCGCGCAGCGCTGCCCACGATTGAAGCGGCGCGATCTGCCGGTGCAAAGGTAATCCTGATGTCACACCTCGGGCGACCTGTAGAGGGCGAGTTTGACCAACAGTTCTCGCTGGCACCGGTTGCCACACGCTTGTCAGAGCAGCTTGGGCAAAAAGTGCCACTGGTGACAGACTGGCGATTGGGTGTCGAACTGAACCCCGGCGAGGTGGCGCTGTTGGAGAATGTGCGTTTCAACCGTGGCGAAAAAGCCGATGAGGAAGACCTTGCCCGCGCCTACGCAGGTCTGTGCGAAATTTTTGTCATGGACGCCTTCGGTACTGCGCATCGGGCTCAGGCGTCGACCCACGGAGTAGCGAAATATGCGCCCGTGGCCTGTGCCGGCCCCTTGCTTGCCGGAGAGCTGGAGGCTCTTGAGCAGGCGCTTTCTGAGCCCGCACGGCCCATGGTGGCAGTAGTGGGTGGTTCCAAGGTATCTACCAAGTTGATGGTGTTGGAAGTGCTGGCAGACAAAGTCGACCAGCTGATTGTTGGCGGAGGAATAGCCAACACTTTTCTTGCCGCAAGTGGTTTGGAGGTCGGCAGTTCATTGTGCGAACGAGATTTGATTTCAAAAGCACAGGCCATGATGGAAAAAACGCACATCCCATTGCCAACCGATGTTGTGACAGGCAAGGCTTTCAGCGAAGATGCCCCGGCCAGCCTCAAGAAGGCTGATCAGGTGTTGAAGGATGATATGATTTTTGACATTGGGCCCGATTCTCGTGCGCAGATAGCCCGCATCATCTCAGAGGCAGGCACGGTACTGTGGAATGGCCCGGTGGGTGTGTTCGAATTTGAGCAATTTGCCCAGGGTACGGAGTCGCTTGCCCAGGCGATAGCGGATAGCGATGCGTTTTCGCTCGCAGGAGGCGGCGATACGTTGGCGGCGATCGATAAGTTTGGCATCACCGATAGAGTGTCTTACATCTCTACAGGCGGCGGCGCCTTTCTCGAATACGTGGAAGGGCGGACGCTACCTGCGGTCGCTGTTCTGCAGCAACGCACAGAACAGTAGCGAACCCCCGGCATTCGTTCGGCAGGAGCGAGCGGGCATCACAGCAATGCGAGCAGCGTAAAGGATACATTCATGGGTTTAATCAGTATGCGTCAACTGCTTGATCATGCGGCGGAGCATGACTACGGCGTTCCGGCCTTCAATGTGAACAACCTGGAACAGACCCGGGCGATAATGGAAGCTGCACACGAAACCAACTCCCCTGTCATCATGCAGGCCAGTGCAGGCGCTCGCAAGTACGCCGGAGCACCCTTTCTGCGCGCGATGATGGAGGCGGCGATGAACGAATTCCCTCATATCCCCGTGGTAGTGCATCAGGATCACGGAGTTTCCCCTGGTGTCTGTCAGCGGTCAATTCAGCTCGGCTTTAGCTCTGTAATGATGGATGGTTCGCTTGGTGAAGATGGCAAGACTCCGATGGACTATGAGTACAACGTGGCGGTTACCAGGAAGGCGGTTGATTTGGCGCACGCGTGTGGGGTTTCCGTGGAGGGCGAACTCGGCTGTCTGGGTTCTCTGGAAACCGGAGAGGCCGGAGAGGAGGACGGCATTGGAGCGGCAGGCAAGCTGACCCACGATCAGCTATTGACCGACCCTGAGGAAGCTGCCTCGTTTGTGAGGGCGACGGAGGTGGATGCTCTGGCGATAGCCTGTGGTACGAGTCACGGTGCATACAAGTTCAGTCGTCCGCCGACCGGTGACATTCTGGCGATTGATCGTATCAAGGATATTCACGCACGAATTCCGGGCACGCACCTGGTTATGCATGGTTCGTCCTCCGTCCCGCAAGACTGGTTGGCAGTGATCAACGAGTTCGGGGGGGAAATTCCTGAAACCTATGGTGTACCTGTGGAGCAGATTCAGGAAGGTATCAAGCACGGTGTTCGCAAGGTGAACATCGACACCGATTTGCGGCTTGCCTCCACCGGCTCTATTCGGCGCTTCATGGCGGAAAACCCCGCGGAGTTTGATCCCAGAAAATACCTGGCGAAGTCCATCAGCGCGATGAAGGATATCTGCAAAGCGCGATACGAAGCGTTCGGTACAGCGGGAAATGCGAATAAGATTCGTGTCTTGCCGCTCTCCGAAATGCAGGTGGCCTACGAAGCGGGCGACTTGAAACCGCAGGTTCACTGACGGATCCTGGCGAGTTGACGCCGGAGCAAATCAGGATTGTGCGTCACCAGTTGCCTCCTTTTGGGGAGGGAGCTAAGCCCTCTGTTGAACTCGAGGCTTTCTGTCAGTTTTATAACGTCGATTTTACAGCCCGCATGCCGGCCGTGGAGCATTTGGCGGGTCATGTTTCCTCGGGAAACTATCGCCTCGCGGTGCATCAGTGGCGCCAGGCTCAGGCCACCGCCAACCTATTTCTGGTGCATGGCTACTACGATCACACCGGGTTGTTTGGCAAGTTGCTGGGTTGGGCCCTGGAGAATGGCTGCAACGTGGTTATGTTTGACTTGCCCGGCCACGGCCTTTCCAGCGGTGAGCCAGCGGTCATAAATGACTTTTCCGACTATGGACTGGCGATCAGTGACGTGTTGTCCAGGGTACATTGGCCGAACTTGCCGCTGTGGTGCATGGGCCAGAGTACCGGCTGCAGTGCGTTGATCGAGTTTGCCAGGCTTGGCACCTGGCCCTTCGCGGCGACTGTATTGTTGGCACCGTTGATAAGGCCGGTCGGATGGACGTCCATCGCCCTTGCCTACTCGGTATTGCGCCACTTTACGCCATCGGTTGCGCGCAAGTTCTCCGTCAATAGCAGCGACAAGGATTTTCTCGCCTTCGTGCAACGGGAGCCTTTGCAGTGTCACAGGGCGCCGCTGCAATGGGTCGGCGCCCTGCGAAACTGGCTCGCCGATCTCGAGGTCAAGGATCTGCGAGTGGGCCCTGCGCTCATCGTGCAGGGCGATGAAGACGGCACGGTAGACTGGCGCCACAACCTGGGTGTGGTGGAGCAGCTGTTCCCAGGCAGCCGTGTTGAGTACGTTGCCGGTGCGGGTCACCAGCTCGCCAACGAGTCCGAAGAGCTGCGCCAGCGATATCTCCGTGAGGTGCGGCAGTATCTCGCCAGCCAGGGTATTGAACTGGCTGCGTCTACTCCGCCTCAGTCGTAGTAACCGGCCTCGCCAAGCAGGTTGCGAAGTGGCACTAGTGCATCGCCATAGTGCCGCCAGCGACCGACTGATGTGCTATAGACTCCGCGCCGAATTTGTGTGGCACTGGGCGTGGCGACGCTGGCGTTTCGCGTATGGAAATCCAGGCAGGCCTGCTCGAAGGGAAGCCCGCAGAATTCGAGCAGTCCAGCCACTTGCGCCTGGGTGTCCTGCACCAGGGCCTCGTAGTGAACTTCCAGCAACGCGTCGCCAAGCAGCGACTTCCAGTGCTTTATGAGCCGGTCGAATTCGATGAAGTAGCGCCCGCAGTTCAGCAGGTCGAGGTTGTAGCGGTAATAGCGGAACTGGGTGGCAAACAGCTGTCGGTAGTTGCTCAGGCAGGTGTCCATCGGATCGCGGCGCAGGCAGATCAAGCGTGCGTTCGGCAATGCTTGTCGAATCAGCCCGAGGTAAAGGAAGTTCAGGGGCAGTTTGTCGATAAAGTGCGCCGTATGGCCGGTGCGCGGCCGGGTACTGTCGATGTAGGCCTGGCCGAGCTGGCGCATGTCCAGACCCGCTGCCTGCGAGAGCACCTGCTCATCGATCTGGTCTGGACCGGTTGAACCCGTGAGTTGCTTGGCCAGCAATGGCAGGTTCTGCAGCTCCCCCGCATCGAATACCTGTGAATGAGCGCCGAGGATCTGTTCCAGCAGTGTGGTACCCGTGCGCGGCATACCGACGATGAAGATCGGTTCATGGCTGTCGTGACGCTTGGCGTGATCCGATTCCTTCAGTGGGCGATCAAAGGCCGTAGACGCGGCCCGCAGCAGAGACGCGTCCTCCTGCGGCGAGTAATCGGCGGCGCCGGGGGCCCTGGCCTTGGCCCATTCTAGGGACGCCAGCGATTCGGCATACTGCCCCAGGTCCTCTTGCTCTTTGGCAAGTGCGTGCCCCAGGTGCAGTTGGTCGGTGGGTGACCCGACCTCATCGCGAAGTGCCAGAAGTCGATCGAGATGATTGTTTCCCGCCGTGTATCGCTTTAGCCCGCTCAAGGCCCAATGAGCCTTGAAAAAATGTGGAAGGATGGTAATGGAGCGTAGCAATGCATCCTCTGCGCCTGAGAGGTCGCCAGTGAATTTCAGGGATGCGGCAAGGTTGAAGTACAGGTCAGCAATGTAGTTTGGCTCCAGTGAAGCATCCTTACCCGGTTGATTTTCGAGGCGCTGAGTAGCCCTCTTGAAACAGACTGCTGCCCGTTCTTGATCACCGCAATGACTGAACAGCGCCCCAAGCGTATTCAGCACTGGAATGCGATGTGGTTCTTGATCCAGAGCATCCTTGCCACTGGCCAATGCTTGCGCGAAATGCCCCTCCGCTAGCTGGAACTTGGCCAACTCTGCCAGGTACTCTGCGTTTTCGGGATCTAAGCCAACCGCGTTCTGAAGTATTTGAATCGCCTTGCCGGCCTGTTTGTTGCGTCCAGCTATGACCCCGCATATAAACCATGCATCCGCGTGCATTCGGTCGGATTTCAGAATCTCCAGGCAGTGTTGATGAGCCTCCTTTAGCTGGCCTCTCTGCAGCGCCTGTAGGGCCGCTTGGTGGTGCCCCTGGATACTAGATTTGGATTGAGCCATGCGGCCCTATTCTAAGGTTGCATGAGAATTTGGTCATGTGAAAACACTGATACAATAAAAAAGGGGCGCTTAGCGCCCCTACAAGAACATAGAGGAAGTTAGTTTTCGAAGTTGTAAACAAAACGAATACCCACCTGGCGCGGGCGAATCATGTTCTCATAGTAGCGGCGAAGCTCGAAGTCACCGACATCCCTGATGAAACTCCGGTCTCGGCGAACGCCTGTAACAGCATACTCGTCCAGAAGGTTGTCGGCATACAGTGAAACAGTGACACTGTCTTGTAGCCAGGAGATCGAAGCGTTGTGTATCTCAAACCCGTCCAGTTTTTCTCCGTTGTCCCGCTCGCCGACTTTGGTTAACACATTGCTGATGTAAGCCATCGAGTAGTCAAACTCTAGGCGTGAGCCTCCTGTCAAATCTAGGCCATAATTCGCGGCGATAAAAGCTGCATGTTCGGGTGTGCCAGGTAGGCGGTCTCCATCAAATGCATCGGCCCCGTCGACGATCCCCGGAGCATCTTCCGTCAGTTCGCCTTCCGTGAATGTATAGTTTGCAGTGAAGGACAAGTCCGGTGTTGCGTACCACTGGGTGGAAAACTCAAGGCCTTTGGTTTCGGCAGAACCGCCGTTTGTGGAAATTGGGATTTCGCCGTTCTCACTGAAGGAGCCGATGCGAATGTCATCCCATTCGACATAAAACAGACTCCCATTGAAAATCAGAGTTCTGTCCAGCCATACGGTACGCCAGCCCAGCTCGTAATTGGTGGTGGTGTCGGATTTGATCAGCAATTCGCTAGGCAGGAGGCAGGTGTTCTGACCTACGTTCAATTCGTTACAGGGGGTGCCTGGGTTCACGCCACCCAGTCGATAACCCTCGCTCAGCGTAAAAAACATCATCGCGTCATCGGTTATGTCGTAGGAGGTGTTGAATTTGTAAATGACATCGTCATCGTCAGCGTCGCTGGTTTCCGTGATCAAGTCGATTTCATCTGGCGGCAGGTCACCATCGACGGTTTGTATCAAAGGCGTGGTGTTGCCGGCGGTCTGCTTGTTGTCAAATTGAAACCAGCGTGCTCCGACTGTTACTTGCCAGGCATCTGTAATCTGGTAGCCCAGTTCGCCGAACGCAGCGAGCTCTTCGAAGCGCTCGTCCAGTAGTTCAAAATACTCCAGACTGTCGGGGCGAGGCTGCCCTGTTGCGCCTTGCTCAAGAAGGAACAAGTCGTAGTTGGGTGTGAATTCACTGCTCGTGCCCTCGTTGTCGAAGCGGCTGTAAAAAGCTCCCGCGATCCAGCTCAGTGCGCTGTCACTCTCTGATACCAGACGTAGCTCCTGGGTAAATGTTTCCTGGTCGGAGTCTTCGCGGGTGAAGGCTGAAAAGCTTGGGAAGTCTTCGTAGCCATACTCGAAAGCCAGCAGAAGGTCCGTCTGGTCGCGCTGGCCCTGTTCCGTATATTCGCCGTATCCGGTCGCAGACGTAAGCTCTGCAAAACCCAGATCGGCGACCAGTTCCAGGGCGTAGAGCTCATTCTTGCGGTCGTTGGGTTCTGTGAAGCGGTGGGCAGATTCGTAGCGCCCGGTGCCGAAAGCGGCGCGGTGATTGATTTGTCTGCCGCCGATCTCAGAGTCCTGATAGTAGTAGGTCAAGGTGCCATCGAGGATGTCGCTGGTGTAGCGCAGGGCAAAACGCCCGTAGAGAGTCTCGTCGGTGTTGGCGTCTTTTTTCTGGCGCAGGTTTGCGGCGACATCAGCTGGATTGTTGAAGTCTGGCTGCGGATTGGACACGCCGGCTTCGCGAACTAGGAAATTGTAGTCAATGAACCCGGGGTCATCGTTATAGTCCAGAGATGCCCTGAATGCCAAAGTGTCCTCGATGAGGGGGATGTTCACGGTGGCGCCGCCATCATAGCCCAGATCGTCGGACTCGCTGAGGTCGTACACGTCACCGCGTATCTCGATTTGCAGCTCATCGGCTTGTGGCTTGTTGGGGATGTAGCGAATCGCGCCGCCTAGGGTACCAGCTCCATAGAGCGTTCCCTGAGGGCCCATCAACACCTCGACGCGCTCGAGGTCTTTAAGTCGCAGATCGACGTAGTAGGGTATCTCTCCTACGTAAGTCGCAACGGTTCCACCGGTGTTGTTATCCTGATCCCTTGCATCGATCGAGTCTACAGTGAGACCGCGTATCGCCACCGTATTGCCGCTGCGAGGCCCCTGGTCAATAACGGTCAGGCCGGGCACTCGCCGAGCGATGTCCACTAAGTCCTGCAGACGCTCTCGCTCGATCATGGTGCTGCTGAGGGCGGTTATATTGATGGGAATATCCTGCACCGAGGCCTCCCGCCGCGTGGCTGTGACCACGACCTCTTCCAGCGCCGGCTGGGAGATGACATAACTCGAGAAAACGGTTGAAGCCACTGCTGCAGAAAGAGTGGATAGCTTAAATGGAGTGCGGTTACGCATAAGTGCCCCTACGTCTAGATCGTTGGCCATTTGCCAGATAAGGCTCGTCCGTGTAGTCCCGGTTTGGCCTTTTGTAACGGTGTGTGTCTCGCCCGACCGAAGGCGACCACCGATTATGTGAACGATGTTAATTTAGCACTTCCTCTGTGCGAGCGGATATTGTGCAATCTGCGCAAAAATACCGTTTTAACAGAGGGTTAGAGCCGCCTTAAAACAAAACCCGGCTTTTTATTGTTCCCTCGATGGCCGCCAGTTTCTGCAGAGCAACGTCGCTGTACTCTGCGTCGATATCGATCACAACATAGCCGAGGGTGTCATTGGTTTGCAGGTACTGGGCCGCCACATTGATCTGAGTGTCAGAAAAAATGCCGTTGATGGCACTCATGACACCGGGCACATTGCGGTGGATGTGCAGCAGGCGATGACTGTCAGCGTGTTCTGGGAGGGCAACTTCCGGCAGATTCACCGAGGAGGTGGTTGTGCCGTTGTCGCTGTAACGAGCGAGTTTCTCGGCGACTTCCATACCGATGTTTTCCTGGGCTTCTACGGTGCTGCCGCCAATGTGGGGGGTCAGGAAGACGTTGTCGAAGCGTCGCAACGGGGAGATGAACTCTTCCTGGTTGGAGCGCGGTTCGGTCGGGAACACATCGACTCCGGCGCCGCCGAGTCGGCCCGCTTCCAGCGCCGCTGCCAGTGCATCGATGTCAACAACAGTGCCTCGCGAGGCGTTGATCAAAATGCTGCCCACCTTCATCTGATCAAACTGTTCCCGCCCAATCATATTCAGTGTGCTGGCGTTCTCCGGTACGTGCAGGCTGACGACGTCGGAGGTGCTCAGCAAGTGATTCAGACTGGGGACTTGCTGCGCGTTGCCAAGCGAAAGCCGCTTCATCACGTCGAAGAATTGCACCTGCATGCCCAGCCCTTCGGCGATAACGCCAAGCTGCATACCAATGTTGCCGTAGCCGATGATGCCGAGCTTTTTGCCGCGAATTTCGAACGAATTCACTGCCGATTTCAGCCACTCGCCTCGGTGCGCTGCTGCATTTTTTTCAGCAACACCCCGCAACAGAAGAATGGCCTCAGCCAGTACGAGCTCCGCAACGCTGCGCGTATTGGAAAACGGGGCGTTAAACACCGCGACCCCCCGTTTGGTCGCGGCGGCCAGGTCTACCTGATTGGTGCCGATACAGAAACAGCCTACGGCGACCAGCTTTTGTGCGGCTTCTAACACATCTTCTGTCAGTTGGGTGCGGGAGCGAATGCCGACGAAGTGTGCCTGGGCAATAGCCTCTTTTAGCTCGTCTCCAGACAGAGCGCTGCTGTAAAGCTCTATATTGGTGTAGCCGGACTGTTCGAGGGCCGTCATTGCCGAGGCATGTACGCCCTCCAGCAGGACAAAGCGAATCTTGCTCTTTTCCAGCGATTGCAGCGCCATGTCGGCGTTGATCCTCTTGACGATACGCCGCTAGGGCGTTGATTTAGTTGGCTCCGCGATACTGCAGGCGGTTCATGAGCTGTGAAAAAAGGCGCGTATGTTACCATACGCGGCCGCCGTTACCGCGCCCCTTCAAAGGTTTAGGAGAACCCCTGCGTGACTTTCAGCGATCGTCAGTTGCAATCCCTGGCGCACATTGTCGGCGACGAGCGCGTGCTGGTCGATGAACCATCGCTGCAGCACTACGGCGGTGATTGGACCAAAGCAGTTGTTCCGGCACCAGGCGCTGTGGTGCTGCCCGACAGCATTGAACAGGTTCAGGAGCTGGTCAGATACGCAGCATCGGCGTCGGTCCCGATCGTCCCGTCAGGCGGCCGAACCGGTTTGAGCGGTGGGGCGGTTGCGGCTTCGGGCGAGCTTGTTTTGGCGTTGGATCGGTTGAATAAGCTCGAACAGTTTAATCCGGTGGATCGTACCGTGGTGTGTGGCGCCGGCGTTGTGACGCAGCAACTGCAGGATTTCGCTCTTGAGCGGGGCCTTTACTACCCGGTGGATTTTGCCTCAAGCGGCTCCAGTCAGATCGGAGGTAATATCTCGACGAATGCCGGCGGTATCAAGGTTATCCGCCACGGGATGACGCGCGACTGGGTGGCGGGTCTCAAGCTGGTGACAGGGACTGGGGAGCTGCTTGATCTCAACCGCGGGCTGGTGAAGAACAACAGTGGCTACGACCTGAGGCAGCTCGTTATCGGTGCCGAAGGAACGCTGGGAATTGTCGTGGAAGCGACCATGCGACTCACCACTCCGCCGGTGGACCCGGTGGTGTTGGTACTGGGTGTGCCGTCGATGGCGGCGACAATGGCTATTCTGGAAACGTTTCAGGCAGAACTGCAGCTGAGCGCATACGAGTTCTTTTCAGAACTGGGTCTGCAGAAGGTACTAGATCACCAGTCTCTGCAGCGGCCTTTTGCCACGGTGACAGAGTATTACGCGCTGCTTGAGCTCGAACACACAAGCGATGAAGTACTGGAGCGAGCCATGGCCTTGTTCGAACACTGTGTCGAGCAGGGTTGGGCGCTGGATGGAACGATCAGTCAGAGCCTCCAACAGGCCCAGGGTTTGTGGCGTTTGCGGGAAGACATATCCGAAACATTAGCGCGATGGACCCCCTATAAAAATGATATCTCCACGACAGTATCTCGAGTGCCAGAGTTTCTGTCTGACGTTGAGGCAGCGGTTAGGCAGCGCTATCCCAGCTTTGAAATCGTTTGGTTTGGCCACATCGGTGACGGTAACGTACATCTCAACGTCCTCAAACCTGACGACCTCGGCCAGAAAGAGTTTCAGCGGCAGTGCGGCGAAGTAAGTCGCTGGGTTTTTGACATCGTTGCCCGATATGGGGGTAGCGTTTCCGCCGAGCATGGTGTCGGCTTGCTAAAAAAGGATTACCTAAGCTTCTCACGCTCGGAAGCTGAGATCTCACTGATGCGCGAGATCAAGCGCGCATTTGACCCCCACGGGATTATGAATCCTGGCAAAATCTTTGATGCCTGAACGGTGCGACCGTTAGTCCTGCGCAAACATTGTTTTGACGCCCTCTGCTGAACTCAGCAAGAGTACATCGGCGGGCTTGAGTGCAAATAGGCCATTGGTAACGACGCCCGTGATGCCATTGATTTTTTCCTCGGTCGACAGTGGCTGAGGAATGCTAAAGTTGTAGACGTCCAGAATGATATTGCCGTTGTCGGTGACGACGCCCTCTCGATACACCGGGTCTCCACCCAGCTTCACCAGCTCCCTGGCCACGTGGCTGCGGGCCATTGGAATAACTTCAACAGGCAGAGGAAAACTGCCGAGGGTATGAACAAGTTTGGTTTCGTCTGCTATGCAGACAAACTCCCTGGCGACGGCCGCGACAATTTTTTCTCGGGTGAGTGCAGCACCACCGCCCTTGATCAGCTGCAGCGCCCTGTTGCTTTCGTCTGCGCCGTCTATGTAAAAGTCAACACCGTCCACCGTATTTAACTCATACACTGGAATGCCATGGCCTCGCAGTCGATCAGCTGATCTTTCGGAGCTGGCAACAGTCGCGTTTAGCAGACCCTTTACGGAAGCGAGCGCGTCAATAAAATAGTCAACGGTTGAACCCGTGCCGATGCCCAGCACGGTGTCGTTCTCGAGCTTCGGTTTGACGTAGTCGAGGGCCGCATGCGCCACGGCCTGTTTCATATCATCCTGATTCATTGAGCGTTCTCTGATGTAAAGGCCCGAACAGTATAAAGTAGGTGCCGCTCGGACACAGCAACGCCTACCTTAATTGCTATTGGCGGCTGAAAAAGGGCGGGCGCTACTTTATCATCGAACTCGACAACGGCCTGATTCATCGGAAGGCACCACCTCATGCCACAGACTTACATCAAACGCATTCTGGACGCGAGAGTCTACGATGTTGCCCGTGAGACACCGCTTGACGAGGCCTTGCTCCTGTCTGAGCGGCTCAATTGCCGTGTGTTGTTGAAGCGCGAAGATCTGCAGCCGGTGTTCTCCTTCAAGCTGCGGGGTGCCTACTGCAAGATGAGCCGTTTAACGCCCCGGCAAAAAGAGCGCGGTGTGGTTGCAGCCTCAGCGGGCAATCACGCCCAGGGTGTTGCGGTGGCAGCTCAGCAACTGGGCATCTCTGCAACCATCGTCATGCCGCAAACGACACCTTCCATTAAGGTGGAGGGAGTGCGAAGCCGCGGCGCCAAGGTTGTTCTCTTGGGCGATTCCTTCGAAGCAGCTGCCGAGCATGCCCGTGAGCTGGAAGCGGAGAAGGGCCTGATTTTCGTGCACCCGTTCGATGATTGCGACGTGATTGCAGGCCAGGGCACCATTGGCATGGAGATCGTCCGCCAGCACCCTGAACCGCTGGACGCCGTTTTTGTGCCAGTGGGTGGGGGTGGGCTTCTGGCAGGCATAGCCGCCTACATCAGCTATGTATGGCCGGGAACGAGAGTCATCGGTGTGGAGCCGGAGGATGCCGCGTGCTTGAAATTGGCGCTCGAGAAGGGCCGACGCGCTGTCTTAAAGGAGGTCGGCCTGTTTGCCGACGGCTGCGCCGTGGCGCAGGTCGGTAAAGAGCCGTTTCGTGTGGTCCGCGACATAGTGTCCGAGGTTATCACCGTCAGCACCGACGAAATGTGCGCCGCGATCAAGGATATCTTTGAGGATACGCGCAGCATTGCCGAGCCAGCTGGCGCTCTGGCCTTGGCAGGGCTCAAGAAGTACGCAGATCGACAATCCGTCCAGGGACAGAGTCTCGTGGCGGTGGTCAGTGGTGCCAACACAAACTTTGATCGCCTGCGCTACATTTCAGAGCGCAGTGAGGTCGGAGAAGATCGTGAGGCGGTCATCAGCGTCAGTGTGCCGGAGTGTCCGGGCAGCTTCCGCAAGTTCTGCGGAGCGCTGGGGCGTCGAAACATCACAGAGTTCAACTATCGCTACTCCGATGCGAACTCAGCCAGGGTATTTGTGGGCCTGTCGGTGGTGCCGGGCGGTGATGATCTGCAATCGTTGCTGCTGTCGCTGATCGAGCAGGGTTACCAAGCTGAAGATCTGACCAGTAATGAAGTGGCCAAACTTCACGTGCGCCATATGGTAGGAGGACACGCGCCGCCGGATTTGGCGGACGAACGAATCTATCGAGTCGAGTTTCCCGAACGTCCTGGCGCGTTGTTGACGTTTTTGAACAGCCTCGGGCAACGCTGGAACATCTCTCTTTTCCACTACCGCAACCATGGAGCGGCCTACGGCCGCATTCTACTGGGAGTGCAGGTACCTCAGAGTGAGCGGGCGGCATTTCGTCGGGTATTGAAGGGGATAGACTTTCGCTACTGGGAAGAGTCCGAAAACCGCGCTTATCAGCTCTATCTGGGCGGCGAATCAACCCAATAAAGTTATAGTTTTCGAGGGTTTGGGGCTTTTTTTTTGAAGAAGTCTGAGATAGTATCTCTAAGAGTTTGTTAAATATTCACACAATTACACGAACAAACTGCGCGGTAGACAGTTGACAGGGTCGGTATTGGTTGGGGGCAGGGTTACAGCGAAGCGAGTTGTAATCCGACGAAGAAGAGAGAGATCGCAGTGGAACGTAAGCCTGATTTATTGCTGGTACTGGTTGCAGCGTTCAGTTTGGGCGTCGCCCTTACCTTGTTGCTTCCCATGGCAGCAAATAACACCGTTGCCGCACCCGCTTCACAGCTTCAAGCCGGTGTCATCGTAGAGGAATAGAGCGAATAGGGCCTGCCCCTCCGGCTCTAGCCGCAGCGGTGCAGTTCCCGATCCGTTGCCACGTAGTCCAAGCGGATGTCCCAGGCCTCTCTCGGAACGGCAGGGACTTCTTGCAGTGCATGTGCCAAGCCCAGCTTCAGCGGCCCATAGGGCCCTGACAGGGCACGGTCATAGTAGCCACCACCCATACCAAGACGACTCCCCTGCCGGTCCCAGGCGACGAGCGGCATGAGCACCAGATCCAGCGACGCTGCAGGACAGAGTCCGCTGTATTGCGCAGGCTCCATGATGCCGTATCGATTGGGAGCCAGTGTGGTGTCCGGTAGCCAGCTTGCAAACAGCAGCGCGTTGTCCCTGACGACAGGCAGGTAGCACTGTTTGTTCTCACTTTGAGTCAGCTGAGCGATCGGTGCAGGATCGATTTCTCCATCGCTAGCGTGGTAAACGGCGATTCGCTCTGCTGTCGGCCAGTCCGGTAGTTGTTGCACGAAGTCTACCACTGCAAGCGCTGCAGCACGTTGTTGTGTCGGGCTCAGGGCGCGACGCTGCTGACGCTTTGCGTCTCGCAGGGTGTGCTTATCCTGTTTGGTATTGGACATAGATAAAGGTGAGGGATTCCCGGCATACCGCTGACAACACTGCCCTTGAACCCGATGGTTCAAGGTGGTGGCTCCTGCACTGTATCAGGCTTCCCGACCGCGGCCGGACGTGCACACCTACAGCAACGAGGAGCCTCCGGGTACAAAGTATCGGCTCGAGGACTGGCTGTCTGGCGTATACGCCAGGGACCCGGATAGGATTATAGCGTAGTTAGAGCACTAAGCGTGGTGAATCTTCGGCTGGTGTGAGCAAGTCGACAGATCAGTTGATCTGCATTTGGCGAAGATCGAAGAGCGCTTCGTCCAGTTTTCGATTCAGACGTTTGACAGCGTCAGTGGGCTGCTTGCCACTGCTGGATTGTCCGCCGGCCTGAAGCAGTTCGTAGCCGATGTTCAGTGCCGCCATGACGGCGATTCTCTCCAGGCCGATGACTTTGCCGCTGTCGCGTATCTTACGCATTTGTTTGTCCAGATACTTTGCCGAAGCCGTCAGCTCGGTCTCCTGGCCCTCCGGACAGGCAACTTGGTATTCCTTGTCCAGAATTTTCACTGTGACGGTATTCGCACTCACGCCTGTCCCTCCATGCCGCGTAGGCGATCAATCATCGCCTCGACCTTGCTTCGGGCGAGCTCGTTTTTGTCCATGAGATCCTTGCGTTCCCGACTCCAGCCAGCACGATCTGACTTCAGCGCTTGGTTTTCTCGATCGAGCTCTTGGCACAGGGCAATCAGCTCTTCGATCTTTTTTTCGAGCGCTTTCAGTTCGTTTTCTGCCATCAAGGTATACTGGGTAACGGGTTTGGTAATTACTATAGTGGTGCGGGTTTTCGAGGTCAACGACTGGCATGTGACCTTAGCGCTATCAGCGGATCAACCTCCTCAGGGCACAAATACATGAAGCTTCACAGACAACAGGTGCACGCTGATGGACAGCGTTGATCATACCGCGGCACCGTTCGACTTTGACGAATTGTCGGACATGTTGCTGGATCAAGGGCAGGCCACGTCTCCAGCGGCGATACACGGTTGCTTGACCGGACTCTTGACCGCGGCGACGGACAGTAGCGCAGAGGCGGGGTTGGACATGGTGACACGCGTATTGGATGTGCAGCTTCACGGCGAACTCGCGGGCCATGTGTTGCGACTGCACGAAGTCTCGGCCGATGCCCTGCTCGATGATTCCCTCGCCTTCTATCCTTTGCTGCCCGATGATGATACCGACATTGGAGAGCGCACCGAAGCACTGGCCGACTGGTGCCACGCTTTTTTGGCTGGATTTACAGGAGCTGGAGCGGTAAGCGGTGCGAATCTTGGCGAGGAGGGCGCCGAGGTGCTGCGCGATATCGCCGCCATGGCCCAAGCAGAGGTGGGTGACGAAGAATCGGAGGACGAACTGGAACGCAGTTTTGTCGAGTTGGTGGAGTATCTAAGGTTGGCGGTTGTGAACATCGCCCTGGCGCGGATCGAGATCGATTCCGGACCGGGATCCGACTCTCTCCACTGAATTGGTGCAGCCCAGTAATCGACCATGAGTATCAGTAAAACAGAATTTGCCCGGCGCCGACGCAACATGATGTCGCTAATGGGCACAAACAGTATCGCCATCATACCCTCGGCGCAGGAGCGCGCCCGCAGTCGGGACACCGATTATCCCTTTCGCCAGGACAGCGACTTCTACTACTTGACGGGTTTTGACGAACCTGAAGCGGTGCTGGTGCTTTTACCCGGTAGGCGCCATGGCCAGTACGTGCTGTTTTGCCGTGAGCGGGACCTCAATATGGAGATATGGCACGGTAGACGTCTTGGACCCGAAGGCGTTTGCGAGCAATTGGGTGCCGACGACGCCTTTCCGATCAGCGATATCGATGACATTTTACCGGGTCTGCTGGAAGGTCGTGAGCGGGTGTTCTACTCAATGGGCCGCAGCGCCAGATTCGATCAGCAGATCATGGGCTGGGTTAACTCAATCCGCGCACGCGAATCCAGCGGTGCAGTACCACCGGGCGAGTTTACGGATCTCGACCACATGTTGCACGAGCTCAGATTGTATAAGAGTGCCGCCGAGACGAGGATCATGCGGCGTGCTGCTGACATCACCGCCGGCGCTCACATACGAGCGATGACGTGCTGCCAACCGGGCCTGTTTGAGTACCAGCTTGAGGCTGAGTTACAGCATGCATTCGCTACGGCCGGTGCCAGGCATCCCGCCTATCCCAGTATTGTCGGTGGTGGCGCTAATGCCTGTGTCATGCACTATGTAGAAAATTCAAGCAGGCTAAAGGATGGCGATCTCGTGCTGATCGACGCTGGCTGCGAGTTGGATTATTACGCGGCGGATGTTACCCGAACCTTTCCTGTGAATGGTCGATTCAGTATGCCTCAGCGGACACTCTACGAGCTGGTACTGAAGGCGCAGCAGGCGGCGCTGCGTGAGGTGAAACCCGGCAATCATTGGAACCAGCCCCACCGTGCAAGTGTGCGGGTGATTACCGAGGGTCTGGTAAAGCTGGGTTTGTTGAAGGGTAATCCGACGAGCCTGATCAAACGGGAGGCATACCGGCGCTACTATATGCATCGCGTGGGCCATTGGCTGGGGATGGATGTTCATGACGTCGGTGATTACCGGCCGGGCGGAGAGTGGCGATTGCTCGAACCTGGTATGGTCTTGACGATTGAACCTGGCATCTATGTGTCCCCCGATGACCGAACGGTGGCCAAAAAGTGGCGCGGTATTGGTATTCGAATCGAAGACGACGTGCTGGTAACGGATGAGGGTTGTGATGTGTTGACGGCGGCGGCTCCAAAAGCCGTGGAGGATATCGAAGCGGTGATGGCCGGATAACGAATGGATAAACACTTTGACATTGTGATTGCCGGCGGCGGCATGGTTGGTTTGAGCTTGGCGCTTCAGTTGGGCGCATCACTGCCGCCGTCTACCTCCATTCTGCTGGTGGAAAGCTACCCTTTTCCTAAGCCGATGGCGGCCGGAGCACCTGACTATCATCCCTCCTTTGACGCTCGAAGTACGGCCCTGAGCTATAGCTCACAGCGGATATACCAGAACATCGGTGTTTGGGACCTACTGTCTCAGTGGTGCTGCCCGATAGAAAAAATCCACGTCTCCAGCCGCGGCCGCTTCGGTAGCACATTGCTGGACGCGCAGGACTGCGGCTGGCCGGCGCTGGGCTATGTGGCTGAAAACCCCTGGCTGGGTAATGCGCTTGCCCAGTCTCTGTACCGGCAGGCCAGGGTTGAGCTGTGTAGCCCCGCACAGGTCACTGCTGCGCGAACGGGTCCAGAAGGCGCCCACCTGCAGCTGCGTACTGGCGATACCACTGAAGATATCCGTGCGGAGTTGCTGCTGATTTGTGACGGTGCAGGGTCGCGATTGTGTGAAGACCTCGGGGTGCAGCGACAGGTGAAGTCTTACGGGCAGCATGCGCTCATCGCCAATATCGCGACGGCCGAGGCGCACGCTGGGTGTGCCTTTGAACGGTTCACCGATGAAGGACCGTTGGCGTTGTTGCCTCTGATGCCAAGTTCAGCGGATGAACACCGCAGTGCACTGGTGTGGACACTGCCGCCAGCTCGAGCGGAGAAACTGCTTGCCGCGGAAGACATGGCCTTTGTGGAGGAGCTGCAGCTGCGCTTTGGTTACCGGCTGGGGAGAGTAGAGCAGGTTGGCGAACGACAGAGTTATCCGTTGACGTTGGTGCAATCGCTGGAGCAGGTGCGACGCAGCATGGTTGTTATGGGCAACGCCGCGCATGCGCTCCATCCGGTTGCTGGACAGGGGTTCAATTTGGCACTCAGGGATGTGGCCTGCTTGGCACGTACGTTGAGGGGCGCACTGGACGAGGGCAAGTCACTTGGCGAGCCTGCGGTGCTGCACGAGTATCAGGCTCGGCAGGCGGAGGATCAGCAGCGTACTATCGGGTTCAGTGATCGCGTGCCGGGTTTGTTCATGACCGATTGGCCGCTTTTTTCGCTCGGTCGAGACCTCGCGCTGGCCGGCATGGACCTGCTGCCTTCAGCGAAGCGAGAGTTTGTCCGCCACGCAGCAGGTATCGCTGCCGCAGGGAGTGAAGAGCGTGTCTGAGGCTCGGCGTTACGATGTTGTCATTATCGGTGCAGGCATTGCCGGCTCGTCCCTTGCGGCGGCCCTTAGCGGGTGTGGGCTGAGCATTGCACTGGTTGAAGCGCAATCTGTGGATGGGAGCGAGTTGCCGCAGGAAAGAGATGCACACAGCTTCGATCCCAGGGTGAGCGCCCTGACACCGAAGTCGCAAGCCTTTCTGCAGCAACTCGATGCCTGGCAACAGATTATCGACTACCGCGCATGCCCCTATGGCCATATGACGGTCTGGGACGCAGAGGGTACCGGCCGTATCGACTTCGATTGCACGGAGGTGGATCGGTCGGTGCTGGGGCATATTGTCGAAAACCGAGCCATTGTGAAATCGCTCATGAGCGCAGTATCTGCAGCGTCGGATGTTACGCTGCATTGTCCGGCGGCACTGGCGGATTGTGACTTCGCGCTGGACGGCCGCCTGCATCTTGTGCTGGAAGATGGCGGGCTTCTGGAGGCGAGATTGATGGTCGCCGCCGACGGTGCGCTTTCGCGTGTTAGGAACATGCTGGATTTCGCGACCAGAGAATGGGACTACGGGCATCGCGCGATCGCGTGTACCATCCAGGTTGAGCGAGCGCACGAACATACGGCCTGGCAGCGTTTTCTGGCGACAGGCCCGCTGGCTTTGCTGCCCCTGCCCGGTACCCATGAAGCACATTTCTGCTCCATTGTCTGGTCCGCTACGAATGACCTCGCCGACTCTCTGATGGCGCTGTCGGATGATGCGTTCTGCGATGCGCTCGAGGATGCCAGTGAACGATGCCTCGGCCGCGTGTTGAAGGCCTCAAAGCGCAGCTGCTTTCCACTTCGACAGCGTCACGCGATCGACTACGTGCAGCCTGGCGTGGCACTGGTCGGGGATGCGGCACACACTATTCACCCGCTGGCCGGTCAGGGCATCAACCTAGGTCTGCGGGATGTAGCCGTTTTGGCTGAGGAGATTGAGCGGGCGCTGGGGCGAGGTGAAAACGTGGGTGATCTGGAGGTGTTGCAACGATTTCAGCGACGCCGCAAGGGAGACAATTTGCTCATGATGACCGCAATGGATGGTTTTAAACGGTTGTTTGAGCAACGAGCACCCGCGATTCGGTGGTTGCGAAATGCGGGTATGAGCCACCTTGATAGGTTGCTTCCGGTAAAGCAACAGCTGATTAAACATGCCATGGGCGTCGACTAGAACCAGAGGTAGCGTTGTTTTTCATGGGGCTGGGGTTAGAATGTGGGCGCTCCTGAGCACGCCCCCGCCCCACTCGATGAGGAAGATCTATGAGCCTGACACCCGGTGAGTTAAAGTACGCCAGCAGCCATGAATGGGCCCGTCTGGAGGAAGACGGCACGGTAACAGTCGGTATCACGGACCATGCCCAGCATGCGCTCGGTGATGTTGTTTTCGTAGAGTTGCCGGACGTCAACGCGACGCTGGAGGCGGGCGAAGAGGCCGGCGTGGTTGAGTCCGTGAAAGCAGCATCCGACATCTATTCGCCGGTGGGCGGTGAAGTCATCGAAACCAATGAGCAATTGGAAGAGGATCCGGAGACCGTCAACAACGAGCCCTACGGCGACGGCTGGTTCTTCAAACTGCGGCCAGTCGATGCCGGAGAGTTAGATAATCTTCTGTCGGCCGAAGACTATAAACTGCAGTGCGAGAGTGAATAGAGCCGTAGGCACTCTCATTTCAGTTTCCACATGACCCCCCTTTATCTGCGCAGGGGCGCTGAACGCCGCCTGCGGAGTGGTCATCTGTGGGTGTACTCCAACGAGGTCGATACTGCACGATCACCTCTGTCGCAGTTCGCGGCGGGCGACTTGGTTCAGGTGGTCAACGGCTCTGGGCAGCTGATTGGCAGTGCCTTCGCAGAGCCGTCCTCCCTGATTTGCGCCCGCTTGTACTGGCCCGGAGAGGTGCGATCTCTTGACGAAGATCTCTTCACTGAACGCCTGGAAGCTGCTCTCGCTGTGCGTGAACGACTGTTTGACGAACCTTTTTATCGGCTTGTTTATGGCGACAGCGATCTGTTGCCGGGTGTCGTAGTCGACCGATACGACGCGCAGCTGGTCGTGCAGCTGAACAGTCTCAGTATCGAACATGCCTCGAGCGCCTTGGTCAATGCGCTGAAAACCACGCTGTCGCCCGAAGGCATTCTGCTGCGCAGAGACAGTCGGGCGCGACGTGAGCAGGACGGACGCGTGGCGCCGGAGGTGGTGCATGGTGACGTTCCGGAACTTGTCCAATTGCGGGAAAACGGCGTGCAATTTCAGGTACCGGTCTACAGCGGTCAAAAGACCGGTTGGTTTTATGATCATAGGTCGGCGCGTGCACGTGCCTCGGAATTGTCCAGGGGTGGTAGCTTGCTCGACGTATACAGCTATATCGGCGGATGGGGTGTGCAGGCGGCAGCGCGGGGTGCCACCGAGGTCGTTTGCGTTGACAGTTCCCTGGTTGCGCTAGAGCAGGTGGCGGCCAATGCCGCCCTCAACGGTTGTGAGGCGAGCGTGAGCACACGGCATGGCCAGGCGTCTGAGGTGATGGCGGACCTGGTCGCTTCCGGGCGTCGTTTTGATGCGGTGGTGCTCGACCCGCCGGCGTTTATTCAACGACGCAAGGATCTTAAGAAAGGTATCTCGGCCTATCGTCGGATCAATGAATTGGCGCTCCGGCTGTTGTCACCGGGCGGTCTGCTGGTGTCAGCGTCCTGTTCGATGCAACTCTCGCGTACCGATCTGATCGGCGCCATACAACAGGCGGCTCAGCGTGTCGGCTGTGGCTTACGCATTGTGGAGCAATACGGACAAGGGCCCGATCATCCAGTACATCCTGCGATTCCTGAGACCGAATACCTGAAGTCGGTGTTTGCGCTACGCCGCTAGATAGCGGCTCTGGCCTTTATTGGTCACGCAAACTGATGATGGTCCAGTCGCGCTTCAGTGCGATCTCCCTCAGGGTATCATCGGGGTCCACCGCGACAGGGTGATCCACGATCTTCAGCAGCGGTAGATCATTGTGTGAGTCGGAGTAGAACCATGCGCCGTTGAGCTCGATCTCCCGCCCCTTCAGCCACCGCTGCAGTCGGACTACCTTGCCGTCGGCATAGGAAGGCGTGCCCGCAGGTTTGCCCGTGTAGACACCGTCGATGATCTCCCCCTCGCACGCGATCAGGTTGTCGACACCCAGTAAGGCTGCGATAGGTTCGGTAATGAAACGGTTGGTGGCGGTGATAATCAGCAACTCGTCACCGGCCTTGCGATGTTTTTCCAGTAGCGTATTTGCGGCAGGCAGCAGAATGGGTTCGATCATGCGCTGCATGAAGCTCTGGTGCCAATGGTTGCGTTGCGCTGCGGAGACACCGATCAGGGAACTGAGTGCGAACCTCAGATAGGCATCAATATCCAGAGTGCCGGCCTGATAGTCAGAGTAGAACTGATCGTTATGACGTGAATAAGACTCCGCATCGACCAGCCCTTCGTCACACAGAAACTTTCCCCACAGATTGTCGCTGTCCCCGGCAATCAGCGTATTATCCAGATCAAAGATTGCCAGTGCCAAATGCGTACCTCCGCTGGCAGCTCCCGGCTGCGCTCCATGTGTGGGCGGAAAAGCATAGCGATTGCTTCGCAGATAGCAAATTTCTCTGCGTCCGCAAAGTGTGGAACAATACTCGGCCCGGAAATAATAGGAACAGCTGTGATTGATGCGGACGGCTTTCGGCCCAACGTCGGGATCATGCTGGCCAATGATAGAGGCCAGTTACTGTGGGCGCGCCGAGTCGGTGGACGAGACGCGTGGCAGTTTCCCCAGGGCGGTATACAGGTGGGAGAGTCGCCGGAGCAGGCGCTTTATCGGGAGCTGCACGAAGAAGTGGGGCTGGAGCCAGATGCGGTGGAAGTGCTGGGCGCGACGCGCGGCTGGTTACGCTACCGGCTGCCCAAGCGGTTTGTGCGTCGTGATAAAAGCCCCGTTTGTATTGGGCAGAAGCAAAAGTGGTTTTTGCTGCGCCTGTTAGAGGCCGATGACGCGGTGCAGTTGGATCTTAATGCCACCCCGGAGTTCGATCACTGGCGCTGGGTCAGTTACTGGTACCCTTTAAATCAGGTGATTTCTTTCAAGCGGGAGGTGTATCGAAGGGCTATGAAGGAGTTGGCATTACCTATGGGTCAACATACCAAGCGGCGGGAGGGCTGATAGGCAGGCATGCTTGAAACCCTTCGCAACATTGTACAGGAGGTCAATGCGGCTGAGGGGCTGAACGACGCCCTCCAAATCATCGTGCGCCGCATTCAGGACGCGATGAATACCGAAGTGTGCAGTGTTTACTTGCGCGATCACTCATCCGGTCGATACGTCTTTCGTGCCACACAAGGGCTGAATCAGGATCAGGTTGGCGTCGCCAGTCTTGGCCCGGGAGACGGTCTGGTCGGTTTGGTCGCCGAGCGAGAAGAGCCCGTCAATCTTCAGGAGGCTGAGAAGCATCCGCACTTTCAGTTCATGCCCGATATTGGCGAGGAGCCTTTTCACGCCTTTCTCGGTGTACCCATCATTCATCAAAAAGATGTGCTGGGCGTCCTGGTTGTGCAGCAGGCGGAGCGCCGGCGATTTGACGAGAGCGACGAAGCTTTTCTGGTGACTCTGTCGGCCCAGCTTGCCGGTGTGATCGCCCACGCCCAGGTAACCGGCTCGGTTGAAACGCAGGCCAATCGCGGGGCCGCGCCGGCCAGGATCGCCGGTGTACCCGGTGCCCCGGGTGTAGCCATTGGCACCGTAGTGGTTATGACGCCGGGCGCGGATCTGTACGCCGTGCCCTCGAGGCCGGCTCAGGACAGGCGCGCCGAGGTTCGGGCGTTCCGAGATGCACTCAGGCAAGTGCGCAAGGACATTCAGGTCGTCGCAGAGAATCTGGATAGCCGGCTCAGCGCAGAAGATCATGCGCTGTTTGACGTCTATGTCAGTATTCTCGACGACTCAACGCTGGGCTCTGAGGTGGTGCGCCGCATCAAGGAGGGCGAGTGGGCGCAGGGTGCGTTGAG